>JAQCFL010000390.1 GCA_027619375.1 Verrucomicrobiota bacterium | reverse complement strand
GGGGGGGGGGGGGTGGCGACGGGATTGGATGATTTGCGGGAGGAGTTGGGGAAGTTGGGGCTATCGGAGCGGTTTCCGGTGTTTGACGATCTGCTCTCCGCGATGCACCATCTGTTTCCTTCCCGATGAGTTCACCTGATCCGACTTCGCGCATTTTGTCCCTGGAGGGGATGGTGGAGTATCGGGCGGCGGCGGCGCGGGAGGGGAAGAAGGTTGTGCTGACGAACGGGTGCTTTGATTTGCTGCACCGCGGTCATCTTTCCTATCTGCAGGAGTCGGCAGGGTTGGGGGATTTGTTGGTGGTGGCGGTGAACAGTGATGCCTCGGTGCGGGAGTTGAAGGGGGAGGACCGGCCGCTGAACTGCGAGGAGGACCGGGCCTATGCGCTGGCGAGTCTGCGTTGTGTGGATGCGGTGTTTGTTTTTCGTGGTCCGACGCTGGCGGAGGAAATCCGGGCGATCCGGCCCGATGTCTATACGAAGGCGGGGGACTACACCATCGACTCCATGGAGGGCTCGGAAAAAACGGAGTTGCTTGCATGTGGGGCGGAGATCAGGATTCTTCCGTTCGTGCAAGGGCACTCCACCACTTCCCTGATCAAGCGCTTTCGCACGTAATCCGCCTGCAGACTGAATGAACGTCGCCGACAAAATTCTCATCACCGGAGCGGCCGGATTCATTGGGAGCGCGTTGGTCTGGGAGTTGAACCGGCGGGGGTTTGAGAACCTGGTGTTGAGCGATGTGCTGGGGACGGATGAGAAGTGGCGGAATCTGGTGCCCTTGCGTTACGACGACTATCTGGACGCGGCGCAGGTGTTGGAGGAGTTGGAGGGAGGGTCGCTGGAGGAGGTGAAGTGGGTTTTTCATCTCGGGGCCTGTTCGGCGACGACGGAGAAGGACGCGGGGTATTTGATGGAGAACAACTACCGCTACACCAAGAAGTTGGCGGAGTGGGCCTTGGCGGGAGGGCGGCGGTTTGTCTATGCGTCCTCGGCGGCGACCTATGGGGAAGGCGAGGCGGGGATGGCGGATGGGGCGGATCAGTTGGAGGCTTACCGGCCCCTGAACATGTATGGTTACTCGAAGCATCTCTTCGATCTGCATGCCAAGCGGCGGGGGTGGTTGGACCGGATCGTGGGGTTGAAATATTTCAACGTGTTTGGGCCGAACGAGGGCCACAAGGGGGACATGCGGAGCGTGGTGCACAAGGCCTATGCGCAGATCCGGGATCATGGGACAGTGGAGTTGTTCCGGAGTCACCGGCCGGAATACAAGGACGGGGAGCAGGAGCGGGATTTCGTTTATGTGAAGGATGCGGTGGCGATGACCCTGCATCTGGCGGCGCATCCGCAGGCGGCGGGGATTTTCAACATCGGGACGGGGAGGGCCTCGACGTGGATCGAGTTGGTGACGCCGATTTTTCATGCGCTGGGGTTGCCGGTGGACATCAAGTTCATCGACATGCCGGAGGTGTTGCGCGGGAAGTATCAGTATCACACCTGTGCGGACGTCAAGCGGTTGGCGGCGACGGGGTGGGAGGGGCCGATGCACACCCTGGAAGAAGCGGTCACGGATTACGTGAATAATTACCTCGTCCCTGATCATCGATTGGGACACACGCCCGGAATCTGAAGTCATGTCGAATCCCACATTTCAGTCCTCGATCGATGAACTGCTGGCGGTGCTCACCGCATCTGCGGAACTCGGGTCGGCGGTGGAGGCGGCGGGGGAGGCGATTGTGCAGTCGTTGTTGGCGGGGGGGAAGTTGCTGACCTGTGGGAACGGGGGGAGTGCGGCGGACGCGCTGCATTTGGCGGAGGAGTTGGTGGGGCGGTATTCGGTGGAGCGGCGGGCTTTGCCGGCCGTTTGTTTGAATGCCGATCCGACCGCGATCACGTGCATCTGCAACGACTACGGGTATGAGAAGGTCTTTTCGCGGGGAGTGGAGGCCTTGGGGAAGGCGGGGGATGTGCTGGTGGGGTTCACGACGAGTGGGAACAGTGTGAATGTGATTGCGGCCTTTGAGGCGGCCGCGGCGCGGGGGGTGGTCACGGTGTTGGTGGCGGGAAAGTCGGGCGGGAGCGCGAAGGGGATGTGTGCTCACGAGATTGTGGTGCCCAGCGAGAACACGGCGCGTATTCAGGAAGTGCACACGCTCATTCTCCACCAATGGCTGGAAGCCATCGACGCCACTACCTGGCCAGAGCGTCTGCCATGAAATCGATCAAGATCCTTGAGGCCTTCAGCTCGCTGCGTGTTCTCGTGGTGGGGGATCTGATGTTTGATCATTACATCTGGGGGGACGTGCAGCGCATTTCGCCGGAGGCGCCGGTGCCGGTGGTGCATTGCCAGCGGGAGACGCACACGGCGGGGGGCGGGGCCAACGTGGCGCTGAATCTGGCTTCGCTGGGAGCGACGGTGCGGTTGGCGGGAGCGATTGGAGCTGATGCGGCGGGGGAGCGGTTGGTGGAGTTGTTGCAGGGGGCGGGAGTGGACACGGCGCTTTGTTTGGCCGATGCGAAACGGCCGACCATTCTGAAGACGCGGGTGTTGGCGCGGACGCAGCAGCTTTGCCGGATCGACTACGAGGGAGCGGCGTCGGCTTACACGCTGGAGTCGAACCCGGAGTTGTTGGCGGCGATTGAGGGGAGTGATGCGGTGATTTTTTCGGACTATGCGAAGGGGGTGATTTCGCAGGGCTTGTTCAGCGAATTGTTGGCGCATGCGCGGCGGCACGGGAAGGTGGTGTCGTTGGATCCGAAGCCGTCGCGGCACTTGGACTTTCACGGGGTGGGATTGATCACGCCGAACCGGCACGAGGCGCTGGAGTTGGCGGGATTGCCGGAGCCTGATCATGGGGAGGCTTATCCGCTGGCGGAGGTCTGCCGCTTGATTTTTGAACGGCACGGGCCGGAGTTGCTGATCATCACGCTGGGAGCGGACGGGATGGCGATTTGCCGGGGTGGTGCCGTGGAGCGGACGCTTTCGACGGAGGCGCGGGAGGTGTTTGATGTGTCGGGGGCGGGGGACACCGTGATTGCTACGCTCACGGCGGCGCTGGCGGCGGGGGCCTCAGCGGTGGAGGCGGCGCGGCTGGCGAATCATGCGGCGGGGATCGTGGTGTCGAAGATCGGCACGGCGCGGGTGGATCCGGAGGAATTGCGGGCCTCCCTGAACTCGAGTCCGGAGGAAGATTGAGGAGTCGATTTGCGTCATGGCGGTGGGTTGGCTAGTCAGAGCGGTGGATCGGATGCGCGGGGCGGGTCCGGGGGAGGCGATGGCCTTTGCGACCGGGGTGGGTGGGGAGCAGGA
>JAQCFL010000389.1 GCA_027619375.1 Verrucomicrobiota bacterium | reverse complement strand
CACACCGCTTCCCCCCATTTCGTCAACCTCTTCCCCCAAACAATCCAACCCCCAATCCCCCTCCAAAAATCAGTTTAATCAGTGTGATCAGCGGTCAAAACGTCCCCCAAAACCCCATCCCCGACAAGAATCCGTCTCCCTTCCCGTAGCCTTCCTCCAAGTCATGCACCCCGCCCTCAAACTCCTCCTCCTCCCCGCCCTCGCCCTCTCCACCACCGCCGCCGAGATCCACGACGTCCTCATCTATGGCGGCACCTCCGCCGCCATCACCGCCGCCGTGCAGGCCAAAAAGATGGGCAAGTCCGTCCTCATCGTCTGCCCCGACAAACATCTCGGCGGCCTCAGCGCCGGCGGCCTCGGCTGGACCGATTCCGGCAGAAAGGAAGTCATCGGCGGCCTCTCCCGCGACTTCTACCACCGCGTTTACCTCCACTACGACCAGGACCAGGCCTGGAATTGGCAGAAACAGTCCGAATACGGCAACAGGGGCCAGGGCGCCCCCGCCGCCGACGGCAACTCCCGCACCATGTGGATCTTCGAACCACACGTCGCCGAACAAATCTTCGAGGACCTCATCCGCGAAAACAACATCACCGTCCTCCGCGACGAATGGCTCGACCGCACCAACGGCGTCGAACTCCAAAACGGCCGCATCCTCTCCATTAAAACCCTCTCCGGCGCCACCTACCCGGCCCGAATGTTCATCGACGCCACCTACGAAGGGGACCTCATGGCCGCCGCCAAGGTCAGCTACACCGTCGGCCGCGAGGCCAACGCCACCTATGGCGAACTCCGCAACGGTGTCCAGACCGCCGGCACCGTCTCCCACCAGTTCGACAACCCCGTCGATCCCTACCTCATCCCCGGCGATCCCTCCTCCGGCCTCCTCCCCCGCATCCACGATGGCGACCCCGGCCAGGAGTTCTCCGCGGACCACCGCATCCAGGCCTACTGCTTCCGCACCTGCATGACCAACCACGACCCCAACCGCCTCCCCTTCCCCAGACCCGAGGGCTACGACCCCAAACAATACGAACTCGCCCTCCGTTACTTCCTCACCGGCTGGAAAGACGTTTTCCGCAAGTTCGACCCCATCCCGAACCATAAAACGGACACCAACAATCACGGCGGCTTCTCCTTCGACAACATCGGCTACAACTACGACTACCCCGAAGCCTCCTACGAACGCCGCCAGGAGATCATCGCCGAACACGAAACCTACCAGAAGGGCCTTCTCTGGTTCATCGCCAACGACCCCCGCATCCCCGAGGACATCCGCACCCGCATGGCCTCCTGGGGCCTCGCCAAGGACGAATTCAAGGACAACGGCCACTGGCCCCACCAACTCTACGTCCGCGAGGCCCGCCGCATGGTCTCCGATGTCGTCGTCAACGAAAACCACCTCGTCCGCAACATCCCCACCCCCCGCCCCGTCGGCATGGGCTCCTACAACATGGACTCCCACAACGTGCAGCGCTACGTCGACAAGAACGGCCACGCCCGCAACGAAGGCGACATCCAACGCAGCCCCGGCGGCCCCTACCCCATCGACTACGGCGCCATCATCCCGAAAAAAGCCGAATGCGAAAACCTCCTCGTCCCCGTCTGCGTCTCCTCCTCCCACATCGCCTACGGCTCCATCCGCATGGAACCCGTCTTCATGATCCTCGGCCAGTCCGCCGCCACCGCCGCCTGCCTCAGCCTCGATCACAAACTCGCCGTCCAGGACCTCCCCTTCGACACCCTCCAATCCCGCCTCCTCGCCGACGGCCAGGTCCTCAAAAAGTAGCGCAGGTTTCCAACCCGTGAAAGGCCAGCGGGTTTCCCAACCCGCCCGACCCCGCAACGGTGGGTTCCCCCCTCTCCTCGTGGCGTGACCGTCCCGGTCGCCAGCCCTCCCCCGTCCCTGAAGGGGACTTGGCTCAAAGCCCAGGTTTTCAACCTCCTCACCCTGACAGGGTGACGGCAACCTCCGCTCCTCCCTCCGCCCCCCAGCGAACCGCGCCACCCACAACATCCGAAGCCCCAACGGGCCGCAGCCCCCCTACCCCCGCCGCGCCCCCTTGATCTCCCTCTTCAACTCCTGACACACCACCTCCAACGCCTCCCGCTCCGCCTCCTCCGCCCCCAGCGGATCAAACCGCGCCTTCCAGTGCAGCGCCACCGCCTGCCGCAATGCCCCCTGTCCTCCCGACATCCTCCCTTCCAGCCCCATCAACCACCGCGTCAGCGCCATCCCCTCCGGCCGCAGCCCCAACACTGCCACCGCACTCCGCTCCAATCCATGCAGCGGCGTCAGCAACTCGCCCTCCCCGCCCGGCCTCAGCCGCTTCTTCTCCCGCTCCCGCCGCGTCCGGTGCTTCCACATCCGCCGCGCAATGTACACCAATAAGCCCACCCCGATCGCCATCATGATCCCCGTCACGATCACTCGATGCTCCGGCCGCGTCCGCCAAATTAAAAAGTCCTCCCGCAGGCGCTGCCACCAATCCAAGAGCTGCGCCAATATCGGCGGACCCGCACCCATCTGCTCCAGCCCCAGCCAACCCGGCGGCGTCAGATCCACGTCCACCCACTCCCCGCCCACCCACACCGTCTCCACCATCCCCTCCGCCCCGGCCTGCTCCTCCGGATGCCCCCCGAGGTAGGCGCGACACCAGGCATGCGCATGGATCCCCCGCAGCACCCACTCCTTCCGCTCCGCATCCCATTCCTGCGCCCCGAACCCCTCGCAATACCGCGCCGGCACCCCCGCCTGACGCAACAACAGCGTCACCGCCGTGCCGTAATACTCGCAGTGCCCGCTCTTCGTCACTTCCAGAAACTCCGTGATCGCCTCCCCCGATCCCTCCCCACCCACCGTCATCTGCAGATCCAAGGTGTAGCGAAATTTTCCAAAAAACTCCGCCAACGCCTCCACCTTCTCCCGATCACTCAACCCCTTCATCCCCAACTTCGCACACACCCGCTCCAGCCCCGGCCCCTCCTCCACCGGCACATAGAGATCCAGATTGTCCCGCGGCAGACTCTCGTTCTCCGCCAGATTCACCGTCCCACCATCCACCGCGAAATCCACCACCCCCCGGTCCGCGTTCTCCACCCGCACCGTCCCCAGCGGATTGTAGGAAACAATGTCCGCCTCCACCCCCGTCAACACCCGCGCCCCTTCCGCCAACGGCAGCGGCGTGGGCCGCTTCGGATGCACCGCCCCCCGCACCCGATAGCTCCGCTCCCACCTTCGCCCCCCCTGCAAGTCCTCCGGCACAAACGCAAAGCGCTCCACCTCCACCCTTCCTTCCTCATCTTCCTCACC
>JAQCFL010000388.1 GCA_027619375.1 Verrucomicrobiota bacterium | reverse complement strand
CCCCCCCCCCACCTCCGCAGTCCCTCAACACCCCGCCCCGCCAAAGGCAGGGACCGACCTCCGGGCGGTCCGGCGGTTAAAATCGCCCGCCCGCGCCTCCGCCTTCCGCTCCACCCTTCCCCCATCTCCCCACCCTCACCTCCGCAGTCCCTCAACTCCCCGCCCCACCCCTTCCCGGCCTCAATAGCTTCCCGAACACCCGCCTCACCCAATCCCACCCGTAGCTAGCCAGTCCGAACAGAAACAACCCGCAAGCAAAGCCCATCATCAAGTTCGACTCCCAGTTCAATTTCCAAGTCTCCCAACGGTCCTCCTCCCACACCACTTCACCTAACTCATCGAGAACGGGCTTCCCAAAGGAATCCAATACCTCCCGGTCGACCACCGCCGGCACGGCGCACATGGCCGCCACCACGATGAGCATCGGCACCAGGAGCAACGCATCCCGCGCCAATACTCTCCGCATTCCCATGCTCACAACAACGCCCTGACCGGCGACTTTCGTTGGCACGATGTAAGCGCCCCCCCCGACAACCTCCCCGCCTCCCGCCGCTCCGTTCCCTTCACCTTCTGAAAATTATCCCCCAACCGCTCCCGCATCGCCTCCGCCAATCCCTGCATCTTCGCCAACACCTCCGGCTTGTCCCCGAGAACATCATTCGCCTCCCCCAGATCATCCTCCAGGTCATACAACTTGTGAGACGAGCTTGGACTACCCCATGAAGCCCTCGATTTCGAGCCAAGCAAAGGAAGGCTTCATGGAACGCTCGTCTCCATTCGTGTCCATTCGCGGTTTCTCTCTCTCTCGCTTGTTCGCCTCCAGCCCCACCCGCACTTTCTGATGGCGACCCGCCCATTCTGCTTCTAACATCCCCCCATGGCCCACCGCAGTTCCGAAGTCGTCGCCGAGCTCGAACAGGAAATCCTCGCCGGCACCCTCAATTCCGGCGAACGCCTCCCTTCTGAAGAGAAGCTCTGCGAACGATTCGAGGTCAGCCGCACCGTCATTCGTGAAGCCATCCAACAACTCCGCGGCCGCGGCCTCCTCCGCACCTTGAAAGGCTCCGGCAGCTACATCGCCGACCCCAGCCTCGAAACCCTCGGCAACGCCCTCGAAACCTACTCGGTCCTCACCCCCGACGATTCCTTCCTCGACCTCATCGACCTGCGCATCCTCATCGAAACGGAATGCGCCAAACTCGCCGCCACCCACGCCGGCGAAAAAATCATCCAGCAGATGCAGACCACCATCGACGAGATGGAAGCCTCCCGCGGCGACCGCGCCACCTTCAGCCGCGCCGACATCGCCTTCCACCTCGCCGTCGCCAAGGGCTCCAAAAACTCCCTCTACGCCACCATCCTCGCCGGCCTCGAACGGCGCTGCATCGACTACGCCAACGCCAACCGGGGCTCCGAGGACTGGTATTCGATGGTCATCAACACCCATCGCGCCATCCTCAACGCCATTTCCGATTCCAATCCCGAGGCCGCCGCCACCGCCATGCACCGCCACCTCGTCCTCTCCCGCCGCCACTATGTGGACCAGCAGGAGCAAAGCGCGTAGACGCCATGAATTTCCATCGAGCTTCCTGACTTTCCTTCACCCTTCGGACCACCCATCATCAGTCCATGAAATGGAAAGGCAGACGGCAAAGCGAGAATTCTTGAAGCCCACCACCTCTCAAACTTAATCCCAAACAAAGCATGTCCCAAATCAATATCGCCATCGCCGGACTCGGCTTCGGAGCAGAGTTCATCCCCATCTACCAACGCCACCCCGGCGCCAACATGCACGCCATCTGCCAGCGCAACGCGAAGAGCCTCAATGAAATCGGCGACAAATACGGCGTGGCCAAACGCTACACGTCCTACGAGGAACTTCTACAGGACCCCGAGGTCCACGCGGTCCACATCAACACCCCCATCCCCAACCACGCCGAACAATCCATCCAGGCCCTCGAAGCCGGCAAGCACGTCGCCTGCACCGTCCCCATGGCCACCTCCCTCGAGGACTGCAAACGCATCGTCGAACTCGTCGCCAAGACCGGCCTCAAGTACATGATGATGGAAACGGTGCTCTATGCCCGCGAGTTCCTCTTCATGAAGGAACTCTACGACCAGGGCGAACTCGGCAAGATCCAGTTCCTCAAGGCCTCCCATCAACAAGACATGTCCGGCTGGCCCGGCTACTGGCCCGGCCTGCCCCCCATGCACTACGCCACCCACTGCGTCGGCCCCATCCTCGGCCTCACCCGCGGCGAAGCGGAATACGTCTCCTGCTTCCCCTCCGGCACCATCGCCAAGGAAATGCACGCCTGCTACAACTCCCCCTTCGCGGTCGAAACGTGTCACATCAAATTCAAGGACAGCGACCTCTCCGCGCAGGTTTACCGCTCCCTCTTCGACGTGGCCCGCCAATACCGCGAGTCCATCGAGGTTTACGGCGATAAGAAATCCGTCGAGTGGCCCCTCATCGAAGGCTGCCCCCTTGTCATGCACACCGCCAAGAAGCCCGAACCCGAGATCCCCGAGGAAATCAAATGCCCCGACTTCGCCGATCGCCTCCCCGCAGAAATCGCCCCCTTCACCACCGGCGGCGTCTATGGCGGCGAAGGCGGAGAGGAGCACCTCTCCTTCACCCAGGGCGCCGGCCACGGCGGCTCCCACCCCCACCTCGTGCACCAGTTCGTGCAAATGCTCGCCTCAGGCAACGACGCCTACCCCAACGCCGTCGAGTCCGCCAACATCACCTGCACCGGCATCTGCGCCCATGATTCGGCCCTCAAAGGCGGCGAACTCATCCGCCTCCCAGAGTGGTCTCTGCGCGATTAGCCTGGAAAGGAAAACAGGATGAACAGGAGGACACAGAGAGCGCAGAGAATAAAGTACTGACAAGAATGGCACATGGTTAAGGTCCTCCATCGTCGACTTTCTGTTAGTCAATGTGGCCTGGCAATTCCTCCCCAGCCCTAAAAGGGGGAGAGAACAAAGCCCAGGGCAAGCGAGTCTCGAGCGCAGCCCTGGGTCCTCTCAAAAAAAATGGGAGATACGGCTTAACCACGTGCCATTCAAGACTGACAAAAACATCGCACCTCACCCAGAAGGGGCGTTTCAACGCGATCCGTTATCCGTAATCAAACATCGGCTCTCTGCGACCTCCGCGAACTCCTGTTCAAATTCATCCAAGTTCTTAGGGTTAAACGAAATCCCGGAACCCCAGTCCCCGCCCTCGCTCAAGCGCCTCCGCCATCCCGCATAGCCCGCCCGAGGTCGTCTCGTCCGCGAGACAAACCGCCGCCGCACACACCCCGGCCTCCA
>JAQCFL010000387.1 GCA_027619375.1 Verrucomicrobiota bacterium | reverse complement strand
GGGTCGTATTTGCGGGGCTGGCGGGGGCAGAGGGGGAGGTTCGGACTTTGGAGGAACTGAAGGAGCTGCAGGGAGGGGTGCGTGCGGTGGTAGCGAAGGTGATGCCGGCGACTGTCTCGCTGTTTGCGACGACCAAGAACGGGCAGGCGGGGAGTGGGAGCGGGGTGGTTGTCTCGAAGGATGGTCTGGTGTTGACGGCGGGGCATGTGGTGGACGGCTTTGAGGAGGTTCTGGCGATCTTTCCCAGCGGGAAGCAGGTCCGGGCGCGGGTGCTGGGGGCGAACCGCGGTCGGGACGAAGCGATGGTGCAGTTGGAGGGCGAGGGGCCGTGGCCGACGGTGGAGTTGGGCGATTCCGACAAGATGAAGGTGGGCGACTTTGTGGTCTCCCTGGGGCATGCGGGGGGCTTTGATCCGTTGCGGACCCCGCCGGTGCGTTTCGGCCGCATCCTCGGGCGCAATCCGCTGGGGTATCTGGTCTCGGACTGCACCTTGATCGGCGGGGATTCGGGTGGGCCATTGTTTGATCTGGAGGGGAGGCTGGTGGCCATTCACTCCTCGATCGGGCCGCAGCTGGCGAGCAACAACCACCGCGGGGTGAGCGATTTTGTGCGGGATTGGGATCGCATGTTGAAGGGTGAGATGTGGGGGCAGTTGACGTTGAATCCGCTGGATAATCCGGATCGCCCGGTGATCGGGTTCAATGTGGAGGGAGAAGGTCGCGGTGGGTTGCTGGTGGGGCAGGTGCAGCCCAATTCACCGGCGGCGATGGCGGGAATACACGTGGGGGATGTGGTGCGTGCCTTGGATGGGCAGCAATTGCGCAGCTTCAAAGGCTTGCTGCAGATGCTCAATGATTACCAACCCGGCGACAAGGTGCAGGTGACCTTTGTGCGGGGGAATCGGGAGATGGAGCGGGAAATTCAGCTGGCCCGGTTGGGGGATGTGATTGAGGCGGAGTAAAAAGATGAAATCGCGAATGAACATGATGCGTGTGACGGCCTTGATATCCCTGGCTGCGATTGGAGTGGCGGCGGGGCAGTTTGAAGACATTCGGCCGGAGGATCGGCCGAAGTTGGAGGCGCAGGCACTGGGGGTTTTCGAAGCGGTGTCGCCGGTGCTGGCGCGGGCTGCGGCGAGCACGGTGGAGGTGCGGGTGTGGCGGAAGCAGGTGGCCTATGGCACGGTGGTGGGGCCGGAGCAGGTGTTGACGAAGTGGAGCGATGTGAGAAAGGCCTTGGAGAGTCTGTCGTGTCGCGCTTCGGACGGGCGGTTGCTGGCGGCGAAGGTGGTGGGGGTTTACCAGGCGGATGATCTGGCGCTGCTGGAGGTGAAGGGACTGAAGTCCCCGCCGATCAATTTCGGGGAGCCCGGGGAGCCTCCGCTGGGTTCCTTTCTGGCCCTGGCCCGACCGGATGGTTCGGCGGGCGGGATGGGTGTGGTGAGTGTGCTGCGGCGGAGTTTGCGGGAGTCGGATCGCGCGTTTCTCGGGGTAATCATGGATACGACCCATGCGGGGCCGGGGGTGAAGATCGAGCAGGTCCAGCCGGAGACCGGAGCGGAGCGGGCGGGGCTGCGGAGGGGGGATATCGTGTTGGGTTTGGATGGGAAGGAGACGAATGGGACCTTTGAGCTGGGTGCGATGTTGCAACGCATGGAGCCGGGCGGAACGATCAAGCTGCGGTTTAGCCGGGGGGAAGCGGAGACGGAGGTGGAGGTGGAACTGGGAGGACGTCCGGAGGCGGCGAAGATTCCGGCCCAGCGGATGGAGGCCATGAACCGGATGGGTGGGCATCGCTACAGCCGGGTGGTGGAGGATTTTGGTCGGGTGATGCAGACGGACATGCAGATCGAGCCCGAGGACTGTGGGGCACCGGTGGTGGATCTGGACGGCAACGTGGTGGGGATTGCACTGGCGCGGGCGGGGCGGATCAAAACGTTCATCCTGCCCACGGCGGACATCAAGGTGCTGTTGGATGCTGAAGCGGTGGAGCCGGACCCGGCGGGACTGGCCCTGCGGTGGCAGGACGGGAAGCCGGAGGATTTCGAGCGGGCCGAGGTGAAGCGGAGTGATCCGATGGAGCGGATGAAGCGTCACATGGAAGACATGGAGCGCTTGTTGGAGGAGTTGGACCGAGGGAAGGATTGATGGAGGCGGCTACTCCTTGATTTCCCAGATTTCGCAGACCTGATTTTTCAGTTCGCTGTCGGGGGAGAAGCGGGCGGTTTGGCCGAGGAAGACGGCGCCGACTTCCTGGCCGGACTTCTTGTTGAAATCGACGACGGAGGCGATGGTGCTGGCGCGATCGGCTGAGAGGCTGCGATTGCTGTCGAAGTCGCCGGTTTTGGAGGCATAGCCGACGATGAGGAAGTAGGATTTCTCTCCGGAGGCCTGCACGGCGAGGCGGGTTTCCTGAGCCTTGTCGAGGTTGATGCGGGAGAAACCGGATTGGAAGTCGATGGAATCGACGACCCGGGCGTTGAGTTCCTGATTGATTTTGGCGTACTCGGCGGAGAGTTCCTGTCCGGAGAGGGTTTCGCACTCCGCGAGGCGGGCGTAGAGGGCACCTGCCTTGGCGGGGAGTTTGTCGGCGGAGTCGAAAAAGAGGCGGGTCCGATCGAGGGCGGAGCGGAGTTTCTGGATCTCGTAATTGAGGTCATTGTTGTCGGCGCGGAGAGATTTGACCTCTTCACGGCTGGCGAGGACTTCGGTCTGGAGTTGGTCTCGTTCGGTGAGGCAGGTTTCGAGTTTTTGGCGGAGGTTGGTGACCTCGGCCGTGCTCGGAGTGGTGGCGAGTTGTTCCTGAAGGTCGGCGGCTTGTTCCTGCAGGTCCGCAATCTTGGTCTGGGCGGACTCGGAGAGTGACTGGGCGGTGGCGAGGCGGGTGCGGAGGCTTTCGGCGTCCTGGGCGGATCCCCGCAGTTGGTCGAGTTGATCCCTTTGGGTGGTGTTCTGGGTGGTGAGTGCTTCGAAGCGGGTGTCGGTATTCTTGATGAACTCCTCCTTTTCGGAGAGGAGGGTCTGCAACTGGCGGACCATGGTGACGAGGTCGGTGGAGTCGTTGTTGATGCGTGCGGCGAGGGCTTCGACGGATTTGCCGGAGGCATCCGCTGCGAGAGGGGGCAGGCCGAGTCGGCGGCGTTCCTCGTTGACGAGGCCGCGGCGGCTGTCGAGTTCGTCGCGGAGGGTTTCCAACTCGGAAGTGGAACCGCCCCCGGTGGAGAAGCCGCCGTTCTTCATGTTGAGAACGAGGATGAAGAGGAGGAAAACGCCGGCTCCGAGAATGAGGCCGATGATGAGGTTTTGATTTCCGGCGGGGGTCGGGGTGGCGGGG
>JAQCFL010000386.1 GCA_027619375.1 Verrucomicrobiota bacterium | reverse complement strand
AGGAGGAAGCCGACGACGGAGATGATGGTTTCCATGACGGACCAACTGGCGAAGGTTTGTTTTTCGGTCATGCCGAAGTAGCGGGAGACGAGCCAGAAGCCGGAGTCGTTGACGTGGGAGAAGAGGGTGGCGCCGAAGGCGATGGAGAGGGTGAGGAGGGCGACGTCGGAGGGGGTGGTGGTGACGGTGTCGGGGAGGGTGGCGAGGACGCTGGCGATGAGGGCGCCGCCGGTGACCATGGCGACGGTGGCGGAGCCCTGGATGAGGCGGACCACGGCGGTGAGGAGGTAGGCGGCGACGAGGATGGCGAAGTGGGTGCTGGATTCGCCGAGGAGGGATCGGGCGAGGGTTTGGGCGGTGCCGGAGGCTCCTAACATTTGTTTGAAGACCCCACCGGCTCCGGTGATGAGGATGATGAGGCCGGCTGGGCCGAGGGCCTTGGAGGAGAGGTCCATGAGGTGTTTGCCGGAGAAGCCGCGCATGAGACCGAGGGTGATCCAGGTGAGGACGGTGGTGAGGAGGAGGGCGATGATGGGGTGGCCGATGAAGCGGACCACATCGAGGGTTTGGAGGAGGGTTGCGTCGATGGCGAGGGCGGCTTTTTCCTGGCCTTTGACCCAGGTGTCGGTGAGGGCCCCGGCGAGCATGAGGAGGAGGGGGAGGAGGATGATGGCGAAGACGAGGAGGAAGGGGGGGAGTTTGGCGGGGTTCTTGGGGGCGTTGGCGAGTTCCTCCCTGGCCCACTTGGGGATGTCGAGGTGGATGCGCTTTGCGATCCAGGAACCGAAGAGGGGTCCGGCGACGATGGCGGTGGGGAGGCCGACGATGCAGCCGTAGAGGGCGATGAGGCCGAGGGGTGCAGTGATGTTGATGGCGTCGGAGAGGTAGTTGGAGACGGCGATGGGTCCGGGAGTGGGGGGGACGCAGGCGTGGGTGACGGCCATGCCGGCGAGGAGGGGGATGCCGTAGTAGAGGAGGGATTTTTTGGTGTCGCGGGTGAGGGTGTAAACGATGGGGATGAGGATGACCAAGCCGACGTCGAGGAAGACGGGGATGGAGATGAGGAAGCCGGCGAGCATCATGGCCCAGGAGGCGCGTTTTTCGCCGGTGCCCTTGAGGAGGGTGCGGGCCACGGATTCCGCGCCGCCGGAGGCCTCGAGGATTTCGCCGAAGATGGCGCCGAGGCCGATGACTGCGGCGATGAAGCCGAGGGAGCTGGCCATGCCATCCTGGACGCTCTGGGCGATGAGGGGGAGTTCCATGCCGGTGAAGAGGCCGACGCAGATGCTGGAGATGAGCAGGGCGATGAAGGCGTGGACTCGGAAGAAGAGGATGAGGACGAGGAGGACGGCGATGGCCCCGCCGACGCCGCCGAGTTTTTGGTAGTCTTCGGTGGTGAGGGCGGTGTCGAGGAAGGACATGATGGAATGCGGAATGGGGAGGATGGGGATGCTCTCTGGAATGGGGGGCGGGGTCAATGGAAGAGTGCGGGGCGCGGGTGGCGGGGGCTGCGACCGAGCCCCGTCCTTCGTCCCGCAGGAGCGCATCGGAGTCCGTCCAAGGACCCAGGCCTTCTGGGGTTGGTTCTTGGGATTTGGATTTGAAATTTATTTGGAGATTGGGGGTTGGAAATTTCCCCTGAATTCCGGGTTCGCCTCGTCGAATTTCCACGATCCAATTTCCGAATAAGCTCCAATCCCCAAATTCAAAATATCAAACGACCAAGGACTTGTCTCCCACGCCAAATCGGAGTTCGAAGACTAGATGGGAGTGCCAATTCACTGTTGTTGAGCCAGTGATCGCCTGATCCTGCCCGCGCGGGACAGGCGCGAAACTACGGAGGGCAGGCTGGTCATGCCACGGGTTGGGGAGCCGGCTTGGCGGTTGGAAACCAAGAGTGTTCGGCATGGATCGTGCTTGGACAAACTGCCGGGTTGGCTTGGAGACAGGGTTGAATTTCCACGCACCAATTTCCGAACAGGTTCCAATCACCAGGTTCCAAATCGGAAAACGAATCGAAGGAGAGGCATCGTCTCTGCCTCACATGGTTGTCATTCGCGATACTGGCTGATGAAGTGTGTTTCTGCGGTTGAAATTTGGTCTTGGATTTGAAATTTATTTGGAAATTGTCGGTTGGAAATTCCAAAAGGACAACCTCGTCACGAAGCCGCCACTCTTTCGCTGCGGGGCATTGCCAGTGCAGCATTCACCATGCCGAACACTCTTGGTTGGAAACCGCCGCCACTATTGGGAGGGCTTGCGACCGGGACGGTCACGCCACGGCCTTGCTTACCAGCCGGCGCCTTTGGATTTGGTTTGGATGCGGCAGAGGTAGGCGTCGGCGGTGATGTAGAGGGTGGAGCCGTCGTTGCCCCAGGCGCAGTTGGCGGTGTTTTGGCCGGTGAGGATGCGGCCGAGGAGTTTGCCTTCGGGGGAGATGATGAGGACGCCGCCGGGGCCGGTGGTCCAGACGTTGCCGGTCTGGTCGATCTTGAGGCCGTCGGGGGCGCCGCGGCCGTCGAGGTCTTTGCAGTTGAAGAGGGTGCTGCCGACATCGAAGGAGCCGTCGGGTTGGATGGTGTATTTTTTGATGATGGGGGCGGGGCCGTGGGATTGGGCGACGAAGGCGTGTTTGCCATCGTGGGAGAGGGCGATGCCGTTGGGGCGGTCGAGGATGGCGTCGACGACGGTGACTTTGCCGTCGGGGGCGAGGCGGTAGACGCCGAAGATGTCGCTTTCGCGGGTGGGGTCCTCGGGACCTTTGGGGAGGCCGTAGGGGGGATCGGTGAAGTAGATGGAGCCGTCGGGGTGGACGGCGAGGTCATTGGGGCTGTTGAAGCGTTTGCCTTCGAAATTGTCGGCGAGGGTGCGTTTGCCGCCGTCTTTGGTGAGGAGGGAGATGCGGCGGTCGCCGTGTTCGCAGCAGAGGAGGCGGCCCTCCTTGTCGAAGGCGAGGCCGTTGGAGCCGGGTTCGCGGCCGTAGTTGCCTGGCCCGGTGAAGCCGGAGGGTTTCATGAAGACGGAGAGGCCGTCCTGTTCGCTCCATTGGAAGATGGTGTTCTCGGGGACGTCGGAGAAGAGGAGGCGGTTGTTGGCCTTGTCCCAGACGGGGCCTTCGGACCAGTTGCGGTCGGCGACGAGGACTTCGAGTTTGGCGTCGGGGGCGAGGAGGGCGTCGAGGGCGGGGTCGAGGCGTTCGATGGAGCCGAGGGTGGGGCGCGGGGTTTGGGCGAGGAGGGGGAGAGTGAGGGCGGTGAGGAAGAGGAGGAGGCGCATGGGTTTTGGTTACTGGGTTATTGGGAAAGAGTGGGGTGAGTGGACAAAATTTACAGAATAAACGGAATTTT
>JAQCFL010000385.1 GCA_027619375.1 Verrucomicrobiota bacterium | reverse complement strand
GCCCCCTCCCCCCCCCCCCCCAGATACAACGTGTCCGTCACCGGCCGATACACCACCCCGATCACCGGCACCCCCTTCTCCACCAACGCGATGTTCACCGTGAACTCCCCGTTCTTCTTGATGAACTCCTTCGTCCCGTCCAACGGATCCACCAGCCAAAACCGCGTCCAATCCCGCCGCTCCGCATACTCGATTTGCTTGTTCTCCTCCGAAATGACCGGCGTCCCCGCATGCGCGACACGCAGGAATTCCATGATCACCTCATTGCCCGCCTTGTCCGCCTCGGTCAGCGGCGACTGGTCCGCCTTGTAGCCGATCTCGAAATCCCGGGCATAGATCTCCATGATCCGTGCCCCGGCCCGGCGTGCCACGTCCAGCAGCGGCCCGATCTCCACCGAGTAGGCAGCCGTGATCATCCCCGCAAAATTCTTCGCTTAGTGGCTGCGGCAAAACTCCTCGAAACGGCTCACCCCTTCGTTGATGACGTCCAGCGTCGTGCAATAGCTCAAGCGCACCGCCGAGTCGTTGCCAAAGGCGATCCCCGGCACCGCCGCCACCTTGTAGCGGTTCAAGAGCTTGTCGCATAGATTCTGCGACTTCAGCCCGAGCGGCGCACAGTTCACAAAGAAGTAAAACGCCCCCTTCGGATCCACCACGCTCACATTCGGAATCGAGGCCAGACGACCCAGCATGAACTGCCGCCGCACGTCATACTCGTCCCGCATGTCGTTCACGAAGTCCTGCGGCCCCTCCAGCGCGGCCAGCGCGCCATACTGCGCAAAGGTCGTCGCGTTCGAGCTGGTGTGCCCCTGGATGTTCGAAATCGCCGCGGCCAGCTTCTCCGGCGCCGCCGTGTATCCCACCCGCCAACCGGTCATCGAGTAGGCCTTCGCAAACCCATGACAAACCACGGTCAGGTCGTAGAGCTCCTGGCTCAGCGAGGAAATACTCACGTGCTTCGTCTCGCCATACACCAGCTTCTCGTAAATCTCGTCCGAGAGGATCACAATGTCCTCCGAGAGCGCCACCTCACCAATCGCCCGAAGCTCCTCTTCAGTGTAAACCGCCCCGGTCGGATTGCTGGGCGAGTTCAGGATGACCATCTTCGTCCGCGGACTCATGGCCTCCTCAAACTCCTCGGCCGTCATCTTCCAGCCGTTCTTCTCGGAGGTCTCCACAAAGACCGGCTCCCCACCCGCCAGGCGCACCATCTCCGGGTAGCTCACCCAGTAAGGCGAGGGAATAACCACCTCGTCCCCTTCCTCCACCATCGCCAGGATCGCGTTGAAGCACGCCTGCTTGCCTCCACTCGTCACACAAATCTGCTTCGCGGAATATTCCACGTTGTTGTCCGCCATCAACTTCGTCGCGATGCTCTCACGCAACTCCGGTATGCCCGCCGCCGGCGTGTACTTCGTCTTCCCCTCCTTCAGCGCCCGATAGCAGGCCTCCTTGATGTGATCCGGCGTGTCCATCTCCGGCTCGCCACCGGCCAAACCGTAAATTTCTTCGCCTTGCGCCTGGAGCGCCTTGGCTTGATTCGTCACTGCCAGAGTGAGGGAGGGAGTAACCTTTTCGATTCGCGATGAGAGATTGTCCATGAGCTTGTTTCAGGTGGTTTCCCCTCGGGCGGAGAAACAGACGCTGGGCCAAACCTCCCCCCTCGGAGCGGGGTGTTTCTAGCCTCTGCCCCTCTTGATGCAAGCGAAATGCCCTCTGCCATCCATTTCCTCAGCCCTCCCCGGGACTGCTAGCCTCCGGCTCGCCCCGATGCCCCAGATCTCCTCCCCACGCCAAGTGGAAATCGGAATATCTGCGGAAGTGGATCCGGTCCGCAACAAGGCGTCACACCCTACAAATCCTGCCCGTGCACCTCTTTGTGCAAGGCCCTCGCCTGCCCGCGCCAATCCCCCTGCACCACCCGCTTCCGCAACGAGAGCTTCTTGGAAATCTCCTTCACCTCCCCCTCCGTCCACTCCGCGATCTGCCGGAAACTCGTCACCCCCGCCTCGTTCAGCCGCTTCGCCAACACCACTCCCACCCCCTTCAGACGCGTCAACTCATCCTCCACCTCAGGCTCAGCCTCAGCCGCCTCGAACTCCATCGCCCCCTCCTCCTCATCCGCGAAATCATCCTCCTCCACCTCATCCTCCACTCTCAACTTCACCACCTCCGACTCCTCCGACTCCTCCGACTCCTCCGACTCCTCCGCCCGCGAATCCACCACAAACACCGGCTTCTCATCCCGCGCCTTTTCATCAACCGACCCCTCCAGGGCCTTTTTCTCCTCCAGCGCAAACTCCCCCTTGCCCGCGTCCCCCCTCATGGCCTCCTCCCGCCGCCGCCGCGACCCCGCCACCTCCGCCTGCAAACGCGTCAACCGCTGCTCCGCGTCCCGCAGCGCTTCGTCCAACTCCTTCTCCAAATGCGCCCGCTTCTCAAACTCCTCCAGCTGATGCCGCATCCCGTACAGCTCCTTCCGTAACACCCCCGATGCCTCCTCCACCTGCCGCCGCTCCGTCCGCGCCGCCAACAACTCCATCTCCAACGCCGCCACCCGCTCCTTCAGCGCCCCGTCCTGCTTCGCCTTGATGTTCTTCGCCTTGCCTGCCTCCTCCGCCGCCTCCAATTCCCCCCGCAGCTCCGCCACCTCCGCCGCCCCTCGATCCCGCTCCTCCCGCACCTCCTCCGACTCCCGCCGCAGCACCTCGATCTCGGCACGCAACCCCGCCAACTCCGCCGCATCATACTCCCCACCCGTCGCCGCACTCTCCTCCAAACCCGCATTCCTCACCTCCAACTCCTTCACCACCACCTCCAGCGCCCCGTTCGCGATCATCATCCGCTCCAGCGTCGCATCCGCCTCCACCGCCCGCTCCCGCAAGGCCGCCAATTCCTCCTCCAGCCCCGGCTCATTGATCACCATGGCCCCCCCCTCGCCCGACTCCAACTGCGCCCGCAGCTCGCGAAACTTCTCCTCCGCCTCCTCCAACTCCCGCTCCGCCTCCCGGGCCCGCTCCCCCTCCGCCGAAACCCGCTCCCGCAGCGAGATCAAGCCCTGCGCCGACCGCGCCCACAAAAATCGCCCAAACAACAACCCCAAACCAGCCGCCAACAGCACCAGCACCAGGTTGTGCAAACCCAGATTGATTAGAAAATATTTTAGTGCGTCCCAGTCCTGCATGCCAGTCTCGTCTTGATACCCGTCCGCTTACTTCAACAAAAATTCCACCTGCCCGGCCGGTGTCCCGTCCAGCGTGGCGACAAACACCTGCTTTACAAGCTGCGACTCGTCCACTCCGTAGTCCCCAAGGAGCGCCACCACCGCCGCCAATCGTTTGTCCGCCAACTC
>JAQCFL010000384.1 GCA_027619375.1 Verrucomicrobiota bacterium | reverse complement strand
TGCTCCGCAACACCGCGTAAGCCTCCCGCACCGGCAGTTCCACCGAAACCCTCGGCACCTCCGTCATCATGGCCTGCTCCACCGGCCAGTCCCGCCCGTGCTCACTCAGCACCTCGATCAACCGCGCCCGCGTCAACAACCCCACCAAGCGCCCCTCCTCATCCAGCACCGGAAAGTCGTGCTGTGGCCCCGCCAACAACAAACGCACTGCCTCGCCCAGCACATCCCCCCGTCGCAGGCTCCGAAAATCCGTCATCATCGCCTGCCGCAAACTCACCCCGCGCAGCGCCGCGTTCACCTGCACCATCTCCGACTCCCCCCGCGCCCCCATGAAGATGAAAATGGCGATGAAAACCAGCAGCGGATGCATCTGCATCACCCCGATCAGCCCCCCCACCACCGCCAACCCCTGCCCGATCGCCGCCGCCACCCGCGTCGCCGCGGTATAGTCCACCACCATCGCCAGCAGCGATCGCAACACCCGCCCCCCGTCCATGGGAAAGGCCGGGATCATGTTGAACACCACCAACACCACGTTCGTCAGCAACAGGCGCTGCAGGAAGGGGATCTCAAAAGTCCCCGCCGCATCCTCCATCGAGGGAAATCCCGCCACCGGCAAAAGGATCAGCGCGATCACCACGTTCACCGCCGGCCCCGCGATGGCCACCAGCAGCTCCTGCCACGGCTTCTCCGGCATCTTCTCCATCCGCGCCAAACCGCCGATCGGCAGCAGCGTGATGTCCGGCGTCCGCACCCCGAAGGCCTTCGCCATCAGCACATGGCCAAACTCATGCAGCAGCACGCAGCCAAACACGGCCACCACGAAGAGCACCCCGTCCACCGCCGCCGGACCCGCCTGCAGCCAGAAATACATCCCCAACCCCGCCAACAGGATCAGAAAGGTCACATGCACGCGCACCTCCGTCCCCGCCACCCTGCCCAAACCAATCGCCCATCTCATCCCCGCCAACCTATCCCCGCATCCCCCCCACGCAACCCTCCAAAGTCTGCCCCCATTTCCAGGCGTGAATTTTGCCACCGATCTTGTTACTTCTCCCCGATGCCGACCAATCTTGTCCCCTTCCGTTCCTGCCGCAGTGCCGAGGAAGTCGAGGCCGTCACCGAGGTCCTCCAGGAGGCCGGCATTCCCTGCCGCGCCGGCTCCACCGCCACCAACTTCGACCTCACTCAAATCGGGGCCGAACGCGACGCCCAGGTGCAGATCTCCGTCCGCCCTGAAGACATGGCCGCAGCCACCAAGGCCGTCGCCGACGCTGAAGTAAGCGCCTTTGAGAAGCCCGACGACGACCACTACTTCCACGACTACGAAGACTACGAACTCGGCCAGGTCCTCGTCACCGACTTCGAATGGAGCGCCCACGACGTCGCCACCGCCCGCGCCATCCTCAAGGACCGCGGTATCCTCCCCACCGAAGAGGCCATCAAACGGTCCCGCGACGAATACCTCGCCACCATCCGCCAAGGCACCCAGAGCAGCCGCATCCTCCTCGGCTTCGGGTTCATCGCCGCCACCTTCGGTATCTTCAACTGGGGCATTTTTCCCATCGGCCTCATCAGCGCCGCGATCGGCTGGTCCTTCATGACCATGACCAAAACCGACCCCCTCGGCGTCACCTACCACATCTACGACGAACGCAGCAGGAAGGAAGGCCGCGTCCTCTACCGCTACTCCCTCACCGTCCTCGCCATTTGGGGGCTCAGCATCCTCTGGGCCACTTCCGTTTCCGAAACCTAACCCCATGCCCGAGCCCATCCAACTCGAAACCAAGGACGGCCTCTACCTGCCCGAGGCGGACCTCTGGCTCGATCCCCATCGCAAAAAATCCTGCGCCTTCGTCTCCCATGGCCACGCCGACCACTTCGCCCGCCACGATCAGATCCTCACCTCCACCCCCAACGCCCACCTCCTCCGCGTCCGCTATAACGTCACCCCCACCCGCCTCGTCCCCCTCAACTTCCACCAACCCCACCAGCGCAAGGGCTTCACCATCCTCCTCTTCCCCGCCGGCCACATCTACGGCTCCGCCATGATCCATCTCACCCGCAAACGGGACGGCGCCACCCTCCTCTACACCGGCGATTTCAAGGTCCGCCGCGGCCTCACCGCCGAAGAGTCCGTCTTTCGCCGCGCCGACACCCTCATCATGGAAACCACCTTCGGCAAACCGCAGTTCGTCTTCCCCACCATCACCGAGGTCTCCGGCGACATCCTCAACTTCGTCAACACCGCCCTCGAGGACGGCGCCACTCCCGTCCTCCACGCCTACTCCCTCGGCAAGGCTCAGGAGGCCCTCGCCATCCTCACCGAAGCCCGCCTTCCCGCCGTCCTCAACCCTGCCACCGCCAAAATGACCACCGCCTGCCGCGAAGCCGGCGCCGGCCTCCCCCAACCCGTCGTCTTCAAAGGCACCGTCCCGCCCGACACCTGCCTCATCTGCCCCCCCAACTCCCTCCACAAGGAGGAATACAAACACGTCCACAATCCCCGCACCGCCATGCTCAGCGGATGGGCCCTCACCCCCGGGGCCCGCTTCCGCTACCGCACCGACGCCATCTTCCCCCTCTCCGACCACGCCGACTTCCCCGGCCTCCTCGAAGCCGTCAACCGCGTCCGCCCCAAACGCATCCTCACCGTCCACGGCTTCACCCAGGAATTCGCCACCGAACTCCGCCGCCTCAACCACGACGCCTGGTCCATCGATGGCGAAGACCAACTGGAACTCGCCCTGCGGGTGTAGGCCCCCAAGGGCAGGGACCGACCTCCGGGCGGTCCGGCGGTTAAAGCCACTCGAATGCACCTCGCCCTCCGGCCCAAGCATCGCCCCCCCTTTCGCCCTCACCACGATCCGTTCCTCCGCCTCCCGATACCAAAGCCCACCCCAGCCGCGCGCCCTCTTCCCGAAGCATCGGCATTCCTGCCGAAGAGCAGCCCCCCGGCTGCGATCTACCCAGCCACACCCCACCAAGCCCGGCTCACCCCTCCCCCAATGGACCAACGACGCCCACGTCGTCCGCCCAACCCCGGCTCTCTCTCCGTATCACTCCACCCCGGTCAAGGGACTGCCCGGGGGCCTCTCACAGGTTGCAAACCTGCGCTACTCCACCACAAACCACGGATTCAACAAACTCTCCTTGTTATACCCCAACTCCTCCCGCGTCCCCGCATCCAGCACCCGCCGTCCCGCCGCCATGGCCACCGCATGCGCCGCGCCCGTGTCCCACTCCATGGTCGGACCAAACCTTGGATACACATCCGCCGCCCCCTCCGCCACTAGGCACAGCTTCAGCGAACTCCCCGCCGACAAAAACTTCACCTGCTTCCCCGCCGCCCGAAGCCCC
>JAQCFL010000383.1 GCA_027619375.1 Verrucomicrobiota bacterium | reverse complement strand
CACCCTCCCCCCGAACTCCACCCGCGTCCCATACGAAACATCGAACCCCAAAGCCTCCCCGATCGGCCGGGCATACAACTCCGGACTCGCCGAGGTCAGCACCACCAATCGCCCCTTCGCCTTCTCCCTCGCCACCTCCTCCAGCAACTCCCCGTAAAACTCCCCCGGCACATACCGCGCCACAAACCCCCGCACCAACTCCTCCACCCGCTCCCGCCTCATCCCCCAAAGGAACGACAGAAAAATCCGCTTCATCCCCTCCCCCCCCAGCACGTGAACCAACGGCAGGAAAGGCAGGAACACCAGCAGATACACGCGCCGCCAAGGCTCCTCCCGCAGCACGCAGTTGCAGAACAGCAACTGCGTGTCCCACGGCACCAGCGTCTGATCCAAATCAAAGAGCGCCAGCCCCCCCTTCGTGTCCACGTTCCTCGTCCGTTCAGCCATCGCCGCAGCCAAACTCCCCCCTCTCCCCGCCCCTGACAATGCGAATCTCCCTCGTTTTCACCCCCCAAACCCACATTTCCCGATTGCTTCACCGCCCGCTCTCCCCTTTCTTGTCCCCCGTGAACCCCCTCACCCCGGCCCTCATCCCGGCCCTCACAGCCCTCCTCCTCCTCGCCCTGCCCGCCAAGGCGCAGATCTATGCGGACTTCACCGTCTCCGTCGGCACCCCTCCCTCCAACACTCCCCTGGGAACCTTCCGGGCAATCCTCTACCACGAAAAGGCTCCCCGCCCGGTCGCCGCATTCATCGGACTGGCCACCGGAAATCGGCCCTGGATCAATCCGGTCACCCACAAAATTGACCACACTCCCTTCTACGACGGCCAGATCTTCCACCGCCACATCCACAACTTCGTGATACAAGGTGGCGACTACCTCGCCGGCGGACAAGGCGGTCCGGGCTTCGTCCAGCGGGAGCAATTCCACCCAGACCTTCGACACGACTCCCGCTACATCCTCTCCATGGCAAAAGGCAACCTGCCCAACTCCGGCGGCTCCCAATTCTTCATCACCCTCGACCCCACCCCCCATCTCGATGACAAACATTCGGTCTTCGGCAAGGTCATCACCAACACCGCCATCATCGACAACTTCAACAACGCGACCCTCTTCCCAACCACCGGCGATCCAGACAACATCCCCGTCAATCAAATCAATCTCGATTCCGTCGTCATCTCCGGTCCCGACCTCGCCACCTTCGACCTCTTTGACCCCTCTCTGGAACTCCCCACCATCCGCCAGCAGACGATCAAACCCCTCTACCTCCCCGATGAGGATGTCTTCCGGCTCACTTGGGACCGCAGCCCACAGACCCACTACTTCCTCTACGCGGGGCAAACCCTTAACCCGGTTCCCTCACTTGCCGTCCTCTACAACTCCCTGGCCGAAGCGGACAAAATCATCAACATCACCGGGGTCGACTTCCCCAATTACTTCGCTCAGGTCCTGGCCATCGACTATGGCTACTCCCCCAATCCTCCAGCCGATCTGGTCGCCGCGGGACCCAACATCACTCTCAACGACCGTGCCGGAAACTCCCTCTCCCTCGACTTCACGAGCGCCTCGGCCGGCACCTGGACCCACTCCGACACCTCCTCCGGAACCTTCACCGTGACCGGAGCATTCGACGGATCCGGGCCGAATGAAGACCGGATCTACACCAACCTCACCGCAGGAACCAGCTTCGTCGCCCTCATCCCCCTTTTCCAGATCAACCTCAACTTCAACTCCCCGGTCGGTCCCAAGGCCTGGCTCAACTTCGAGATGATTCTGAACTTCTTCGACGATTCCAGTGGCTGGGCCGAGATCAAAGCTGGCATTGCTGCGTTCCCATTCGTGGACAACGTCTTCCAGGCCTTCACTTACACTCCCTGAGCGGTCCCCTCCAAGTAACCCCGCAGCCACATGCCCCGCGCCCTCCGCATCCCCCTCCTCCTCTCCCTCCTCGGCCTCACCACCGCCCCCCTCGCCGCACAAGTCGCGGATGGCATCTACGCGGACTTCAACGTGGGCACCTCCGGCCAGTACTCCTTCACGGTCGCGCTCGACATCCAGACCTCCCTCTTCGACACCTCCCTGGCCCCCCGACTGGTCGCCAATTTCATCCGTCTCGCCCAAGGCTCCACTTCCTGGCACGACCCGGTCACCGGCCAGATCCGCAAGAACCGCTTCTTTGATGGTCTCCACTTCTATCAACCGTCTCCAGGGATCTCCGTCCGCTTCGGATCCCGTACCGGCACGGGAACCGACGGACCCGGTTATGCGATTCAGGATGATTTCCGCTCCAAGCCCGCCACAACCTACAGCCTCTACATGGACAACGACGGCCCCAACACCAACGGTAGCCGGTTTTTCATCAGTCTCCCGATCAACAACACCTTCCAGGACAAGTACTGCAGAATCGGTCAGGTCATCAACGTCAGCTCGGCCTTCCCGGGAACCAACGGCGCGGTCAACGTCTACAATCTGAGCTACGCAACGGGCACACCTTCCCTCAATTCGGTCACTATCCGACGGATCGGCAATTTCGGGAGCGGCTTCAATGAGCACGTCTGGTCCCTCCCTTCCGTGTCTCCCACCGCCCTCAAGATCGTCCGCACCGGAGGCACCCACCGCCTGCAATGGTCGGATGAGGGCGGGGATTCCGGAATCTACTACGCCTCCCTCACCGGCCTCGCCCCCTGGATCGGCCCATTTTTCGGCTTTGACCCCCCCGGTGCCACGGAACTTGGCGGGAACATCAGCGGCGACATGATGTTCGCTCCGCGACTCTTCTATCGTGGGGCGGGCATCAGGTATCCCTTTCTCCCCACCGCTCAGCTCCACTTCCCAAATGCCCGCCTTGCAACCTACGACCCCATAAAATACGGCACCATCACCTACCTCTTCGACTCCGATGGCCTCGGCGGAATCTGGGGCCAGGGCTCCAATTCCGGACCCTTTACCCTGGAGTTCTACATCCCCTCCTCCCAGTTCCAGGCAACCCTCCGACTCAGCCTGAACGGAGGCGCCACCACCTTCCAATACACCCTCCATTTTGACCTCAACCACAACGTCAATTGGCAAACCTCCCCCAACACCATTCTCAACCCCAGCCGACTCAGCGGAGGGGTCCTGGATTTTTCCAATGCTCCGTCCCCCCCGCGAATGATCGATCACTTCGACGGCCAATGGCGGGACCTCTCGGCACCCTGACCCTTCCGCCTCAACAGCAGGCCCCCCCGGTGGCTGAAGCCCCAGGACAAACAACGCCCAGGGTAACCAAGGAACGGGAGCCACTCTGGGTGCCCCGCACCAGAGGCAGCCTTAAGGCCCCCAACCGCCCCTCCCCCAACGCGCACCCACCACCAACGCGCACCCCCCTCCCACCAACGCGC
>JAQCFL010000382.1 GCA_027619375.1 Verrucomicrobiota bacterium | reverse complement strand
CCAGGATCTGCGACGTCACCGGTGACCACCCCCGCCCCTGCGGCAGGTCGCTTCCGTGAACGACTAGATTGTGTGTGTTTTTCTTGAGCACGGCCGGTCGCACGAGCCCCCAGAAGGACAACAGCAGCAGGATGTCGCCCTCGGGAATGGCCGCAGCTTCCATAACGACAGACACGCGGTGCCCTCGGGATTCCAGATCGCTCACGAACTCTTTCATGCGCTCCGCCATCCAGCCTTCTCCCGCCGTCGCGATGCAAATTCTCAACGATCCGTCCAGATAGGCCGCAACCCGATCAGCGCCCCGCCCATCGACAACCTTGCGTGCCATCGCCTGGTCGGTGGCGGAATCTGGATCCTCCATCCATGCAGCTAGTCGGCGCACTTGTGCCACCTCTGTCAATTGGGTCCCCCAACCCAGACCTAATGCCAAGGGGCGGGTTTCGCTGAGCGCCCGGGAAATAGGAACCTGATTGTCCGCGATTGTGACGACCGCACCAGGCAAACCCGCATGAAGCCATTCCCAGCAGGTACTCCCTGCCGCCGAGATCACAACATCCGCCCACTCGAACTGCTCCGGCATGTTGGAGGCGTTCTGCACGAGGCTTAAGCGGTGTTTGCTCTTGAATGCTTGTATGCTCTCTAGGTGCGTATTGTCCGGCCCAACAAGCACTCGAATGTTGAGGGGTCGGGTACCGGCGGCCTCCAAGAGCTTGAGCGCGTTCTCCGTCACGTTGTCCGGATCCGATCCCCCGAGGGAAACGAGCACGTTCTCAGGCCGTCCCTCTCTCCTAGAACTCCCCTCCACCGTGATAAACTCCTCCCGGAGCAGACAGAACGATGATCCCAGCAGATGGGCGGCATCAGGAAAATCGTTGGCGTAGCTGGCCCAATTCTCCGCATCGAGATTCTGATTGAGTATCGCGTCGCAATGCCACCGCTCCGAATAACCATGGTCGTCCGCACAAAGGAGTGAGAAACCCGCATCCTTAACCTGCTTCTGGAAATCGTAGCCGAAATGGTATCCGTCAGTGACAATCCATCTTGCCCCCAACTCCTTCGCCATCGCGATCGTCGCCATCCCATCCTCCACACTTCCTGGCACCTCTGCGGCGAGAAATCGATGCACAATTCCAGTGTCCTGCAAGCGGTCCACCAGAGAATCAGGGCAACTGAGGCCAGCCATCGTCACGGATCCCCCGCGGCGAATAATGCCCTGGGCCAGGGCTATCATCCGCATGATGTGCCCCGTTCCCATCCGCCCTCCGGCGTCTGCTCTGATGACCACGGGCTTCACAGTCGGCGCCTCTCAAGAATCTCGTGAATCAACTCGGCGCATTGCCAGTCCTCCAACGTGTCAATGTCCTGCACTTGCTCGCGCGGAAGGATCACCGGTCGCGCCCGCGCCGTGAAAAAGCCTTCCCGCTCCTCCAGACTGGCCGGGCGAAACCAATAAAACTGGCCGGCGTCATGAAAACTCTCCTCAAGGTCCTGCGACCGGCTCAACTCATGCTCGGGTTGAAACATCGCCACCCTCCCACCCTCCCCCAACTTCAGGGCCCGTTGAATGGGAAACGGGAAGGAAGTCACACTGAATGCAAAATCCAACCTCTCGTCCGCCTCAAGAAGGGCCAATCCTTCTTTCAGTTTCTCCGCGCTCACGAAGGGCGCGGTCGCATAGATGCAGCACCCGAAGTCCACACTCTTCCCGGAATACTTCTCAAATGTGGACACCGCATGCCGCAACACCGGAATCGTCGGTGTGAAGTCGTCGGAAAGCCCCGGAGGCCGTCGAAAGGGAACATCCGCTCCCAGTGACTCGGCCAGCAAGGCAATCTCATCGTCATCCGTGGAGACGATGATTGCGTCGAAGCAACCCGAGGCGCGGGCCGCATCAATCGACCATGCGATCATGGGCTTCCCACGAAACTCCCGGATGTTTTTCCGGGGAATTCGCTTGCTGCCCCCACGGGCCGGTATGATTGCAAGGTTCATCTCGGTGCGCCTCAGGCTCCCTTCTCCAGAAGAAACCAGTTCAAATCCCCTTGAGGAAAGAGGGGGTCGCGGCGCCAGGCGAAGCCGTAGTCCCTGCCGGAGAGATCAGGAAACTTGTCCAGCAACTCCCCCGCGAAATCCCGCTTGAAAAGTCGATCCTCGTGTCCCCGGTAAGGAAGCGCAACAGGCTCTGGGCTGTAGTACTCCGCAACCATAATGAACCTCGAACTCGCATCGTACATGGTCTGGTAGAGCCCGGACAAAGCATCCGGATTGATGTGAATGAGCACTCCTTTGGTGAACACCAGATCGCTCTTCTCGTTGGATTCCCACTCCAGAATTGAGGCGTTGATCGCATCAACGTCGGGCACGTTTTCTAGTAACTTCTTGATCGCGCTTTCGCTGATCTCGACGCCAGTGAGCCGTGCCTCCGGCAGGAGTTGACGCAGGGCCATGAGATTCAGCCCGATGTTCGGACCTAGCTCCGTGAGCGATGTAATCCGGCCCGCCGTCCGCAACACTTCACTGAAGAAGGCCAGGTTGGCAGCCACCCAACTCTTTCCCATGTTCCTCTCCTGATACCCTTTTCCGAACTCTCCGGCCCAGAACCTCTCTTGTTCAGTTTTATAGTTTGCACTCATCTTGTTGATTCATTGCCGATCATCCTACCCACGAAGGAGAATCCAAATACTTGCCTTCAGCCAACGACGTCCCGCACGGCAGCCACCACGGTGTCGACATCTTCATCACTCATCCCCGGATACAGCGGCAGGCTCAGGGCCTGACCGTAAAAGGACTCCGCCACAGGAAACCTCCCCAGTGCGAATCCATGGTTCTCTCGATACCACGGCTGCAAATGCACCGGTATATACAGCACTTGCGTCCCCACCCCCGATTCCCGCAAGGCGGCCATGACTTCCGTGCGGGTTTTTCCGATCACCTGAAAGGCAATCTGGACCGTGTAAAGATGCCAGGACGTTGAATCCCGACTGCCCGGATTGGCGAGTCCGGGAGGCGTCACCAGAGGAAGTCCCGCAAATGCGTCGTTATAACGGGAAACGATCTCCCTGCGGCGATCCATGAATCCGCCCAGCTTCCTGAGCTGACTGCGGCCCAGTGCACACTGGAGATCGGTGATCCGGTAGTTGTAACCCAGTTCCTGCATTTCATAGAGCCAAGGCCCCCGCTCGGTGAAGACCGGATCGTCCGAGCCCAGACCGACGAAGCGCTGCGGCTCCCGTTCCATTCCATGACTGCGCAGCAAGCGGGCCCGGCGGGCATACTCATCGTTGTCCGTCACCAGCATGCCTCCCTCCCCGGTCGTCAGGGTCTTCACCGGATGAAATGAAAAGGTGGTCATGTCGGCCCAGGGATGACCACCGAGTTTCCACGTCC
>JAQCFL010000381.1 GCA_027619375.1 Verrucomicrobiota bacterium | reverse complement strand
CCCGCACCCTGACACCTCTCCCGCATCGCCCGGAATAGATTAATTTGATTCCCGCATCGACCCGACCAATACTGCCCGCCTCCCACCATGAGCGATCCCCACCTCATTCTCGCCGACCTCCGCGAGAACTACACCCGGGCCGGCCTCCACGAATCGGAGGTCCATGCCGATCCCATCAGACAGTTCCGCCTCTGGCTCGACCAGGCCCTCGGCAGCGGCATGATCGAACCCAACGCCATGACCCTCGCCACCGCCAACGCGCAGGGTCACCCCTCCAGCCGCACCGTCCTCCTCAAGGGCCTCGACGATCGCGGCTTCTGCTTCTTCACCAACTACCGCTCCCGCAAAGCCACCGACCTCACCGAAAATCCCCACGCCGCCCTCGTCTTTCTCTGGAAGGAACTCGAACGCCAGGTCCTCGTCCGCGGCACGGTCACCCGCACCAACCGCGAGGAATCCGAAACCTACTTCCGCAGCCGCCCCCACGGCTCCCAAATCGGTGCCTGGGTCTCCGAATTTCAAAGCGCCACCGTCCCCCACCGCGAGGCCCTCGCCCAACGCGAGGCCGAACTCCTCCAACGCTGGCCCGAGGGCACAGAAGTCCCCCTCCCCGACTTCTGGGGCGGCTTTCGAATCACCCCCATCGCCATCGAATTCTGGCAGGGCCGTCCCAGCCGCCTGCACGACCGCATCGCCTACCTCCGCGAAGGCGACACCTGGAGCATCCGCCGCCTCAGCCCTTGAGCTTCCCGCCGCGGATCTGCCGCTCCCGCACCTTTTCCTGCTGCAAAAACACCGGCAGCAACTTCTCCGCGATGTGCGCGCACGCCGCTTCCAGCCCCTGCTTCTTGTAAATCACCCCGATCTCCGCCTCCACCGAGGTGGGATTCCCCAAGGCCCTCAAAAAATCATTCGAGGTGAACCGCACGAAGCGCGCCCCGTCCAAACCACCGTGCTCCCGCAAAATCCACTCCCGCACATACAGCGCCAGCACCGCATCACCCACCCAGGCCTCCTCCCGCTCCCGCGTGATCGCTTCGTAATCCGTCTTCATGCCCTCGTCGTTCGTCTCTTCAAAGTTGGCGGACCACTAGCCGGGCTTCTTCTCCTCCACCGGCTTCATGCGATCCCTCATCTCCTTCTCCGAATCCGCATCCCAGTAGGCACTGTCCAACTCGATGAAGACACTCGAATACGGCAGCGTCGTCTTCGTCTTCAGCACCAGCACCGAAAAGGTGTTCGCCGAATCCTCAAGCAACAGCGAAAGCGATTGGTATTCCATCTCCCGGGTCGGATGCCCCGCCAAGGCCTTCTCCAACTGACTCCGATACTCATCCATTCCCGGAGCACGGTTGTTCTCCACATGACGCAACTCCCGCGGCAGATAAATCCGCGGCGTCACATTCTGCGCCGATTCCACCGACGCCAAGACCCCTCTCAATATCTCCGGTATCTCACCGTCCACCAGCAAGGTCCGCACCCCGCGCCGTGAATGGGACGGAAAGGCCGCATCACCGATCACCACCCAGTTGCGATAGCCCATCGCATGCAGCTCCGGCCCCAGCAGCCCCGACCAGCGGGACGCCGACTGCCTCCCGCCCGCACAGCCGAACAGGCCGACCAGCGGCAGCAACAGCAACAAACAATGGAGTTTTCCTCTCAAGAACAGGTGCAGCTTAGCGATTCCTTGGCCACTGTCAACGGACCCCCTACATCAGCTGCGCCCCCGCCTCGGCCAGGGGACTGCGCTCCCCCTTGCTCAACGAAATGTGCGCCGTGAAGGCCTGCCCCTTGAGCCGGTTCCGGGTGTAAACCAATCCGTTGCTCCGGCTGTCCACATAGGGATTGTCGATCTGCGCCGGGTCTCCCAGCAGCACCAGCTTCGACCCCCGGGACATCCTCGTCACCACCGTCTTGGCCTCCTGCGGAGTCAGCTGCTGCGCCTCGTCCAACACGAAAAAGCGGTTCGGAATCGACCTCCCCCGGATGTAGCACAGCGCCTCCACCTCGATGATCCCCTGCTCCAGCAGCGGATCATACGGCTTCTTCCCGCCCGACATGCTCTGCCCAACCGCCCCCTCCTTCTTCGACTGCTTCCGCCGTGGTGCCTTGCTGGCCAGAGGCGTCATCAAAAGGTCCAACGCATCATAGATCGGCTGCAGCCAGGGCCGCATCTTCTCATCCAGCGTCCCCGGCAGGAACCCCATCTGGTCCCCCATCGCCACCACCGGCCGACTCACCGTCAACCCGTTGAAACGCCGCCCGAACACCTCGTGCAACCCCGCCGCGATGGCCACCAGCGTCTTCCCCGTCCCCGCCTGCCCATAGCAGGTCACCAGCGAGAGATCCGGATTCAACAAGGCGTCGATCAGGCACTTCTGCCCCAGGTTCAACGGCTTCAGACTGTTCCCGTCGGGAATCCGCAGCGCCTCCGGAATGGCCAGGCGCACAAAGGTCCCGTTCACGTCCAAACGCGCCGGCATGGTCTGCTTCGCGTTCACCTGCAGCAGCACATACTGGTTCAGCACCACCTCCATGCGGCGCTCATACTCCATCTCCAGCGTCCCCCCGCTCGCAAAGCGCTGCAATTCGCTCGCGTCCACATCGATCCGCCGCAGATCATAGTCCGACACCTCCCGCGCATCCACCTTGTCGTTCAGATAGTCCTGACACTCCAACCCCACCGCCCGGGCCTTCAACTGCATGTTCAGATCCTTGGTCACCAACACCACCGGAGTGGTGTTGTGCTGCATTAACAAGAGAGTGCAGGCCAGAATGCGGTGATCGATCCGCTCCCGGTCCGGAAAGATCCGGTGAAACCTCCTCAACTGCGAGGAATTCGTCTCGCAACTGGCCGGATCATACACCACCAGGCGGATCGAGCCACCCCCCTCCGTCGTTACCCCCCCCGTCAACGCGTCGGACGAGGAAAACAGCTCCGTCAACTTGCGGTGCACCGCCCGGGCATTCGCCCCGCGCTCGGTCTGCTCGTTCTTGAAGCGATCCAACTCCGCCAGAACGTCCACCGGCAGACAAATGTGGTTGTCCTTGAAACGCCCCAGGCATCCCGGATCGTGCAACAGGACGTTTGTATCCAGGACGTAGTTCTTACCCGAGCGCACCGGCGCGGTCAGCCCGAACTCCCGGGCCTGCGCCTTGGTTAATCGTCCCCGGTCCTGCTGCGGTGGCTCTGGCGTCCCGATTTTCGAGGGCCCCACCGGCGTGTCGTCGCTGTGGTGAATCATGTTGAGGTTGAGTGGATCTGTTCTGATGAAATAGATACCTGCCCCAAACACCCGCCGCTACTCCTCCCCCAACTTCCCCCGACCTCAACCCTCGGCTCCCATCCTTCCCTGGAGACTTAATATTCAATTCTTCTTAATTAAT
>JAQCFL010000037.1 GCA_027619375.1 Verrucomicrobiota bacterium | reverse complement strand
CTCCTATCGAATGTCCATCAGCCAGCCCGCTGAGATTCTAACGGATTAACGGAAAGAAAAATTTCCCCCTACAGCCTCCCTTGGCAGACGACCACACAACGCCCTCCAGTTGGCACCGGACTTTGGGCATCGCCGCCCTCATCAGTCTCGGCTCGGTTCTGGTGCTCTTCCCCGCCTGGCTGCCGCAGGGGGAAAATTCCGCCATGGAGGACGGTGCGGTGGAACTCCTCCAGGTCGCCCTCCTTTCCGCCTCCGCCGCCTTCCTCCTGGCCTCCTCCAGCCATGCCGGCCGTTTCAAACCCATCTACCGCGCCTTGAGTTTCGCGGCCATGGCCGCCGCCGTGGGCGAAATCCAACCGGTCCTGCGCACCTTCGCCCCTCCCCACCTCACCCGCTTCTTCATCGTCCCCTTCCTCGCCGTCACTCTCTACTACCTCGTCCGCTACAAGCGCGAGACCCTCCGCTTCGCGGCCCTCGCCTCCCGCCATCCTGCCTCCGGCTTCATCGCCGCGGCCCTCATTCTCATCTACGTCTTCAGCCGCTTCTTCGGATCCCATGCCTTCTGGGAAGCGACCCTCGAAACAACGGACTACCCCCCTGAGCTTCCGAGCATCTGCCGCGGCTATCTCGAGCTGGTCTCCTGCTACTTCATCCTCGTCGGCGTGATCGGTTTCTGCATGCCCATGCGACACCGCGACAACTCCCTCTCCTGACAATGCCCTCCCCTCAGGTTATCTTGGGAAACTCCAATCGTCGCTTTTCGGGAGTCACCTCCACCATGCTTCAGACCCTGCCCGAAGCGCAGAAACGCATCCCCCTCGCCGTCCTCGGTGCCCACCACGTCCCCCCCGGCGTCCCCACCCTCCGCTACCGCGAGTTCCTCCACCTCTGCCGCGAACCACTGCCCGGCGGACTTCCACGCGTCTTCCACGCCCGACGCAACGACGAAATGATCCAGGCTCTCCTCGCCCAGCGCCTCTTCGGGGCAAAGATCAAGATCGTCTTCACCTCCACCGCCCAACGCCAGCACAGCAGCTTCACGAGGTGGCTCATCAACCAGATGGACGGCCTCCTCACCACCTGCCGCGCCGCCGCCGCCTACCTCGACCAGCCCGCCGATGAACTCATCCCCCACGGCGTGGACCTCGATCTCTACTACCCCCCCGCCGACCAGCAAGCCGCCTGGAACGCCCTCGGCTTCCCCGGCAAATACGGCATCGGCATCTTCGGCCGCGTTCGTCCCCAAAAGGGCATCGATGTCCTCGTCGAAGCCGCCCTCCCCCTCCTGCAAACCAACCCCGACCCCACCGTCGTCGTGGTGGGCGAAACCACGCCGAAATTCCGCGCCTACCAGGAGGGCCTCCGGCAAAAGGTCGCCGCCGCCGGCCTGCAGAACCGCGTCATCTTCCACGGCAAGCGCCCCGGCGCCGAACTCCCCGGCCTCTTCCAGGGCATGTCTCTCGTCGCCGCCCTCTCCCGCAACGAAGGCTTCGGCCTCACCGTCCTCGAAGCCATGGCCTCCGGCTGCGCCGTCCTCGCCTCCCACGCCGGCGCCTGGCAGGACATCATCACCGAGGGCCTCCACGGCTTCACCGTCCCCTGCGGAGACATCCCCGCCACCCGCGCCAAGCTCGCCAAACTACTCTCCGACCCCCAACAACTCCCACTGATGGCCGTCGCCGGCCGCCAACACGTCGAAGCGCACTACTCCGTCGCCGCGGAAGCCGCCGCCCTCACCAACTACTACCGCCGCCTGCAACAATCCTGAACCATGGCCAAAAAGAAACGGGAGAAGGAAAAAGTCATCAAGCGGCACGCCTTTGTCGGCCACTACCTGCAGTACCTCACCTACCGCGGCTTTGAGTTCTTCCTCGGCCTCCTAAAACTGGAAACCACCTTCGCCATCGGCGAGTTCCTCGGCCGCCTCCTCTTCCGCCTCCCCCTCCGGCACCGCGCCATCGTCTTCAAAAATCTACGCCTCGCCTTCCGCAACGAAAAATCCCCCGAGGAAATCAACAGCCTCGCCGAGCAAGTTTACGAACGCACCGGCGCAAACCTCCTCACCTCCATCCGCATTCCCACCTTCTCGGATGACGACATCCGGAAGATCGTCCACATCGAAAACCACGAACTCGCCCACGAACCGGTCGCCGCCGGAAAGGGCATCGTCCTCCTCATCCCCCACATGGGAAACTGGGAACTCTTCGCCCAGATCAAAGCCCTCTTCCTCGAAAACACCAGCCCGCCCATCGAGGTGGGCACCCACTACCGCCCCCTCAACAATCCCTACATGAACGCCCTCGTCGAGCGACGACGACGACGCCGCGGCACCCGCCTCTTCTCCAAAGGCACCTCCCTGCACACCCTCACCGCGCACCTCCGCGAGGGAAATCTCATCGCCGTCCTCGCCGATCAACGTGTCGGTCGCCAGGGCAAGATCTGCGACTTCTTCGGCCTCCCCACCGACTGCTCCCCCCTCCCCTCCCTCCTCGCCCGACGCGCCGGCGCCGCCCTCCTCGCCATCCACTGCGAAACGGTCGCCCCCGCCCGATGGAAGCTCGTCCTCTCCGCCGTCCCGGGCATCGACACCGCCTCCTGCATGCAGGCCCTCGAAGCCGCCTGGCGCTCCTCCCCTGCCGACGTTTTCTGGTTCCAGGACCGCTGGAAATATCCCCTCAAAAAAGGCCTCATCCCGCCTCCCGCCGAATGAACCTTTCCCCGCTCCAACTCCTCGCCGCGACGCGATCGCCTCGCCCTCCTTACCGGGCCATCGCCGCCGCCGATGGCACCACCGGCCTCGCCGAGGACTCCCTCTCCCCCGCCCTGCTCGCCCTCCTCCAACGACCACAGGAACTCTGGCATCCCGAAGGCACCATCCTTAAACCCGGCTCCCGCTCCACCGTCACCCGCCTCACTCTCGGCCACGAATCCTTCGTCATCAAACAATACAAGGCCCTCCGTTTCCATCGCCGCCTCCGCTACGCCCTCACCCGCAGCCGAGCCCGACAAAGCTGGGAGAATGGACAGGTCATGGCCCGCCTCGGCATCCCCGTGGCCCGCCCCCTCGCCCTCCTCGAGGAAACCTCCTGCGCCATCCCCGGCCGCTCCATCGTCCTCATGCCCTTCCAAACCGGCACCGCCCTCTCCGAAGAGCACCTCCCCGACCTCCCCGACCTCCCCGCCATCGCCGCCAAACTCCACCAAGCCTTCTCCCTCATGCGCACCCACCGCATCACCCACGGCGACCTCAAGGCCTCCAACATCCTCATTGACGAAAACAACGACCCCCACTTCATCGATCTCGACGCCAGCCTCCTCCACCGCTCCCCCGCCTCCTTCGAAAAAGACCGAGCCAAAGACGAAGCCCGCTTCGCCAAAAACTGGGACAGCAACCCCGCGCTCGCCCAGGCCATGGCCGGGGTCTTCGACCGGTAAGACCGCTCACCGCACCAGCTTCGCAAAAACCCCCGGCACCACCGGATCGACCCCGTGATCGCGCCGATAAAACTTCAGCGCCCGCGCCCACACCCGCCGCCAAATGCCTTCGTCCTTCCGCACCATCTCCCGCCATCCCGGCCCCAGATACGTCTTCCACAGCAGCAGCAAATCGCGATCCCTCGGCCCGCATTCCAACGCCGAAAACAACAGCGCCCCCAGATCCTTCACCAACCAGCGCCGCGGCACCGCCGCGCGGATCTGGGCGCGGTGCAGATCGATCAGCGGCGACTCAAAATCATCCGCCACAACGTCACCCCGCACCAGTTCGTTCCTCACACGTGCGGCGTCAGCCTTCCAAAATGCGTCCGCACCCCCGTTCCGACACCAGCCTCCCTCCGGTCGGTCGGGAACGATGCTCCGCACCCCGTCCCACCACCTTGCGGCCTATCACGCGTGCTGCTGGTCTCCGGTAATCATCGCCCGGTATGTGGTGTAGTGCCTCATGCCCCCCACCGTCATGGGTCCTCCCCAAAGGGGCCCCTCCATGCCGCCGCGCAACCGGCACTACAGCACGTAGGGCGAAGTTACCTCCGAGCCGGGCAGCCCCCGCCCCAGTCCGCGAGTTTGGGCTAACGCCTGTCCTTGGATCCCTCCGCGAAAAAATGGTGTCAGGAAGGAATTCTAGCAATCCGATCTTGTCCGCAATTCCTTCAATAGCTGGACGACCCATCACCCCGCCTCGAGCCCCCGGAGTGCTGAGGCTTGACTCCGCCCGGCGGCAGCTGGCTTGACGGCGCGGGGGAGCAACGTCCACCCAACCTTGCCAGCCGCCACCTCCCCACCATCCGAGCCACACCTCCATCATTGCGCCCAACTCCTCTCCTCCACACGGTCAAGCCCCGCCCTTCCCAGGCGGGGTCAAGCCTCAGCACTCCGGGGCAACAATCCGGGGGGCGCTCGCCCTTGCTGAACGCGCCCTATCGCCCTGTGCGGGTCCTGCCGTGGAGGTGTTGCAGATTGGCGGCAGCCTTCCAGGAGGGAAGGACTGTTCGATGGTGGCGGGCAGGTGCTCGGCGCTGTCGTTGAGGCATTCGGCCGCCTCTCGCCACTCAACCATGGCTTGGTCTCATGCAAGCCGTCCGGTAATCCTCCAATAGCTGGACGAGGTGGATAATTTTTGCAATCCGACCTCGCCCGGAATCCCCGAACAGATCGTCCCTCCGCACCATGTTCCTCCGGGGCAGAATCGTTCCCGAGACGGAAAAATCGCCTGAAGTCGAACCAGTTTCCCTTGGCTTCGGCCCGTGGCCTGCCAGCCAGGCGAAACGGAAAATGCTTTGACAAACTGCCGGGTTGCCTTGAATACAGGGTTGAATTTCCACGCACCAATTTCCAAATAGGTTCCAATCATCAGGTTCCAAATCGGAAAACGAATCGAAGGAGAGGCATCGTCCCTGCCTCACATGGTTGTCACTCGCGATACTGGCTGATACTGGATACTGTGTGTTTCTGCGGTTGAAATTTGGTATTGGATTTGAAATTTATTTGGAAATTGTCGGTTGGAAATTCCAAAACGACAACCTTGTCACGAAGCCGCCACTCTTTCGCTGCGGGCCAGTGCCAGCGCAGCATTCACCATGCCAAACACTCTTGGTTTCCAACCGCCCGACCGACTCCCCCCCTCCACCGTCGGGCGCGCCAGGGCCGTGGCGGCGGTTTCCAACAGCCCAGCCGCCCCCCCCCTCGGGCGCACCAGGGCCGTGGCGGCGGTTTCCAACCGCCCAGCCGACTCCCCGGGCCCTTCCAGTCGACCCTACCCGGCAACAATTGCCGCCTTCCTGGAGCCTTGCCTTGTCGGCCCCCAAAAGGGGTTGCTTGGCAAATGTAAAAGGTTTGCGCCTGGATCGAACCCGGATCTAGCCTATATGCGATCGTCAGCCATCCGCCTTCAGGCCGGGGACGAGTCCGATCATTGCGGTCTCCATCCTCCCACTAAAAATGCCAAGCCAACCCGCTCCATTCAGAAAGCGAAACGGTCATCCACTCAGCTCCCCCGGCACGCCACAACGAACATGCCACAACCCATAAATCCACACCCATCCTACGGGAATTTCCCACTCCGCCGCGGATCGCGATCCATGCGATTCCCAGCCCGCGCCGCTCTTCTCGCCAGCCACGCCAGCCAAGCGGCCCACGCCGCCCACGCCAGCCACGCCGACCCGAACTCCTGCACCGGCCTGACGAAACACTCCTGATGAAAGATAGTCCGGGCGGTTCGGGTAAACATCCAGATGCTCCAAATCGGGTGGTGTATCCGCAGAGTGGTTCGGTTGATGGCGATCTGAGGATGTCACTTTCAGGATTCTAGAGGCGATCGAACACCAAAATTCAAGTTAACACAGCACCCGATGTCATCACCTCCAAGCCTAGGACGAGTTCAGCGAACAGTATCAAGACGTGTTCTGCTCATACTTGCGCTGTTGATCGGTCCCGTCCTTCCTGCGATCGGGCAGGACAAGGAGGCGGAACAATATTTCGTGGCAAGTGCGGCTTACAACCGCAAGCTCTACCCGGTGGCGGTGACCCAGTTTGGCGAATTCCTGCAGAAGAACCCCACCCACCCCAAGGCGGATCTCGCGCAACAAGGCCTGGGCCTCAGTCTCTACGCGCTCAAGCAATACGACAAGGCGCAGCCGCATTTTGCGGCCCTGGTAGCGAAGCCCAACCTTGATGCCTCCATCAGCAGGGATCGCATCCTGATGCTCCAAGGGCGCTGTCTCTTGTTTTCGTCGAAAAAGGACGAGGCTCGGAAGCTGTTCATCGATCAGTATCAGAAGCTCTCCGATCCGAAGTACCAGGCTGCCGCGCTGGCCGCGATCTGTGACATCTGCTTTGAGAAGGCGGAATGGGAGGAGGTCATTGCCTGGACCGCGAAGCTGATCGCGGCAAAGGCAACTGCCGATGAGCATGCGCGTGGCTTGTATCAGCGGGGCTATGCACTCCAGAGCAGCAAGAAATCTGAAGAAGCGGTGGCAGCCCTGGTCAAGATTGCGGGTTTGGAGACCACTCCCGAGTGGAAGACCCGCGCCGCCTACCTCCTTGGCGAGTGCCACAATGCCTTGGAACAATTCGACCTGGCCGAACCCGCCTTTGCCACCGCGCTCCCTGGAATGAGCGGAGCGGATGCTGCGGAGTGCCGCTATCGCCTCGCGCTGGCGCGCTTTCTCCTGGAAAAATTCGAGGCGGCCAGTGCGGATTTCACCGCCTATTTGAAGGAAGCCAAACCCGACGCGGAGGGAACCGCCGCTCCGCACATTCAGGACGCGAACCTCTTCATCGGTCGGTGCAGCCTCGAGCTTGACGACCATCAGGCTGCCGAGCAGCAGTTTGCCAAACTGGCTGGCGGAGAGGACCTGGTCGCGGCCAAGGCGAACTTGTGGTGGGCGCGGACACACTCACGCCGTGAGGGATTCGACCGGGCGGCGGACATTCTCGCTGCTGCGGTTCAAAAATTCCCCAAGTCGCTGATCATCGATGAATTGGATTTCGACCTCGCCAACGCCGAGATGAGCCGCAAGGCTCCGGATTGGAAGCAGGCGGCGGAGGCCTTCCAGCGGGTCGAAGGGCGGCGGGTCTTTCCGCAAATGCCGGAGGTCCTGGCGCAACGGGCAACCTGCTACCACATGTTGCTGGACTTCAACAACAGCCTCAACATCGCTCAGGCCTTCCTGACCCGTTTTCCCGAACCCGACCAGCCTCTGGCGGGTGACATGCGTTATCTGCGGGCCGAAAACCTCTTCCTCCTCAATCGCGCCGACGAGGCCGCCACGGCCTATGGCGAGTTTCTCGGGGCCCACAAGGAGCATCCCAACAGGCTCGCCGCAGAGCTGCGCCTCGCCCAGATCCACCACCTCGCCGGTCGTTGGGAACAGTCCCTGGCCAGCGCCAAGCCCTTGCTGGGGAAGAATCCCGAAGGCCGTCTCTTTTCCCAACTTTCGTTCATCGTGGGCGATTGCTATTTCAGGACCGGCAAGTGGGCCGAAGTGATCGCCCCCCTCGAGGCCTTCGTCGCGGCACACGTGGACACCACGAATGGAGGGCGCAAGGTCACCGTGGATCAGAATCTCGACACTGGCCTCCTGCAGTTGGCCATCGCCTATGATCAATTGAAGCAAAGCGACAAGGCGCTCGATCATCTCCTGACCCTCGTCAGCCACTATGGCGCACCCACCCCGCACTTGCCGATGGCACTCGCCGAGCAGGGGCGGCTGGCCTACCTCGGCAAGGACCTGAAGTTGGCGAGAAGCGCGCTGACGCGATTCGTCAGTGAAGACACCGCTGACAAGGAACCGTTCAAGAATGGGGCTGCCCCACAACGGCCTCGGGTGATGTACTATCTCGGCTGGGTCGAGGCGGATGAAGGGCAGCCCGTCAAGGCCGCCGAATATTTTGCCAAGGTGCCGCACAACCATCAGTTCGGGCCGGATGCCGCACTCCAGCACGGCATCGCCCTGGTCAACGCTGAGAACTTCGAGGTGGCCGCCAAGCACTTCCCGCAAATGCTCCGCCAATTTCCGGAACACGAGCAGCTGCCCTTGGTGACCTACTACGCCGGGCTTTCCGACGCGCGGATGGAAAACTGGCCCAGTGCGGCGGCGTATTTCAAGCGGGTCCTCGAGGCCACCCCGGATGCCAAGTTTGCCGATCAGGCGCTCTACGAATGGGCCTGGTGCGAACGCGCCGGGAAGCGCAACAAGGAGGCTGCGGAGCTCTACAACCGGCTTCTTGAGAAGCATCCGGACAGCCAGTTTGCAATCAAGGTGCAAAGTGAGTTGGCCGAACTCAACCTCGACAGCGGAGCGCAGGATGAAGTCATTGCCAAGCTCACCAGCACCTTGGCGCCGATGACGGACGAGGCCCTCAAGGAGCCGCTTCGCATCCAGCTTGCCAGCGCGCACTTCAAGAAGGGCGATCACGAGGTCGCCGCGAAACTGTTTGAAGCGGTATTGACGGACTACCCCGAGTCGAAGCTCCGGGCCTCAATGCTGTTTCAAGCGGGCGAGTCCCGCCTGAGGCTGAAGGAGACCGTCGCGGCCCGGGACCACTTTGCGGAGGCCTTCAAGATCGGGGGCACCGACAAGGTGCTCGCGGAGACGATCACGATGCGACTCGGCGAGACCCAGGCGCTCACCGACCAGCACGAGCAGGCGGCCGGGACCTATCGACATTTTCTCGGGAACTTCAAGGAGAGCAAGTGGCTCCGCAACGCCCAGTTCGGCCTGGCCTACGCGCTGGAAAAGGGCGGCAAGCCCGACCAGGCCATCGGGGAGTACGCCAGGTTGCTGGACGATCCGAAGACGGTTGACCTGTGGACCGTGCGGGGACGCTTTCAAACCGGCGAGTGCCTCTTCAACATGCAGAAATACGAGCGCGCCACCGCGGAGTTCGTCAACATCGAGATCAACTACAAGCAATACCCGGACTGGCAGGCCAAGGCCGCCCTTGAGGTCGGGCGGATCTTGCTGGCCGAGGAAAAAACGGATCAGGCCACTCAAAATTTCAAGGACGTCATCAAGCGTTACCCAAAAGAGAATGCCGCGATTGTCGCCCGGCAGTATCTGGACGAACTCCGAAAGTAAGAAAAAAAATCACAACCAATAATGCAATGAATTACCACCGAACCAAACTACCCGGGACCTGGAAATGGCAGCACTTGTTGTTGCTGGGGTTCTCGATGTCCCTCATCGGCACGACCATGGCCCTGGCTGCCGAGGCCGGGGAAGGCGCCGGCGAGGACAAGGAGACGATGTTTACCCTGATCCTGCAGGGAGGACCGGTGATGGTTCCCCTGGGGATCGCTTCGATCATCGCCCTGGCCATTGCCGTCGAACGTTTCATCTCGCTGACCAAGGCCCGGGTCCTGCCGCGCGATTTCCTCAAGGGACTGGGCGAGGCCTGGGACAAGGATCCCTCGGGTGAAGCGGCGCTGGAGTTCTGCGACGAATCGAAGGTCGCCGCCGGACACATCTTCAGCGCGGGCATCGAATGGCGGGAGGACGGCCACAAGGCGGTCGGCGATGCCATCGAGGATGCCGGCGCGCGGGAGGCCGACAAGATGAAGCGCAGCCTGCGTCCCCTTTCCGTGATCGCCGCGATCGCCCCGTTGCTGGGGCTTCTGGGAACGGTTTACGGAATGATCGATGCCTTCCACCAGACTTCGGTCAGTGGCGGTTCGGCAAAGACGGCGGACCTTGCCAATGGCATTTATCAGGCGCTCGTCAGTACCGCGGCGGGCCTCACCATCGCGATTCCCGTGCTCCTGCTCTTCCAGTGGCTCTCCTCCCGCGTGGACGCCTTGATCGACCACATCGACGAGGTTGGCACGAAGTTCATCTCCAGGCATGCCCGGGGATTGCGCGGGACCGGCGGCGGTTCCTCGAGTGGGGCGGTTGCCTCCGGTGGAGGGGGCGGAAGCCAGGAGGCGGTCCCCGCCGCTCCCGTCGAATAATCAACTTCCGAAACCATGAACTGCCGAACAAAAACCGAGGAAAGCGGGGACATCATCAATCTCTCGAGCATGATTGACGTGATGTTCATCCTGATCATCTTCTTCCTCGTCACCACCACCTTCAAGGAAGAGGAGATCGACCATCTGGTGAACCTGCCGGTTGATGCACGCAACCAATCGCTGAGCGAATCGGCGGGGAAACTCGTCAAGGTGAACGTCCGCGAGAGCGGCGCCTACGTCCTGATGGGCAAGCAGGTCACCGAGGAGCAATTGTCGGATTGGGTGGAGGAAGAGGCGAAGAAGGATCCCGAGGTCAAGGTCCTCATCCGCGCTGATCAGGACGTCAAGCACCTCTACGTGGCGAATGTCCTGTCCATCTGCGCCCATGTCGGGGTCCCGCGTGCCAACATCGCCGTGCAGACCGAACGCTGAACACTGACCACGAATGTCCAACGACTCCACACGGAAATCTGCCGCCGCAGCCGCGCAGAAGCTGGCAGAAGCGCGCTATTTGAGGCGCAGGAAACGCTTTCGGTTTTACCGCTGGTGTGCGCTGCTCTTGTTGGTTGCCGGGGCCGTTTGGACCTGGAATTACCTCCGGCCGGAGCGGTGGTATAAGTTCACCGACCAGGTGTCCTTCGAACAGATCGCCAAGGATGTGGAACTCGGCTTTGTGCTGTGGGAGCCTGCCGAACTTGTCGTCGATGGCATCGACGAGGGCAAGGATGTCAGCCAGCCGGCGATTTCCTCGGACGGGGCCCGGATGGTCTACGCCAGTATGGGGCCAGAGGGCGACTCGGACCTCTTCCTGCGTCTCTGGGATGGCTCCAGCTGGGGCGAATCGCGTCCGATGCGGGCCCTGAACAGCAAATTCCAGGAGACTGCCCCGGCGCTCAGTGGAGACGGAAAACTCCTCTTTTTCAGCAGTGACCGACCCGGTGGTCGGGGCGGGTTCGATATCTGGGTTTCCAGGTGGGACGGTGCGGAATATGCTTGGTCCCTGCCCCTGACCGAGCGGGTCAACAGTCCCTTCGATGAGATTGATCCCGCCTTTGCCCCCGACGGGCTGACTCTTTATTTTGCCTCCGACCGACCCCACCCCGCAGTGGGCATTAGCGAAAAGGATGCGGCCGAGGCGGCCGCCGCGCAACTGCTTGAGGATGTCGCCGACCGCAGGGTGGATTTTGAACTCTATGCCGCCGAGATCGCCACCGACACGCCCTTCGAATTGCTCGTGGAGCGTCACTTGAGCATGCTCTATTCGCTCCGCAAGGGGGCCTTGGCCGATGCCGGGGTCATGGCGAAACTCGGGGGCACTCCACAAAGCGAGGTTGCCGTCAACAAGGCCCTCGCCTATCTTGCCTCGACCCAGGAAGAGGACGGACGCTGGGACATCGCCAAAACTGGCGGCGCGGGCGGACATGACGTCGCCGCCACAGCGTTCGCCCTGCTCGCATTTTATGGACGGGGTGAAACCCATCTCGACCCCGACTGTCAGTATCACGATGTGGTCAAACGTGGTCTGGACTGGCTGCTCGGGCAGGGAAATGCCGCGACCGGCGATCTACGCGGACCCACGCCGCAGTCCAATGCGATGTATGACCAGGGGATCGCCTCGCTTGCCCTGGTGGAAGCCTACGGGGTCACCAAGGACACCGAACTGCGCTCCCGCGCACAGGCCGCCATCGATTTCATCGCCGACTCGCAACACGAGGAAGGCGGCTGGCGTTATCAGCCCAATCAGCGGGGGGACCTTTCGGTGGCCGGTTGGATGGTCATGGCTCTGGCGAGCGGGGAGATGTCCGGCATCCAGGTGCCGAAGAAGACTTGGGATGGCGTGGCGAATTTCCTTTCGATCATCAGTGGCGGAAAGGATGGCGGGTCCTACGGCTATACCGACTCCCCGGGCAAAAACAGTTCGGGCAGCCGCGCGATGAATGCGGTTGGATTCTTCTGCGCCCAGCTCACCGGTGCCTCTCCGAACAGCGCGAAGGCGTTCGAGTCCGCCCTTCTCGTCGAACAAGCGGGCTTCCACCTCGATGACATCTACTACGCGTACTACGGGACCCTGGCCGCCTATCAGCATCAGGGGCCGGTCTGGAAAAAGTGGATCGGCGAGATGCAGCAAGCCTTTCTCGATGCCCAAGCCGCCGACGGCTCCTGGGCCCCGACCGGCCAGCATGGCAATGCCATGGGCAAGGTCATCGGCACTGCGCTCGTGACCCTCTGCCTCGAGGCGCACTATCGCTACACGCCGCTTTACGGGCTCGGCTACCAACCTGATCCGGCTGGTCCTGCCACTGCGGCCCTTGATCGGGACGCCTTGGGAGCCACGCCCATGTTCCGGCACGCAAGGCATCTGGCGATTCTGAGTTCTCCTGCCGATGACACCGGCCCGGTGCTCACCGACCACGGGGACTTCATGTATTTCGTGTCTGCCCGCGAGTCGGGATTCGGCGGCACCGACCTTTACCGCTCGCGAGTCAGTGGAACCAAGCCCGGCGAGCCGAAAAACCTGGGCGTGGAGATCAACAGCCCCGCCAACGAGACGCATCCCGCAGTGAGGATGGCGGGCTTTCAGCTGATCTATAACTCTGATCGGGCGGGTGATGCGCCACGGCTTTACAGCGCCAACAGCAAACGGGTGATTCGGCGCTTCGATTACTCCAAACTTCCCCCAGGAACCTGGCTCAAGGCCAATCTCCTTCTGGTTATCGCACTGGCCATCGTCGCCGTCTTGAGCCTTTGGCTGCTCCGACGGGCGCTGCGGCGAATGCCCGTGCCCAAGGCGCCAGAGGACCCGGAAATCGAACTTCCATCAACGGAGGGCTCAGTCAGCCAATGACCGCCAAAAAACACAAATCTCGCAAGGGCCGCTTCGGCAAGGCCCGCATCGTCCTGGCCCTCCTGGCCCTGGCATTGCTCGTGTCGCTTTCCTGGGTTGTCTGGGGAAAACTCCGCAACGAGGTCTTCGCCTACTATACCGATGATGCCGGGACGGAGGTCACGGTGGAGGAGGACAAGGCGCGGGCCGTCCTTTGGGAAGACCCCAAGCAAAACAGTTTCACCGAAGTGACCGGGCCCGGTGTGGCGGATCCGGTCAATCAGCCCGACCGCCAGCTGGAGGCCGCCTTCTCTCCCAATGGGACGATGATGGTGCTTGTGCGCTGGGGCGGCGAAGCGGAGGAGGACAAGGATGCCGATCTCTACCTTTCCCAATGGGACGGACGGAGCTGGTCCCACCCCGAGCCCCTCTCCGCCATCAACAGCCCGGCCAACGACCGGGGTCCTGCCTTTTCCCCCGACGGACGCTATCTTTACTTTGCTTCCGATCGCGAGGGTGGCGAGGGTGGCAGCGATCTTTATGTGGCCCGTTGGGATTTGAACAACTGGACCGGCCCGGTCGCCCTCGGTGCACCGCTCAACACCGCTGCCGACGAATTCGGACCCGCCCCCTCGGCGGATGGATCCCGGCTGTATTTTTCCTCGAACCGGGATGGAAATGGGGAGGACATTTTCGTCGCCCAGGCGGTGGAGCCACCAGCGGCGGAGCCCGCGCCCGACCAGGATCCGGTGGCCATTCCTCCCACTCCGGTCTTTGCCGCTGCGGAGCCGGTCAGCCATTTGAATTCCTCGGCGGACGACTTGCAGCCCGCCCTGACCACGCGGGGCGACCATGTCTTTCTGGCTTCCGACCGTGATCGTGATGGGGCCTCCGGCTTTGGTCTCTACTTGAGCCGGGTCGTGGCGGGCGAAGCACAAGCACCCGAGAAGGTGGACCTCTATGTGAGCGAGGGAGACACCACCGACCCGGCGGTGCGCATGGATGGATTCGACCTCCTCTTCAGCGCAAAGCTCCCCGATCCCGTGACTGGCGAGGGCTCAAATCCCGAGCAGGACTATCTGCTGTATCGTTCCACGACCCGTGAGGTCTTTGGCTACACCGATTACACCCGGTGGGAACAGTTCAAGGAACTCATGGACAACATCGGTTGGTGGATCCTGCTGGCGATCGCCGCGGTCCTCGCGCTCATTTATCTGATCGAGAAGTGGCGGGACATCACCAGCCTCTTCCACAAGTGCCTCGCGGGTTCCGCAGGAGTGCACCTTCTCATTCTGTTTCTCCTGGCGCTCTGGCAGATCACGAAACAGTTCGAGGGGGGCGGCGAACCGGAATCGGCGGAGATCGCCATTACCATCGATGCCCTCGCCCAGGAGCAACTCGCAATGGAGAGCACTCCCGAGGAGGTGAAGATTACCGACACCCCGGTCGCCTTGATCACTGACCGCCTGCAAAGCGATTTCAAGATCCCTGATTTCACTCCGAAGGAGGACGTGGAAACCGCTCCGGTTGTCTCCAGCACCGCGAAAACCTCCTTGGTCACGGAGGTCCGGCAATCAAAGTCGAATCCCGCACCGGCCTCCGAAATTCTGCCCGAGCCGTTGGAAACGTCGGCGGAGTTGGCCAAGCTGAGCGAAACGTTCCTCCCCGAACCGGAGATCCCGGAACTGGAAGAACTCGATCCGGGGAAAGTGGTGGAGGCTGTCGAAGTGGCCAACCCGCTCGGGGACTTGTTCGTGCCCACCAAGTCGATTCCACAAGTCGAGACCGTGCAAAATGCCGAAAAGCAGGAGCCGAAGACCGAGGCGCTGTCCAAACCGACCGAGAACGAGCAGGTGGAAACGGGGTCCAAAACGGTCGAGACGAAGGATACGGGAGGAGAGGTGGTCGTCGCCCACCGTGGCCTGGAAGCACTCGCCAATGCTCCGAAACTCGACGGAGCCGACAACCAAGCGACCACGATGTTGGATTTGCCGGGGGCTGATCCGGAGGACGATCCCCTGTTGCCCGGGGAGCTGGAAACTCCGCCCACCGAGATCGATGGCGCGGCCTTGACCGAGCTGATTCGCAAGCAACGGGGCAAGCCCTCCATCGAGACCATCGAACAGCTCGGTGGATCAGACGCCACGGAACGTGCGATTGGAGCCGCCCTCGAGTGGTTGTCGAAGAATCAGGAAGGGGATGGGCATTGGGACACGCAGAAGCACGGTGGCGGGGGCGCTTACGATACCGCCAGCGCTGGTTTGGCTTTGTTGTGCTACTACGGTTGGGATCAAAGCCACAACCGCGCGAGCCGCTATCAGGGCCAGACCCGCAAAGCGATCAATTGGCTCGTCGCGCAGCAAAAGCCGGACGGAGACTTGCGTGGCGGTGGTCGTATGTATTGCCACGGGATCGCGGCAATCGCTCTCTGTGAAGCATACGGCGTCAGTGGTGACGAGGCGCTCAAAGATCCGGCCGAAAAGGCCATTGCCTTCATCCTCGCAGCACAGAGCAAGAGCAAGGGCGGTTGGCGCTATGGCCCCGGCGAGGATGCCGACACTTCCGTCACCGGTTGGCAATACATGGCCATGCACAGTGCCCGCATGGCTGGAATCAAGGTGCCGGAGGATGCCTTCGAAGGTGGCCGTCGTTGGTTCGACCACGCCGGTGGTGGCAAGCACGGCGGGATCTACGGTTACGCCGGTCCCGAGGCGGGTAAGCCCGCCATGGTTGCCACCGGGATGTTCTGTCGCCAACTGGACCTGGTTCCGCCAACCGACCCGAAGATGGGTGAGAGCGCCGAGGCGCTCAAGATGCACCCGATGAACGTTCGCAATCCGGACTTCTACTACGTCTACTACGCCACCCTTGCCCTCTACCAACACCAGGGCCCGATTTGGGCTGGTTGGAACGAGCAGCTCAAGGAGACCCTGCCCCTGATTCAACGGAAGGACGGCAACGAGTCGGGCAGTTGGGATCTTGGCAGCGGTCATGCCGCGACTGGTGGGCGCGTCGTCTCGACCACCATGGCGACACTCAGCCTCGAAGTTTACTACCGCCTCCTCCCGATGTATGGCTTCCGCAACAAGGACGCCGCTCCGCCAAAGAAAATCAAGGGGGAGTAGCTACTTCCACAGGGTCAGCCTGGAGATGATGGGCTTCCTTTCATCTCCAGGCGCATCCCGCTTTAGCGAACCACCACGGGCCGCCCTTATTCCCCGTCCCTTTTGATCGTCGCGAGTTTTTCGTCAACAAAGAGCAGGGTGACAGACCCGCCTGCCTTGCTTTGATCGTTGGGGTCAACGTAGGAGAGCACCCATCGGTCCATCTTGTAGAGCTCCTCATAGGGTGGGCCGTCCAGCTCCGGTGCGTACCAGTTGTCTTTCGGAGTCTTTCGGATTTCGGCAAGCGCCTGAACCTTGCTCATGCCGATGCCGATGGTCGCATCCGCCCAAACGAGCTTGTCCCCATCCGCGGTCCCCGGCTTGATCCAGATGTTGCGAAAGCGCACATCCAGTCCGTGCTCCTGCAGCTTGAGGCCTTCGGCGCTGGGACCATTCTTGACTCCCCCGTTGGCGTGTTTGACGGGCACGTTGTCGTGAACTTTCAAACCGTTCCACCAAAGGGTCAGAAGCGCGGGCTCCAGGAGCTTCTCCCCTTCCCAACGGGCGGCGGTGAACACGAAATGAAAGGAATGCCACTCCCCGTTGGGCCGCCAGGCATTTTCCTTGGGCACATGCTCCATGCAGACGGCGCCGATACCGTGCGGACCAATCTTCCAGTTGAAGGGGTCGTCAAGATCCGCCCCCTTGGGCGATTCAATCTGCAGCTCGTGCCGGTTCTGCAAATACACGCCGCTATTGGCATAGCCCTCGGCCTTGTCGTCACCACGTTCTCCCATCAGGACAAACTCAACGTGACCTTCGCAATCCTTGTACTTTTTCTTCGTGATCAGATCGTGAGTCGCCCATGACTTGCCGCCGTTGGTCATGAGAACCTTGGTGTCGTCGGTCGGACTTTTCACCAAAGACCACGTAATCGGCATTTCCTTTTGGGGCCACATTTCCCAATTGGCCTCGATCGATTCGATCGTCCCGTCAAAAGGCACGTCGGCTCCTTCGGGTGCCTTGACACCGAGATCCTTGGTCTTGTCGTAACCGGGCTTGTTCTGCGGCAATATATTCTCTGCCGTGGCGACTGCGGCCCCCATCAGGGTGAGGACCGCACAATACCTGGTAATTTCGTTCTTCGTCGTTGATTTCATCGCGATGTTTTTTGTTGGGATGGCATTTTTACAATGCGCCGGCCGTTGAAGGCCATGCCGTCGTTTTCAAAGGGAGCAGGATTGAGCTGACCCAGCAAGCAATCAATGGTGGCCCTGCGGGTTTCGGGTGTCAGACAAAATAGTCAGGCCGCCTTGGAGGTTGACTTGGATGGCGGCGGGTTCGGCAAGGCCGGCGGCTCCCTGTTCAAAGGAGGAGACGGTCATTGCCGCGCAGCAGACCATCCGGGCCGGTGCCGGACCTGGATCCGCCCTCCAGACCGAGGATTTCGTTCAGGATGGCGCGGCCCGTTTTGCCGGCAGGGTTCGGTCCGCTCTCGCGGCAAGTTCGGTCCGCCTTGCCGGCAGGGCGCGGCCCGTTTTGCAGGCAGGGTTCGGTCCGTCCCGGAGGGACTTGGTACGGTAGCCGGTGGGACCACCACCGGGTCTCATCGTCGTCTGGAAGAGCACCCCGGAGGGGCGCGGTAGATCGTGGCAGACGAATGGAACCGGTCTCGTTGTGTTCCGCCCGCTCCCGCGCCCCTCCGGGGTGCCCGTCAAAGGACCGGCCAAAGTCCGGTGGTGCTACCACCGGCTACCGTCCGCTGTCCCTCCGGGACGAAGAGAAAATTACCCGCAACCCTTAACCCGACACACTTAACCGAACACCCTTACCCGACCAACGCGAACCTTCTCGGCAGGCCTGATGCCGATCTGTAATATCCCGGCCGGAAACGGGTGGCGACGGATGTTCATGGTTCTGGCAAATCGCGATGGTCGGCCCCGACGGTGGTGATCGTGACCGGTGCCGACTGCAGGCCCTGCCCCGTCGCGCTCAGGCGGATCTCGCCCGGGGTGCGGGTGGCCTTGATCACCGCCAGGCACAGGCCGTGAAACGCCTTGCGCCGGGTGGCCTTGAACGGCTCGTGGCTGGTGGGGTCGCCATTGTCCACCCCCGCCACCGTGCCGGGACCCTCGATGGCGAAGGTGACCAGATCGTCGGCGTCCGGACACAGGTTGCCGTCCTTGTCGACCACGCGGACCTCCACATACGACAGATCCCCGCCGTCGGCCGAGATCCGCCTCCGATCCGGAAGCACTATCAACTTCGCGGGTTCGCCCGCGGTGCGCACCTCGGCAATGATCGTTTTCCCGCCCTTCCTGCCCACCGCCTTCAGCACGCCCGGTTCGTAGGGCACCTGCCATTCGAGGTGCAGGCTCGTGCCGTCTTTGAAATCCCTGCCTCCCAGCGGCTTGCCGTTGAGAAACAGCTCGACCGAGTCCATGTTCGTGAAGCACCACACCGGGATCTCCTTGCCTTCGAATCCCTTCCAGTTCCAATGCGGCAGCAGGTGGACGACCGGCGCGTCGGACCACTGGCTCTGGTAGAGGTAGTAGCGGTCCTTCGGAAAGCCTGCCAGGTCGATGATCCCGAAGTAGGAACTCCGGGACGGCCAGTCATAGGGATTCGGCTCGCCGATGTAGTCGAAGCCGGTCCAGACGAATTCCCCCGCGACCCAGGGCGCGTTCCGGACCGCCAGCAGGCTGTCCTCGGCGGTGCTGCCCCAATGAGGCCGGTCCAGGTCGTAGGAGACGCACTGGTTGTTGGCCCGCTTGTTCACGCCCACCGAGCCGTCGGGCTTGATCTCCAGCCCGTACTCGCCGCGCGTGCTGAGTGCCGAGGCGGTTTCGGAGGCGAGCAGCACCTTGCCCCGCTGCTGGTGATATTCGGCGGTGTTGTAGTTGATGCCAAGGACATCCAGCGCCCCAGCAAACCCGTTCTTGATGGCGGCATCCATCTTGTTCACCCCGGAGGTCACCATCCGGCTCGGATCCTCGCGATGGCAGATGTCAACGAGCCGCCTGGCCATGGCACCGCCATGTGGCACGGCCTGTTCCTTGATCTCATTGCCGATGCTCCACAGGATGATGCACGGATGGTTGCGGTCGCGATGGATCAGGTTGACCAGATCCCGTTCGCTCCATTCGTCAAAGAACCGCTCGTAGCCAAACTTGATTCCGCTCTTGGGGATGATCCATTCGTCGAAGACCTCGTTCATGACCAGCATGCCCATCCTGTCGCACAGCTCCAGCAGTTCGGGTGCCGGCGGGTTGTGGCTGGTGCGGATTGCGTTGCAGCCCATCTCCTTGAGGATCTCCAACTGGCGTTCGATCCCACGACGATGCACGGCCGCCCCCAGACAGCCGAGGTCATGATGGTTGTTCACGCCCTTGATCTGGACCCGCTTGCCGTTGAGCAGGAAGCCATTGTCGGTCGTGAACCCGATGGTGCGGATGCCCAGCGGCGTCTCGTAATGATCGACCAGGCGGTCGCCGGCGTGGATCTCGGAAACCACCTGATAGAGATATGGATCCTCGATCGACCATCGCCGGGGGGCAGCGACCGCGAGCGTCTGGCCGAATTCATGGCTGGTGCCGGCGGCGACCAGCCCGCTCTCCCGATGGATGGCCACCCTCCGGCCCCCCGCATCAACAATCGCCGTGGTCAGCGTCGCCTCAATCCCCTCCGGGCCCTGGTTTCGCACCTGCGTGCGCACCTCGACCCGCGCCGACGCGTCGAGCACCTCCGGGGTCGTCACGCAGGTGCCCCACTGGGCCACGTGCAATGGATCGGTGATCGTCAGCCGGACGTGGCGGTAGATGCCCGCCCCCGAATACCAGCGCGAACAGGGTTGCCGCACGTTGACCCGCACCGCCAGCACGTTGTCGCCCGCTTTCAAGTGCGGCGTGAGATCGAACCCGAAGCTGATGTAACCGTAGGGTTGCCTGCCCATCGACACGCCGTTGAGCCAAACTTCGCTGTCCATATAGACGCCATCGAACTGCAACCCGATCCGCTTCCCGGCGCTCCCCCCGGGCGGCGTGAAGGTCTTGCGATACCAGCCGATCCCGCCGTTGATGAAACCTCCCCCCCACCCCGCCGGGCTTTTCTGGTCGAATGGGCCTTCCATCGCCGCCGGATCGGCACCGGGCGGGCCTTCGATGCTGAAATCGTGAGGCACCTCCAGGGTGGGCCAGTCGGTGTCCGCCAATTCAGGGTTCTCGCCCCCGGCGACCTCGCCCAGGTGAAAGCGCCAGCCCTGGTCGAACGAGAGCGTCCTGCGCCCCCCGGCGGCGGCCGGCGCCTCTGCGGAATCGCTGGGAGGCTTCTCGCCGGGTTGATCCTGCTCCTCCAAGCAAGGGACGATCGGCTGGGCGATGGCGACGACGACCGAGACCGCAAGCAGCAGCGAGGCGCTCAGGAGGGCCGGGAGTGACTTCATGACGGGGAGTATTGCGCGGCGCGCGTCGTCGCATTGGCTGTGTTTGGCGTTCATTTCTTCAGGTGCTCCTTGAGGCTGATGGGTTCGGGCGGATTCAAACAGCTAACGGCGCCAAAAGAAAGGGGGCAGGTGGGAATGGCACGTGTCAAAAGAAGGGGTCGGTAATAATTCTTCCAATCCGACCTCGTCCGCAATTCCTTCGATAGCTGGACG
>JAQCFL010000380.1 GCA_027619375.1 Verrucomicrobiota bacterium | reverse complement strand
CCCCAAGCCCCCGGAGCCACAAGTGCCGCCTGCCATTGCCGAAAAACCCGTCACTGCCCTCTCCCTTCTCGCCGAAAACCCCGATTGGACGACCCTCGAAGCCTACCAGCACACCATTTCCCGCAGCGATTTCGAGAAACTCCTCACTGAGATTTTCACCACCGACGACACCTGGCGCGAGTTCATCGTGATCGGCGACGAATCTGCCGAGATCATCACCTCCGCCGATCCCGCCGAGCCGCGCTTCGTGCTCCACTTCGCCACCCCGGAAAACACCCTCCCCACTCCGCGAGTTTGGCAGAACACCGCCGCCCTCCCCATCCCGCCCGAAGGAAAACCCCTTTCCAACCTCCACATCGCCATCGATCCCGGTCACATCGGCGGCGAGTGGGCAAAGATTGAGGAACGCTGGTTCCAGATCGGCGAGGCAAAGCCGATCGCCGAAGGCGACATGACCCTGCGCGTCGCCAAGCTGCTCAAACCCTTGCTCGAGGAACTCGGAGCCACTGTCACGCTCGTCCGTACCACCACGGAGCCGGTCACCCAGTTGCGCCCGGAAAACCTCACCTCCCTCGCCGCCGAAAACGCCACCGATGATCCAGACACCCTCCGCAAATTCGCTGAGCGCCTGTTTTATCGCACCGCCGAGATCCGCGCCCGCGCCGACCTCGTCAACCAATCCATCAAGCCCGACCTCGTCCTCTGCCTCCACTTCAACGCCGAGGCATGGGGCGATCCCCTGAACCCCACCCTGATCCCGCACACCCATTTCCACATCCTGCTCAACGGCGGCTACACGCCCGACGAAGTCCGCCTCGCCGACCAACGCTTCGCCCTATTGAAAAAGCTCCTCCAGCGCACCCACGAGGAGGTGGTGCTTGTCGGAAAAACCGTCGCCGAGACCTTCGCGGAAATCTCCAAACTCCCCGCCTACACCTACCCGCCCGGCGGCAGCAACGTCCGCCCCGTCGCCTCCAGCCCCTTCCTCTACGCCCGCAACCTCCTCGCCAACCGCCTCTACGATTGCCCCGTCGTCTTCATGGAGCCCTACGTGATGAACTCCACACACGACTACGCCCGCATGCAGGCCGGCGATTACGAAGGCCTCCGCGAAATCAACGGCCAGCAGATCCCCTCGATCTTCCGCGAATACGCCGATGCCCTCGCGAAAGGCTTGGCGAAGCATTATGCGCGGTAAGCTGGGGGTCTCCTTCGCCGACGGGCTACGAGACATGGCGGGCTTTGTTTCCGCTTCACGGCGCACAGAATATTTCCGGCAGCCATGACGCGAGGGCGCGGCATGGAACACGCGGGTGCGCGTGTGCTCCCCAAAGAAAAACCGGCGACCCCTTGCGGGATCGCCGGTCTGCAATGAAGCGAACTGCCGAGGAATTCTAGCGACGGCGGCGGAGCAGGGCGAGCAAGCCGAGGCCGCCGAGGAAAGCGGTGGAGGGTTCGGGGACGACGGCGGCAAAGTCTGTTGCAACGCGAAGACTGCCAACGGTGAGGGATTGATCGGGTGTGGCACTCGATTGACGGAGGTTGAAGCCATCAATTTTTACGGCGATTACGCTCGACGTCGAAGTGACGCTTGAGGAAGAAACATCCGTGGGATCGATCCACAGGGTGGCAAAACCTGTGGTGAAATCATAGCCAACGACCATGCGGTAATCCGTATTGTAGGCGAGATCTGCACCCCAGATGGATTCCGCGGTACCTGATCTTGTGGCAATGCCTGGGCGGTAGCCGGTCGCTGAAAATGCGGCAATGTCCGTTCTTGCGGTGAAGTTGAAGGTCTCTGACTCGCTAAAATGAGAAAAGTACTCAAAGTCCGTGCCAGCGTATGTGCCGGGATCGGCGACACTAAGGTCAAAGCCAAAATAAACACTCCCGGCTGATACGGCAGTGAAGGTGCTTTTAATATCCTCGCTGTTGGCGTCGATTAGGACCACCTTGTTGTTGACCACTTGAATTTGATCTGCCGCGCCGCTGATGAAAGTCCAAGTGCCCCCAACAGCAGGAGTTTGCCCGTTCAACGTTCCATTGGTCGGAAAGTCATCGGAAATAAGGACAGTAGCCGACACAGGGTTAGCGGAGGCTAAAACAAGAAGGGCGAGCAATTTTTTCATGGGCTGCTAGTAATTTGCTGCTGCTAGTAATTTGCTTTTGGAGGGCGGCCCCTGAGGCAGCCATTGGGTCGGACCGGAGGGCGGGGAAATGGGGGTTGGCTGCTAGTAATTTGCTTTTGGAGGGCGGCCCCTGAGGCAGCCATTGGGTCGGACCGGAGGGCGGGGAAATGGGGGTTGTCTCGGCGGGAAAGGCCTCTTCGCTGCCCGTAACCGTGCCCCGCAGGACCAGCTTGATGCCGTCAGCCGGTTCCGCCGGCACGAGGCGCAGGCGCTGTTCGACTTTGTCCGCAGCGTCGCCCATCTCACCCGGCTCGAGTTTGACGCCCGTGCTAACCGTTGTGCCGGCCGCGTCCATGGCAGCCACCGTGGCGTCGAGAATCACCTTGCCGTGATAGCGCAGTTGAAGCGTGCCCTTGCCGGCGTCCCACCGGACCTCCGCCGGGGTGTTCGGTGGCGGCTCAACTGCACTTGCCGCTGCAAGGAGGTCGGCCACCCCAGCCAACATGTACACCCCGATTGATGTCGCGATCGCTGATGTTCTTCTTTTCATTTTCATTTGTTTCACCTCCCCCGTAATCCGCAATCGGCGCCCGTGATCGTCCGCCGAAGTCGGGGGAATGCGGTTCACTCCCCAAGAACTTGGCTCATTCGCAACGACTATCGCTTTTCAAGGACTCTGGTTCGCGGTGACCGTCACATCGTCGATGTACCAGCCCGAGGCGTCGGCATCGGCATAGTCGTCGCTCACGAAGCGGAACTCCAGCGCGATCGTCTCCCCGAGCGCGGCGGCCGGCAGTTGCGCCGAGAATTCGGCCCACCCGGCGGGATCGAGTCCCTGGATGTTGGTCTTGACGACCCCCAATTCCGTCACCGTGCCGGGCAGGTCGCCGGCCTTGAGGACCCGAACCGTTCCGGTATCCCCGAAGTCGAAATCATCCATGTCGACCCATTGTTGGAAGACGAGGGTCGCACCGGTCGCGGTGGTGAGATCGATGCCCGGGGCGGACGGTGTTCGCAGCCAGGTGTTGGAGTCGCGCCCGTAGTTGGCCGCGAGGTTGGTGCCGTAGCAGTTTGCGCCGCTGTTGGCCGCGGGCGGGCCGACGAGGGTGGGAATCCCCAGTTCCCAGACGGTGTTCATGAGGGTGTCCGCGGGATCGAAGCCGGTGGTCCAGCCCGGGGCGGGGCCATCGAAGTTCTCCGAGAACACGATCACCGGCGGGACGTCCCGCTCCGCGACCGCGAAGAAGCGGGTCGCGTCGTCCGGACGCGGAACCGTCAG
>JAQCFL010000379.1 GCA_027619375.1 Verrucomicrobiota bacterium | reverse complement strand
ATGGACTCGAAACGGTCCTCCCAGAGGGTGCCGGTGCGACCGTGTCGCTTGTTGAACCAGCGGGTGAAGCGCTGCTTGAGGGTCTTCATGAACTGCGAGAGATCCCACATGCGCCTGAGGAAGGACTCGCGCAGCGTCTCGGCTCCGGCGCTGTTGCCCTGCTTGCGGAAGAGCTCCAACTGCCAGCGAATGGCGGCGAGCTTTGGCTTCGCGTAGAGACAGGAGAGGTGGCGGAGGAGCTTATCATCCGACCAATCCGCCCCGCGCCCTTCGGGAGGGGAGGGGACCTCGACGAGGAGGTGAAAGTGGTTGGACATCACGCAAAAGTTGAGGATGCGGACCTGGCAGAACCGTTCGTAGAGCCGCATGTAATCCACGAACTGCTCCCGCTCCGCATCCCCCAGCACAAAGCGCCGGTCCACCACCCGCGAGAGGCAGTGGTAGATGGCGGGTTTACCCTTGAGCGCCTCCAAGTCCTTGAGGGTGAGCCCCTCGGGGTCCCCATCGGCGGCCTTCGCCTTGGCCGCCTCGATGAGATCGACCTGGTGCCAGGGAGCGAGATAACGAGCTTTCGGCATGACGAGAGTGAGCAAAGCACGGAACCGCGCGGTTTGCAAGGCCTTTCTTTACTGATTGCCCGGGAAGTTATTGTTGAGCAAAGCAAGGAACGGAAGGGATTGCAAGCGCCTTCTTTACAGATTGCCCGGGAAGTTCTTGTTCAGATTGCCCGGGAAGTTATTGTTGAAAGTTATTGTTTGAGGCTGATCATCCGGCGTCTTGCAACCCGGCAGATCCAACACCAAATAGGGACTCTTCCTGGGCAGTCCGAGCTTGCCCTTCCGGCGGGGGGTCATCAGTTTATCAGGGCATCAAACCATCAAATCCATGAAACGTCACCTCCCCCTCCCGGCGTCCCTCCTTGCGGCCCTGCTCAGCCTACCCGTTCACGCCATCGAAACGACGCCCTTGCAAACCATCCAGGTCGGTAGTGACTCGAACGGCATCTATACTGATCTTGACGGCAATGAGGTCCAGGTCGCAACCGATCAGGCTCTGTCAGGATTCACAAAGTTCGACCCGGGCCTCGGGACCTTGGTCGAGGTGCTTTTCACCGTAGAGGTCAACGCCTCCGTCGACGTTGAGCTCTGCACATCGGAGTTGGACGATCCGGGGCAGCCCTTCTCCGTCTATTTGGACCCGGGCGGGGCAGCCCTTTTGCAGGTGGGCATCGTTTATAGTCCCACCGGAGAGGCCTTCGGCAAGGTGGTCACCCTCGACAGCGGCGGACTCAACTCGGTGGGGGTCCAGGATGGAGATCCGGACGACTACACCTTTGAGGAGATGTTCTACTTCCAGGCCTCCACCACCACCGAATACGGTGGTTTCTCCAACGGAGGCGACACGGCCACCGAGGGGTCGCTTCCCGCCAGCGATCCCGACCTGAAACCAGCCGACTTCATCGGGACCGGAAACGTGGTTGGGCTTTCCTTTTTTCACATTGCCATCATCCCGACATCGCAGCCGCAATACTCCACCGTTTCCAACGTCTTCAATGCCTACGTGGACCTGTCTGTCGCCCATCAGGGTGGCAACGTCACTCTCCAGTACGTTTACGAACCGTCTGCCACTACTGCTCCCACCCTGATTACCAGCTACCAGAAGAGCGGGACCACCCACACCTTCCACTTCACGGGTGAAGCTTCCCGCACCAACTGGGTCATCAAGGGCGGGGCCGCCCTGCCGTCGCTGACCGTCGACCACACCGCCGCCGCGACCATCAACGAGCCGAGCCCCGGGATCTACGAGGCCACCGTCCCCCTGCCAAGTGTTCTCGACCCCGGCTGCTTTTTTCGAATCGAGTGACCGGTCCGGAGCCGGATTCCATTGGACGATTCGGTTCGAGTAGATGGCCGGTTCATGTGGATAGATGGCCTGTCCCTTGGGCTGGTCATCGTGGTGCCTGTGGTCAGGGGTGAGCGGAAATTCCGTCTGAAACGCATTGCGGCCCAAGACACCTGATTTCAACGAAAAGGCTGGGGCAACCCTGTTTTCGGCTCACCGAAGTTCCGATCTCTCTGAGGCGGGGACCGGGGACCGGAGGGCGGGCTATTTCGACGCGTCGAGACAGACGGCCTGGCCGTTGTTGTTTCGGGCGAAGAGGCGGCCGTTGGCGTAGGCGATAGAGGACCAGCAGCGTTTGTCGAGGATTTTGAGGCGGCCGGTTTCGGTGAATTTGTCCTTGGTGGCTGTGCCGGTGAGGAGGTCACCGGTTTCCAGGAGGCAGACGAGTTGGTCGCCGACGAGGAGGGAGGAGCCGCGGGTGCCGGGGAGTTTGACCTTCCAGCGGACGTCACCGGAGGCCAGGTCCATGCGGATGAGTTCGGCGTCGATGTTCTTGTCGCCGAAGACGCCGATGATGTCGCCGTCCACGAGGAGGCTGTTCTGGAAGATCATGCGCGTTTCGCTTTCCTTGTGGACCATCTTGGGTTTGGAGCCGGAGACATCGACCACGGCGTAGCCCATGCCGTAGCCGGAGGCGATGAAGAGCTTGTTGTTGTGGAGTTGGGGGTTGCTGGCATTGACGTCCCAGGGGGTGCGCCAGGATTGGTCGAAGAGGACGGCGCCATTTTTGTCGAGGTCGTAGGCGAGGAGGTTGCGGCCGTGGAAGACGAGGGCGGCGGTGGTGCCTTTGAGTTTGGTGATGACGGGGGCGGCGTAACCGGGGCGGGCGTCGTTGGTGGAGTTCCAGACGGTCTTGCCGGTCTTCTTGTCGAGGGCGTAGAGGGCACCTTTTTTGCCGGAGGGGAGGGTGAGGAGGAGGTCGCCGTGGATGGTGGGAGAGGCGGAGTAGCCCCAGTCGGGGGCGCGGCCGGCGAAGTCGTTGGCGAGGTCCTTTTCCCAGGCCACGGTGCCGTCGGAGAGTTTGAGGCAGAAGAGTTTGCCGGTTTTGCTGAGGGTGTAAACGAGGCCGTCGTCGATGGTGGGGGTGCAGTTGGGGCCGCCTTCGTAGAGTTTGGGGTCGAGGGCCTGTTTGTAGCTGTGTTTCCAGAGGAGGTCGCCGGACGGGGCATCGAAGCACCACCAAGTGTCCTGTTTGCCGTCGTTGCCGCCGACGATGGCGCGGTCATTGGCGATGGCCCAACTGGTGCAGCCTTTGCCGATCTCTTTTTTCCAGAGGGTTTTGGGTGGGGAGGATTTCCAGTCGCCGTTCATGGTGCCCTTGACGATGGCGGTGCCGTCGCCGAGGTAGGCGGGCCAGTCCTGGGCATTCGTGACGGGGGTGGCGAGAACGAAGGGGAGGGCGAGGGTGGAGAGGAAGCGCATGGTGGTTGGGGACGGGGAGGAACTTCCAATATCGAACAAGGAATGTCCAATGTCCAAGGGAAGAGACGTGGGAGTGGAGGTGGGGCAGGTGGG
>JAQCFL010000378.1 GCA_027619375.1 Verrucomicrobiota bacterium | reverse complement strand
GGGGGTGCGATGAGAAGGGGTGCGATGATTGTGACCGGGGCGTTTGCGGCGCTGGGACTGGGGGCGGCGGCGGGGGAGGTGAAGTATGGGTCGGAGTTGAGGTTGGAGTTGGCGAGGGATACGGTGCCCGGGTTTCCCGAAAAGTCGTCGGGGATTCTGTTACGGCTCATGAACCAATGCGCTCCGACCTACGATCTGAAGAAAACGCAGGCAGGGGAGGTGTCACTGGAGTTCGTCTTGCGGATCGGTTACGGAGCGGAAACGGAATTGAATGCGAAGGAGGCGGAGGAGTTCGCGAAGATGTTAGACGTTGCCTTGTTTAAGGGGCGGGCTGTGGCTCGCCTCGATGGCAAGGAGTGTATGGCCGAGGTGCCCGGCGATGGTGGCCTGGTGAATTTGACTGTCGGTAGCTGGCGTGGACTTCTTTCGAAGGCCGAGTGTGTATGGTTCGTAGCCTATCTTCGTGCGAGCTTGGGGGGGTATGAGGCGTTCAGTGCTTCTTGGAACGCCCACCAGCATGGAGAGAAGGATGTGGATTTCGCGGATTCGAAGATCGGGGGCTGGAGGCTGATTTACTCTCTGGGTGCTGTGGAATTGAAGGAATTTGGGAACTTCTGGGTGTTCCTGAACTTGGGTTGGAGTTCAGCGGGGGGCAACTGGGAAGAAACGGATGTGGTAGCCACGGGGCAGTCTATGCTGGGGCGGACTCCGTCTGAGTTGCTGGAGGCCCTGGCGCAGATCCCTCCACTCTTTGAGAAGGGGGAAGTGTATCGTTGGAAAACGGCCGAGATGATGCTGCGGGCGTTTCCGGAGAACAAGTCGATCTACTTTCGTCAGGATCGGCGGACGGAAGAGGATGTTCGGATTCATGTGACCGCAGCATTGGAGGCACGCCGGGTGATCAAGGAGCGGGATCGGTTGATGGTGTGGTGTGAGGAGACAGCGCAACCGGCGTTGGAAGCTTTGGTGAAGACGGGGGATGCCGGTTTTTTTGGAGTTTGGAGGTGAGGAGATTGGTTGTTGGGGCTGTGCCGCTGCGGGGCAATGGAGGGGCTGGAGTTGCCGCCACCCGGTCAGGGTGGGAGCGTTGGGGGGCCGGATTACCATGGCTGAAGCCATGGCCTTTGTGCCCGGTCCCCTTCAGGGACGAAGAAGGTTACGCCACTTGGGGAGGCGGGATGGGGTGGGTGTGGCTGGGTATGTCGCAGCCGGGAGGCTGTTCTGCGACAGGAATGTCGCGGCTCCGGTTGGGAGGGGAAACCTAGCGGAGGCGGAAGCCGTTGGGGATGTTGAGGGGGTCGAAGGGTTTGTGTTGATCGGGGTCGGAGTCGGGGTTTTGGAAGGGGTCGCGGTTGGAGGGGCCGAAGTAGCCGAGGAGGGCTTTGGCGTTGGGAATCTGGCCTGCGTCGGTTGGTCCCGCGCCGAGGAGGAGGCAGAGAACGAGGGCGCGGATCATGGCATTGGATTGGACCGGCGAGGGTCGATTCCGTTCATGCTGTGAGATTTCGGGGAGAATGGGAAACAATCGTTGGGAAAAATCGTTGGGGAAAGTTTGGAAATGGGGGCGTGGGGGTGCGGTTGGAAGGGGGACAGCGCGTGTGGAGGCTCGGGAGACCGGATCGAAGCGCCGCTGACTTCCCCCTTGGAAGACGTGTGATATTGTGTGGAATCAGAAAGGGTGGGCTGTGTGGGCCCGCCCTTTCGCTTGGGGGGGACTCCGGATTTGAATTTGGGGACTGGAGCCTATTTGGAAATTGGCCAGTGAAAACTCAACCCTGTATCAGGACCAACCCGTCAGATTTTTAAAGCACCATCCATGCCGAACACTGTTGGTTGGAAACCGCCGCCACGAGAGGGGAGGGCTGGCGACCGGGACGGTCACGCCACTGGGGGACGGAATGCGGGCGGGACGCCCACGCTCCCCTTTAGCGCTCGTCGATGGGGGGGACGGGCATGAGGGTGGAGGGGCCGATGTATTTGGTGAGGGGGCGGTAGAGGCGGTTGTCTTCGAGTTGCTCGAGGACCTGGGCGGTCCAGCCGGAGGTCCGGGCGATGGCGAAGATGGGGGTGAAGAGGTCGGTGGGGATGCCCAGGGAGTAGTAAACGGTGGCGGAGTAGAAATCGACGTTGGCGTTGAGCCCTTTCTTTTCGCGCATGAGTTCGGCGATGCGCTCGGACATCTGGATCCACTTGGGCTCGCCGAGTTCCTCGGTGAGTTTGATGGCCATCTTCTGGAGCTGCGGGGCGCGGGGGTCCAACGTTTTGTAAACACGGTGGCCGATGCCCATGATCTTCTTTTTTCGGGCGAGGCAGTCGTCCACGAAGGCGTCGACCTTGTCGAGGGAGCCGATCTTGTGGAGCATCTTGATGACGCCTTCGTTGGCTCCGCCGTGGAGGGGTCCTTTGAGGGTGCCGATGGCGGAGGTGATGGCGGAGTAGAAATCGGAGAGGGTGGCGACGGTGACGCGGGCCGAGAAGGTGGAGGCGTTCATGCCGTGGTCGGCGTGGAGGATGTAGGCCACGTCGAGGGTCTTGGTGGCGGCTTCGCCGGGTTCCTCGCCGGTGATGAGGTAGAGGAAGTGGGCGGCTTCGGAGAGGTCGTTGCGGACGGGGGGGAGGGCGAGGCCCTGGCGGGAGCGGTGGTAGTAGGCGACGATGACGGGGATCTGGGCGCAGATGGAGAGGGCCACCTGGCGGTTGGCGTCCTGGTCGGGTTCGCCGATTTTGGCTCGTTTGTCGTAGAGGCCGAGCATGGAGACGCCGGTGCGGACGATGTCCATGGGGTTGGCGTCCTTGGGGGCGGACTGGAGGAAGTCGATGACGCCCTGGGGGATGCGGCGGTCGTTGCGCAGGGCGGACTCCATGACCGAGAGTTCCCTGCGGTTGGGGAGTTTGCCTTCGTGGAGGAGGTAGAGGACTTCCTCGTAGCAGCAGTGTTCGACGAGGTCGTTGATTTCGTAGCCGAGGTAGGAAAGTTTGCCGGCGGCGCCCTCCACATTGGAGAGGGCGGATTCATTGGCGATGACGCCTTCGAGGCCTTTTGCGTAGTCAGACATGGAAATTTTTGGTGCGCGGGGTGGTTGAACTCAGCGTTGCGCGGGGCATGGATAGGTGCAAGCGGTGATTGAGGCAAGACACGAAATGGGGCCGATTCGGCATTGGCCGCGGAGCAGGGTTGGCTAAGGTGTCTGCGTGTCCGAGAGCTACGCATTGGCCATCGACAGCACTGCGCCTGAAGCGTCGGTGGCGCTGGGGCGTGGGGGGGCGTTGTTGTGGGAGCAGAGTGTGTCGGCGGGGAGAAAACCTTCGGAAGTGTTGATGAATCCGCTGGGGGAGGCACTGGGGGAGATGGGGGAGGGCGGAGAATTGGGGGTGGTGATCATCGGAACGGGCCCGGGGGGCTATAATGGGGCGCGGG
>JAQCFL010000377.1 GCA_027619375.1 Verrucomicrobiota bacterium | reverse complement strand
CCGACAGCCACGGGGGGAGGCTTGCGGTGATTGGAGGGTTGCGGGGTGGGGAGGGAGTAGGCAGAGTGGCGAGGCGATGGGGAAGGTATTCATTCACGACGATTTTTTGCTGGAGACGAAGGCGGGGCGGCGGCTTTACCACGAGTTTGCGGTGGGAGAGCCGATCTTTGATTATCACACGCATCTGCCGCCGGCGGACGTGGCGCGGAACCGGCAGTTCGCGAACATTGCGGAGATTTGGCTGGAGGGAGATCACTACAAGTGGCGCGGAATGCGGGCCAACGGGATCGAGGAGCGGTTGATCACGGGGGATGCTCCGCCAAAGGAGAAGTTTCGGGCCTGGGCGGCGACGGTGCCGCAGACGCTGCGCAATCCGCTTTATCACTGGACGCACTTGGAACTGAAGCGCTACTTCGACATCGACACGCTGTTGTCGGAGGAGACGGCGGAGGCGATTTGGGAGGAGACGGAGGAGAAGTTGGCCTCGCCGGAGTTGTCGGCACAGGGGATTCTGAAGAAGTTCAACGTCGCGATGGTGGGGACGACGGATGATCCGACCGATGATTTGGCCCATCATCAGACCATCGCGGGGTTGGGGATCTCGACCAAGGTGTTGCCGACCTACCGGCCGGACAACGCGCTGAATGTGCACCGGCCGGAGCTGTTCAATCCGTGGGTGGAGAAGTTGGCGGCGAGTGCGGGGATGGAGATCGCGAATTACGCGGATTTCGTGGCGGCGCTGCGGAAGCGGCATGATTTTTTCCACGAACAGGGCTGCCGGGTATCGGATCATGGGTTGGACCGGGCCTATGGGGACTTTTGTCTGGATGCGGAGGCGGAGGCGATCTTCGGGGCGGCGCGTTTGGGTAAGGCGGCGGATGAGGCGCACTACGGGATGTTTGTCTCGAACCTGATGCGCTTGTTCGGTCAGTGGAATGCGGAGCGGGGCTGGGTGATGCAGTTGCACCTGGGGCCGCTGCGCAACAACAGCACCCGGTTGATGGCGAAGGTCGGGGCGGATGCGGGTTGTGATTCGATGGGGGATGTGCCGCAGGCGCTGGGGCTGTCGCGGTTTTTAGACGGGCTGGATGTGGATGACCAGTTGCCGCGGACGGTCGTCTATAACCTGAACCCGGCGGACAACTATGTGGTGGCGGCGATGGTGGCGAATTTCCAGGACGGGACGCTGGCCGGGAAGTTGCAGTATGGGAGCGGGTGGTGGTTTCTTGATCAGAAGGAGGGGATGGAGTGGCAGTTGAACGCGCTGTCGAATCTGGGCCTGTTGTCGCGATTCGTGGGCATGCTGACGGACTCGCGGTCGTTCATGTCGTATCCGCGGCACGAGTATTTCCGGCGGGTGCTGTGCAACCTGATCGGCCGGGATGTGGAGAAGGGGGAGATCCCGGACGAGGATGCGCTGGTGGGGCCGATGATCCGGAACATTTGTTACGGGAATGCGGCGCGGTATTTTGGGGTGTAGGGTTGGATCAACGATGTGCAAGTCCACTGACATCCGCCCGACCGGGACGACGCTGTATTTCCTGCCGGTGGAGACGCGGGTGCCGTTGAAGTTCGGGGCGGAGGTGCTGACCCAGGTGACCTGTGCGCGGGTGAGGATGACGGTGCGGGGCCGGGATGGGGCGGTGGCGGAGGGGTGGGGGGAGACGCCGTTGAGTGTGCAGTGGGTGTGGCCTTCGGCGGCACCGTATGAGGAGCGGCATGAGGCGTTGAAGGCCTTTTGCGTGGTCTTGGCGGAGGCTTGGGCGGAGTTTGGGGAGATGGGGCATGCGCTGGAGGTGGGGCAGGTCTTTCAGGAGACCGTGCTGCACGGGTTGTTGGCGAAATTCAATGCGGAGGAACGGGCAGGGAAGGATCCGATGCCGCATTTAGCGGCGTTGGTGTGTTGTTCCTTGTTCGACATTGCGCTGCACGACGCCTATGGGCAGTTGGTGGGGCGGCCGATTTATGAAACCTACAATGCGGTGTTCATGAACCGGGACCTGTCGACGTTCGTGGAGGCGGAAGGGGAGACGGTAAGCTTTGTGGGGAAGTATCCGGGTGATTATCTGGTGGCGGAGGTGCCGCGAAGGATGAGGGCGTGGCATTTGGTGGGCGGGTTGGATCCGCTGGAGGCCGGGGAGTTGAGCGGGGAGGAGCCAGAGGACGGGTATCCGGTGTTGTAGCGGGACTGGATCGAGCGGGACGGGCTGAGGTGTTTGAAGATCAAGCTGCGGGGGAATGATCAGGAGTGGGACCATGCGCGTGTGGTGAGGGTGGGGGAGATATCGCTGGAGTCGGGAGTGGAGTGGTTGACGACGGATTTCAACTGCACGGTGACCGATCCGGAGTATGTGAAGGGGTTTTTGGATCGGCTGCGGGACGAGCATCCGCGGTTGTATGGGATGATACTCTATGTGGAGCAGCCGTTTCCGTATGATTTGGAGGCCAACCCGATCGACACGCACAGTCTTTCGGCGCGGAAGCCGTTGTTTTTGGATGAGAGTGCGCATGACTGGCGGTTCGTGCGGTTGGGCCGGGAGTTGGGGTGGACGGGGGTGGCGCTGAAGACCTGCAAGACGCAGACCGGGGCGATTCTTTCGGCGTGTTGGGCGAAGGCGCACGGGATGACCCTGATGGTGCAGGATTTGACCAACCCGATGCTGGCACAGGTGCCGCATTGTTTGTTGGCGGCCCACGTGGGGACGATCATGGGGGTGGAGACGAACGGGATGCAGTTTTATCCGGAGGCCTCGGCGGTGGAGGCGCGGGTGCATCCGGGGATTTACCAGCGGCGTGAGGGGATGGTCGATTTGGGGACCTTGAGCGGGGCGGGGTTTGGGTATCGGGTGGAAGAGATCGGGCGGGAGTTGCCGGAGGCGGTGGTGGTGTTTGGGGAGTGAGAGAATGGGCGCGCAGCCCGGACTCCCAGAATTTGCAACTTTGGCCACGACGAATGCTCCATTGGCGTTAACTCTCGGGATATTTGGGGCAACTGAGAGCTTGCCGGATGGTTGTAGGCCTTTCTAGATTCTTCTTGTTCATGAGAATCCTTCGGGATCGTCGTTTGGCGATTAAGATTTCTTGGTTTCCCATTGTTCGCACCTTCTGATGTCCACCCGCTTTTTTACCAATGATGGCAGCAATACGCTGCTCAAGAAATTCGAGGGGATCTTCGAGTACAATCCTGACTTGGAGCGGTTTGACGCCTTGGTTGGTTATCTTCGGGCATCCGGATATTTCGCTATCCGACCCTACTTGGAGAAGGTGCCAGTTGTCCGGATTCTGGTTGGGATCAATGTGGATAACATTGTTGGGGAATATCACAAGAAAGGGCATTTGTTCCTTGCCGATGCTGGTAAGGCGCTAAAGGAATTTGGCTCTTCAGCAGAATCTGTGGGTGAATTCCGGCTCTGGCAAGTCCCCGAGTTGGTGAAACAAGGC
>JAQCFL010000376.1 GCA_027619375.1 Verrucomicrobiota bacterium | reverse complement strand
GTGAAGGTCGTCTCCCCGTTCGGATCGAACAAAATCAACTCCGCCTTCTCCCCCTCCGCCACCCGCGCCGCCTCCAGCCCCATCATCCGCCGCGGCTCAGCCGAATAACGCTTCACCAACAAATCCCACCCGAATTCCCCCGTCGCCACAAAGTGGTGAAACAACACCACCAGGGCCGTGTCCAACCCGATGACCCCGTTCGGCGCGGTCACGAAATCCTGCGCCTTCTCAAATTCGGTGTGCGGCGCGTGATCCGTCGCGATCAAATCAAAGACCCCCTCCTTCAACCCCTGCAACAAGGCCGCATTGTCCGCCGCCGTCCGCAGCGGCGGGTTCATCTTGTAGTGCGTGTCGTATTCTCCGATGTCCTCCTCATTGTAGAGCAAATGATGCGGCGCCACCTCCGCCGTCACCCGCGCCCCCATCTTCTTCCACCAGCGGACCGTCTCCATCCCGATCGCCGACGACACATGCTGAATGTGCACGTGCGCCCCCGTCGCATGCGCCAGGCGGATGTCCCGATCCATGCAGATCTCCTCACTGCACGCCGGACTCCCCTGAATCCCCAGCTGATAACTCTTCCGCCCCTCGTTCATGGCCCGCGGCCCCGACAACTCCGCCACCTCGCAGTGACTCGCAAAAAACATCCCGAACTCCGTGGCATACTCCATGGCCCGCTTCAACACCGAGGGATCCGCCACCGGATCCCCATCATCCGTCAACATCACCACCCCCAGCGCCCGCATCCCGTCGATCCCCGCCATCTCCTTGCCGGCCCGGTCCTTCGTGATGCACCCCGAGGTATACACCGGAATCCGCGACACCTCCGCCGCTTTCTCCAACACCATCTTCACCACCGTCGCCGAATCAATCGCCGGCGTCGTGTTCGGCATCATCACCACCCCCGTCACCCCGCCATTGATCGCCGCCTCCGTCCCCGTCGCGATCTCCTCCTTGTGCTCCTGCCCCGGCTCCCGGAAATGCACGTGCGCATCAAACATGGCCGGCGAAACGATCTTCCCCGCCGCCGCGATCACCCGCGCACCCTCCGGCACCTTCAATTCCGCACCCACCGCCTTCACCACCCCGTCCTGCACCCACACATCCGCCACCACCGGCGCCCCATCCTCACTCGCCACCTGTCCGCCTTGAAAAAATATGTTCATCGTTTCGTGTTTGTTCTAGTCAGATAATCTCCCGAATACGGCCTGAAATTTTGCCCATTTTTCGCCGAGGTCGAAGCGGCTTGCGAGTTCCGCTGCCCTTCCCGCATCCAACGCTTTCTCATCCAGGAATTGAGCCAAGCGCGCCCGGTCCTTGGGTCGCCCCAATTGAAGCATTATCATCGCAAGATGCTCGGCGCTGAAAATTCTGGTCTGGGTGGATCCGAAAGTCACAACCTCTGCCATTTCCAGAGCCTCTTGCACCAAGGGATCTCCAGGGACAAGAAACTGCACCTCCCACCCTTCTACCAACACCCCACCGCCCTGCGCCGAAAACCCCGCCGCCCGAAGCCACTCATAAACGCCACTCAGATCAACCAATCCGCCACGCTCTTTGATCGCGGCGAAGATGTCCAAGTCGTAAGTCACAGTCGGCTCAACGTAATAGGAGGCGGCTATGGCCCCTCCAATCGCGTAGTTTCCGATGACTCCTTCTCGCTCCATCCGATTGAGGACTTTGAGGGTCGCTTCCATTGAGTTCTATCTAGTGAATCCCGCATCCGCACGATCAACGCCACCTTGTCCTCCCACGACAAACCCCGCAACCGAGCCCGACGCTCTAGCTTGTAGGCGAACACCTCTTCATTCAGTCTGGCACCCTCCTTCACCGCTCCCCTCCCGGCTTCAGCGAATACAACACCGCCATCCGCGCCGCGATCCCGTTCTCCACCTGCTGATCGATCAAACTCCGCTCGTAGTCCATCACCGCATGGCAAAGCTCCACCCCGCGGTTCACCGGCCCCGGATGCATGATGTAGATGCCCTCCCCCGCGATCCGCTTGAACCGCTCCTCGGTCACCCCATAGACCTTGTGATACTCCCGCAGACTCGGAAAGAACGGCGCATCCAGCCGCTCCATCTGCACCCGCAGCAGATAGACCACATCCGGCTTCCACTTCATGGCCTCCTCGTAGTCCGTAAACCGCGGCACCCCCTCCGGCCCGTGCCGCGGCACCAGCGACCCCGGCCCCAGAAAGGCCACCTCCACCCCCAACTTCCGCAACACCGTGCAGGTCGATCGCGCCACCCGACTGTGCAGGATGTCCCCCACGATCAACACCCGCCGCCCGTCCGTCTCCGGAAAGACCTCCTTGAAGGTGAAGGCATCCAGCAAGCCCTGCGTGGGATGCGCATGCGCCCCGTCCCCCGCATTGATCACCGATGCCCGCGTCTGTCGGGCGATCGACAGTGGCAGCCCCGCCTGCTTGTGCCGCACCACGATGTAGTCCGTCCGCATCGCCTGCAGCGTGTCGATGGTGTCCTTCACCGACTCCCCCTTCACCACCGAGGAATGCGGCACATCAAAGACCGTCACATCCGCCGAGAGCCGCTTCGCCGCCACTTCGAACGAGGAAAGCGTCCGCGTGCTCGGCTCGTAAAAAAGCATCAGGACCGACTTGCCCTTAAGCGCTGGCACCTTCTTCACCGACCGCGTGAAGAGCTCCTTGAAGGGAATCGCTTGCTCCAGCAAAAGCTCGACCTCCTCTCGACTTAACGAGGCGATATCGAGGAAGTCTTTGCGTGCCATTCGCTAGGTGCGCTTTACCAACTCGACCGCGTCTTCGCCATCAGTATTTTTCAGCCGGACCAAAACATGGTCCATTCGCTCCGTTTCGAGGGAAATGCCCACGTAATCGGCCGCAATCGGCAACTCCCGGTGCCCCCGGTCGATCAGCACCGCCAACTCCACCCGCCGCGGCCGCCCATAATCGGTCAGCGCATCCAGCGCCGCCCGGATCGTCCGTCCCGTGAAGAGCACGTCGTCCACCAGGATCACCCGCGCATCATCCACCGGAAACTCGATCTCGCTGCTCTGCAGCTTCGGATTCTGCTCCAAATGCGAGAGGTCGTCCCGGTAGAGCGAAATGTCCAACATCCCGTTGTCATGCTCGATCCCCGCCTCCCGCAACAACGCGCTGACCCGCTCCGCCACCTCGTCACCCCGACTCCGGATCCCCACAATGGCAAATTTGCTCTCCCCCACACCCTCCCGGATCTGGGCCGCCAGGGACGCCACCGCCCCCGCGATTTGTCCCGCATCAAAAATCATTGCCATTCGTTCAAAGTGTGGGAGTTGAGCGGGTTTTTACGCCCCCGCCAGCTTCAGTATTCGGTGCGCCGCCATCGCTGCATTCAGCGGCGCCTTGCTGTGCAGGCCCACCGTCGTCGCCGGAACTCCGCCGGGCAACTGCGAAATCGAGAGCAGCGCATCAATCCCGTTCA
>JAQCFL010000375.1 GCA_027619375.1 Verrucomicrobiota bacterium | reverse complement strand
TCCCCGTCACCCCCGCCCCCACCAAATCGTTCGTCACCTCCTGCGCATTCTCCGCCGGCACACAAAGAATCGCCAACCGCACCTCCTTCGTCCGAATGAACGCCAACATCTCCTCGATCGCCAGCACCGGGGTCGTGATCCCCCGCTTCACCACCGTATCCGGAAAGGCATCAAACGCCGCCACCACCTCAAATCCCTCCTTCTCAAATCCCGAATACCGCAACAGCGCCGACCCCAAATTACCCGCCCCCACCAACACCACCGGCTGAAATTGCGACCGCCCCAGCAACTCCCGGATCGCCGTCAGCAACTCCTCCACCGAATACCCCAGCCCCCGCGTCCCAAACTGCCCGAAATACCCCAGGTCCTTCCGCAACTGCGACGACTTCACCCCCGCCGCCTTCGCCAAAGCCGAGGAACTCACCGTCTCCATCCCATTCTCCAGCAGCTTCCGCAGACACCGCTGGTAAATGGACAGCCGATAAATGGCTTTTCTAGGGATCTCGATCTTTTCCACGCCCCCACAGAATCCTCACGGCCCCGCATATTGTCAAGGGATGCGTCGGATTGAAGCCCGACTTCGCCACCTTGAAGCGCGATCGCCCCCCAACCAGAGGGCCCCAAAATCAATCTTTGACCAAAGGCCGCATAGATCCAAGCGGAAGTGATTCCTGGGTGTTGGCTGCCGAGGGCCAGAGCGAACCCAGACGTCAGTGCAGGCAGGCACAGCCTGCCTCTGAGTTTGCCCACTTGCTCCGTCAATTCACCCGATCCTCATTTTCACTCCTCAGCAAGGTATCCGCAACCCACCCCTGCGAACCCGCACCCCGCCCGGAACCCGAAGGCGCCGAACGGGGCCGCTTCCACATCAGGAAGTGGGTGAACGAGGAGGGAGCCTTACTCCTCCCCCTTCACCTTCTTCTCAACCGCATCCGCCGCTTTCTCCACCGCAGCCGCGGCTTCTTCCATCTTGACCTTCCAGTAGCGGTAGATCGGCTTCTCGTTCGCATCATCGTAGAGTCCGGACTTGGACTCCTTTTCATACTTCGGCGCAAGGTTGAGTTGCTCCTTGGTGGTGTCCAGAGCGTAGGTCACCTCGTCAGGAGCGCCCTCCTTCTGCTTCACATGGAAGCGCTCCAAGGGAATCGCCACCTTGTGGTCCTTCTCCAGGAGCTCGTCCGTGTTCAACACGAGAAGCACGCGCTTCCCGGACGGTTTCACCAACACACAGTGTACCGAGCCCAGCTTGTCGCCATGGAAATCCCAGACGTCCTTTCCGGTAATTGCCTCGGCCTTGATGAAGTGCACGACCCCATCCTTCGGGGCATTCGCATCGGTCGTCTCGTGATGATCGGCCACTGCCAATCCTCCCAAGGCCAAGCTCAGTCCACCGGCCATTATATAGTTTCTTGCTTTCATTTTCGTTGTTTGGTTAGTGTTCACTTCATGCGCCGAGCGGGGGTTGCCTGTCTCCGCGACGCATGAACGAGATGATACTCGCAGCCGGCGTTCCAACCCGCCTTCCGCACGGTGCCGATCTCCAGAACCCCTTGACGGACAGAGCCCATTCACGCCACCGGAACCCTTCCAGACCACCCCGCACAAGGTCCCGTTGTTTGCAAAATGCAAAGCTCGGCAGGCCCACTCACGCAATTTGCACCGCCCCAGTCCGGCCCGGATGACCGAACCACGACATCATCCCTCGCGCCCCCTCTTATTTCTTGGAATATATCCAACCCGGTGCTATCTCACAGCTGTGACCGTAGCTGGCAAACTTCTGGCAGTAATTTTGGCCCTCTCGGTCGCCAACCCGGTTTGCTGCTGCACCATCCAGACGCTCCTCGGTAACAAGGCCGCCCCTGCCCTCCCCAGTTGTTGCGCGAAAAAGGCCCAGCAGCAAAGCCAGTCGCCCGACCGCAACAAGCAGCCACCCTCCTGCCCTTGCGCAAAGAACCGGACCGCCTTGCTCGAATCCAAGGCCGCCGTCATCGAACCCCTCTTCGACGCGCTCCCGGCCCTCGTGCCCACCTTCTCGCTTGAGCCCATCTTCACTCCGGTCGCCGCTCTCGGGGAACCCTCCCCCAGCGTCAACCTGCCCCCGCCGCCACCCGCGTGGCGACTGCACTGCCGGTATCTGCTTTGATACCCGCCCCCGGGATCTTTCCCCGACGCACCGACGTGGCGTGATCTCCACGCCCCACCCCGCCCAGCGGGCCCCGTCCGTCGGACTTGGACCTCCCCTCGCGCCCTCCTGACCGCGCCATCCCCTCCAGGGCCTTCCCGCGGTCTCTCACTGAACATTCCGATTCCGTCGGAGCATCCTAACACTCAACAGAACAACTAAACAATCCAACATTATGAAAACAACCATCCAAATCCTCGGCGGCCTCGCTGCCGCCACCCTCCTCCTCAGTTCCTGCGGAGACAAGAAAACCACCACCACCGAACCGGAGACCCCGGCCCCCGTCGCGGCCGCGGCAGACGACTACCCGCTCAAGGTCTGTCCCGTCTCCGGCGAGGAACTCGGCAGCATGGGCAAACCTGTCGTCGTCACCCACGAAGGCACCGAAGTGCGCCTCTGCTGCAAGGAATGCCTGCCGAAGTTCAAGGCCGACCCCGCCAAGTTCGTCGAAATGGTCAAAGCCGGAAACGCCGAGCACGCCGGTCACGACCACTAAACATCAATCCGCCGGGATGGGTCCCATCCCCATCCCGGCTTTCCCCGCACCATGAACCTTTTCCTCCTCACCGGACTCCTCGCCGCCCCCCTCCTCTTGGCCGCGTGCCAAACTCCGGGCACCGATCTCCCGGCGGATTTCACCCAACCCACCTCCGGCAGCGCGACCTCCAGGCCCACCTCCTATTCCATCTCCAGCTCCGCCGACGAGGACGACCTCGTCGCCGCCGCTCTCAAACACCATCCCTCTCTCCAGGCCACCCGCTCCCGCATCGCCGCCCTCGAGCAGTCCGCCATCCAAAAACGCTACCTCCCCGATCCCAGCGCTTCGGTCACCGCCGGCCAAATGGCCCAAACCGCCGCCGGCGAATCGCAGTTCGGCCTCGGCGTCCAACAGAAGATCCCCTACCCCGGCAAACGCGGCGAACAATCACTCGCCACCCTCCGCATGGCCGATGCCATGCGGGCCCAACTCCAGGCCGATGAACTAACCCTCGCCGAACGCATCCGCATCGCCTACTGGGACTACTTCCTCTCCCGCAAAACCGCCGCCGTGGTCGGCGAAAACAAGGCCATCCTCAAGTCCCTCCGCGAATCCGTCGACGCCCGCATCGCCGTCAACAAGGCCTCCCAGCAAGACCTCCTCCGCCTCGGCAACGAAATCACCCGTCTCGATCAACGCCTCGCCATCGCCAAGGGACGCCAGGAGGCCGCCCGCGCCACCCTCAACGCCCTCCTCTACCGCCCCGGCGGCTCCTCCCTCCCCACCCCCCG
>JAQCFL010000374.1 GCA_027619375.1 Verrucomicrobiota bacterium | reverse complement strand
CCGGCGTCCCCTTCACCAAGCCCTCGAAACCCGTGATCCACTTCGCCTCACTCTTGTGCCCCAGATACTTCTCAATGTGCGCCAGCATCCGCAACGCCGCGGCCCGCTGATCCCCCGCCTTGAACAGATCCACCTCCATCTCCCACTGCAAGTCCGGCCGCTTCTCGGTCAGGAATCGCGACATGTCCGCCGACGGCTCACCACGCTCTCCCTCCCGACCCCATCGCTCCACCATGATCCCCTCCTGCAGGATGCGCTTCATCCACCCCGCACGCAGCGACTCCAACTTGCCCGGCTTGCGCAGCGGAGGCAGAATGATCTTGTCGTAAATCTCCGGCAACAGCAACGGCACCTTCGGCCAGTCTTCCACTTCCACCCCTCCCAAATTGTAGGCCGTCGCAAAGACGGTTTGCAGCACGTCCTGCCGCAACATCCCCTGCTGCCCCTTCAACTCCTCCGCATCGTTCATGATGGCATCCAGGCGCTCCATCGCCTTCGGCCCCAACTCGCCGCGATCCTTCCCCCCCGCCGCCTCCAAGGTCAGGGTCAGCCAGTTCAACTGATGCCGCAAGGCCCGCCGAAACTCCGGCGAGTCGTCCCGATCCTTGTGCCGGCGCTTCCACTCCCGGAAAGCCTGCGACGACAACTTCTCGTCCTCGAACCGCACCTTCTCCACACACATCAAATACAACTCGTGCGCCGCGTCGTCGCTCCGGATCGCCGCATCAAAGGCCGATTTCGCCGTCCCCAGCCGCGATCCCGAGCGGCCCTTCTCGCCCTCCTTCAACGCCTTCAGCCTGTCCATCAGCAATTGGACGTCGACATCGCTCAACTTGTCGGCGGAGGCATCCAGCGGCAGGGCCAACAGGATCAGGGGCAGGAGTAGGTGGCGCATCACGTCCTATTCAACGTCCCAAATCCCAAAAGTGTTGCCAATTCTTGATTTTCTGCCCCGGTGCTGAGGCATTCCGGAGGGATCCAGAGCCATTAGCGCGGGGTCGAGGAGCGAAGTGAAGACCACCCCGGGAGAAGACGGCCCAAGAGAGGAGTGCACCCCGGGAGGGGTGCCAACAGCGGACATTTCGCCCAGGACCTACGACCTTGACGGCCCTCCCTCCGGGATAGGTGTATTGAGCTCAGGACTTCAGCCCCCGGCCCCGACCTCCACCCCCCGCCGCTTCTTCCAAGCCCCCACCAGCACCGGCCACCCCAGCCTCCCCGCCATCACCAGCACCAACAAACCCGTCAGCCCCCCGAACTGCAGCAACGGCAGATACCGGAACACCTCCCACACCTCCACAAAGGGCAACACACAGAGCACCAGCGCCGCCACTTCCATCAACACCATCCCCACCAGGGCCAGGTCAAAGACGACCTGCTCCACCCTCCCCCGCGCCAGCGCCGCCAGGCAGACCGCCAACACGAACGGCCCCCCGATCCACAGGCTGGACAACACCACTCCTCCCGCCGCCAGCACCACGGCCTCCAAGGCCTCCAGACACCGGTAGGCACACATCCCCACCGCCACCAATCCACAGGCCAGCAAAGGCAGGACCCGCAGATACTTCAACTTGCTCTTTATGATCATTGTCGTTTTCATTGTTCAAAACTCACAGCGCCACCATCTGCTCCCACGCCCCTTCTCCCGCCTCCACCGCAGCCCGTTCCATCCGCCGCAGATAGGTCCGCAGGGCCCTCCCGCAGAGTTGATCAAACTCCTCCCGCCGCACTCCCAGCGCCCGGAAGCACGGATGATGATCCCACCACACCACCGCACAGGTCACCCGGTGCACCACCCGGAACTGCCACCGCCACAACATCCGCCACAACGATGACCACTCATGCTGCAACTCGCCAAAGAACTCCGCATGAAACGCGGTGTGCCCCACCTCATCCTTCACGATCCGTGCACAGAACTGCTTGATCGGCCCATCCTCCACCTTCCTACGGAGAACCTCGTAGTAGGCCTCCGCCAACAGCTCCGCGGTCAGCAACATTTGCAACTGAAATTCCAGGTTGATCAACTTGCGCACTCTCCGAAAAAGCCCGTTCGACCACTGCTTCTCGAGCAACGTTCCTCCCAGACGACTCACCATTTTCGCCAACATCGCCGCATGCCGGTGCTCCTCCCCGACGAACTTCTCCAACGCCTTCTCATACCCGGCGAACCCATCCATTCCCTGCACCCGCTCCACATACCGCCGCAGCGTGCTGCCCGTTCCCGTCTCCCCCAGCTGGAAAATAGCCAAGGACTCCCCCAAAGGCACCCGCAGCCCCTCCGCCATCTCCAGCGGAGCCTCCCAGTCCACTTCCTCCTCCGCCGTGTTCCCCTCAAAGCGCCGAATCCATTTCCCCACGTTCACGCCGCCACCTCCTTCCCCACTTCAGATCCTGCGACCTCCGACTTCCGACCTGCAACCGCTCCCCGCCGCCTCCCCCCGATCTCTTCCAGCCTCCCCACCACCTCCTCCACCGCCTCCCGCAAGGTCGAGGTCCCCGCGGTCACCCCCACCGTCCGGCATCCGTAGAACCAATGCTCCTTCACTTCCTCCGGCCGAGCCACCCGTTCCGCCCGACAACCCAAGCGCCGCGCCTTCTCCACCAACTGCCAGGAGTTGTTGGAGTTCGCCCCGCCCACCACCAGGACGAACTCCACTCGCACACACAACTGGTCCATCGCTTCCTGCCGACGCTTTGTCGGCTGACAGACGGTGTCCTTGAAAATAACCTCCGCCTCCGGATGCCGCCGCCGGAGCGCCGCCACCAACGCCTCCACCCGCTCGATCGGCTGCGTGGTCTGCGAGACCACCCCGATCTTCGCCGCAAAGGGCAGCGCCTCCACCTCCCTTTCGCTCAACACCACCCGCGCCCCCGGGAAGTCCCCTACCAATCCATTGACCTCCACATGCCCGGCCTTCCCGATCACCACCGGCGCACAGCCCCCCGCCACCAACTGCGCCAATGCCGTGTGCGCTTTCCGCACCAGCGGGCAGGTCGTGTCGGTCACCCGATGCCCCCGACCCGCCCAGCGCTCCTTGTCCGCATCCGACGCCCCGTGCGCCGTCACCACCACCTCCCGCGTCCCGGCCCCCGGCGCCCCCAGACTCCCGGTCTGCGCCCCCAGCCTCTTCATCCGATCCAGCACCACCTCGTTGTGCACCAACTCCCCCAGCACCGTCACCGCCTCCCGCCCCGCCAACTCCTCCACCGCCGCCACCGCGTCCCGCACCCCGAAACACATCCCATAGGCCCCCGCCATCTCGATCTCAAACCCGCTCATCTCAGCAGCCCCTCCTCCCCACCTTAAGCTTTGCAGGACAAAGTTTCAGGACCCGAAGCGACCGCCTGAAACCCAATAAGGAGCGTTGATTTGAGCTTTGCATCGCAAAGTAAGTGTCCCCAAGCCCCCCTTTTGTTCACAAATTCCAAAAATGACTTTCCCCCCAACCCGCCCAACCCCGGCTCCCCCCGCC
>JAQCFL010000036.1 GCA_027619375.1 Verrucomicrobiota bacterium | reverse complement strand
GGCGGCGGCTTCCACCTGTCCCGGCGTAGCTCAGCGAAGACGGAACCGCCCAGCCGACTCCCCATCCCCACTTCCAGACAAATCCTCCCCCCTCTGGCATTTCATCAACATGCTCAAGCTCTCCAAAATCACCCTGCTCGCCCTCTTTCTCCTCTCAACCGCTGGAGCCACCGAAGCCCCGCTCCCTCCCCCCGAATACCAGATCCCGCTGCACTACCTCGCCGCCGACGAAGCAGCGCGGATGCTCCAACAACTATACCCCGGCACCACCACCAGATCCTTCCGAGGCAAACTCTTTGCCCGCTGCTCAAGACAGTCCCTCAACACCATCGAGGAATTCCTCGACCAGCTCGACACTCCCCCCAGATCCCCTTCCACCCGATTCATCGAGCTCCGCCACGAAAAGCCCCACCGGATCGCCCTCCTCCTTCAGGCCCGCTTCGCTGACAATCCCCAGGTCACCATTCTCCCCGACAACCGGACCAACAGGATCTTCCTCATGGCCCCACCCGTCCTCCTGAACCTCCTCCAAAACACGATCCGCGACCTCGACGCCCCGGATGCCTAACAGCCGGAACCCCTCACCTCTCAACATTCGCGTCGATTCGTGTCCATTCGCGGTTGAATCCTTCAATTCCTGAGGCCCTCATCGCCCCCGCACTATCTGTTTGCCCCCCGCCTCGCGGCCAGCCAGCATTTCCGGTCATGAAACGCTGGCTGCTCCTCCTCACCCTCCTCACCCTCCCCTCCGCCTTCGCCGAAATGCGGGAGTGGAAAACCGCCGACGGCGAAAAGACCATCACCGCCGAATACGTCCGCTCCGAGAATGGCAAGGTCACCATCCTCCGCCAAAGCGACCGCCGCACCTTCACCTTCGACCTCGCCAAACTCTCCGAAGCGGACCAAGCCTGGGTCAAACAGAAGGAAGAGGAAGCTCCAGCCAACGAAGACGACGCCGAAGCCGACGGGGAATTCGCCAAACTCCTCACCGGCAACTGGGAACGCACCGAAGGCCACGACCTCAAATACCGCATCTACGGCGACCGCAAACTCCGCCGCGCCAAGGATGCCGGCTACCCGCTCGTCATCTATCTCCACGGTCGCAGCGGCGATGTCATGTCCCCCAACGCCCCCGGACAAGCCAGCTCCTTCAGCAACGACGACAACTACCGCAAGCGCCCCTGCTTCATCATCGCCCCCCAATGCCCCGACGAAAACGGCTGGATCGGATCCAAGGCCGACAGCGTCCTGAAGATCATCGAAGAACTCGTGAAGAAACTCCCCATCGACAAAAAGCGCATCTACCTCACCGGCTACTCCATGGGCGGCTACGGCACCTTCCACCTCCTCGCCCAGGAGCCCAAACTCTTCGCCGCCGGCATCCCCATCGCCGGAGGCGGCAACCCCTCCTCCGCCGGATCCTTCAAGAAGGTCCCCATCTGGGTCTTCCACGGCGCCAAAGACCCCACTGTTCCCGTCCAACAAAGCCGCACCATGGTCGAGGCCCTCAAAAAGGAACGCGCCGAACCCAAATACACCGAATTCCCCGACGGCAACCACGGCATCGCCAACCAGGTCTATGCCGACCAAGCCGTCCACGAATGGCTCTTCGAGCAAACCCAGTAAACCTCCCCCCCCCCCGGAGTGCGGAGGCTCGACTCCGCCCGGGAGGGACGGGGCTTGACCCGCGTGGCGGAGAAAGGCCCTGCCCGATCAATACGACGACCCCAAATCCCCCATGCCCTCCTTCACCCTCATCGCCGAAAAGCGCTCCATCACCTACCCCCTCATCGGAGGCATCTGGCTCCTCGTCACCCTCTACGCCATCGCCCACGATCAATACATCGTCCGCATCGCCCCCGAGCACTTCACCCTCTACCACGCCCCCATCTGGAATTTGAGCAACCCCCACCTCATCGCCGCCGCCTGGGCCTTCAAAGCCGCCGTCCTCCCCGGCTTTCTCCTCGGCATCGCCAGCACCGCCGTCGCCCGTCACGGCCCCTGGCCAAAACTCTCCCCCCGCCTCGTTCTCACCGGTACCCTCGCCGTCATCGCCCTCACCGAACTCATCTCGTTCAGCGTCGGCCTCTGGACCAGCAACACCGGCTCTCCCCTCTTCCCCGACTCCTTCTACCCCTCCCACAAACTCCCCCTCCTCACCACCCAATCCATCCAGCTCTCCTGCTACCTCGCCGCCGCCTTTTTCTCCACCGCCTGGCTGATCACCATGGCCATCATGCGATTTCGGAATCGCCTTGTCCCGGAGGACCGATTCTTGACCGCCCCTCCCATCGAGCGGCCCACTTGCCCAAAGCCTCTCGTTACGCACCGGAGCCCCCACCACCAGAGGGATTCACGACGATAGCGGCAAGCCGACCGGGTAAACTCCGCAAACCACCGCCCCGCCCTCCAGCAAGGGGAAACGCGGGGGTTGCTTGTGGACACGGATCTCACCAAGATACCCGGCACTTAGCCCGAGATGCCTGAGCTCACACCCCAGCCCAAACCCCGCCGACGCCGCCGGCGCAGACCCTCGTCGACCTCCCCTTCCGCCAGCCCGGACAATCGGGACAAGGTCAAGGCCGGCCCCAGATCGGTGGCTCCCACCAAAGCAGAGACGGCGCTCTTGCCCGCCTTCCCCGGACTCTCCCCGGACCACATTCACGTGCCCAAGACAGAGGCCGAGTGCAAAGCCGCCACAGCCGAAATTTGTGCGGCAGGGATTGCGGGCTTTGACACCGAAGCCAAACCGACCTTCAGGGTTGGCGAGAAAAGCGGCGGCCCACATGTCGTTCAGCTGGCCCTCACCGACAAAGCCTTCATCCTCCAACTGCACCGGGGACCATGCCAGAAAATGGCCGCCGAGGTCATCGCTTCCAAACACGTCCTGAAGGTGGGCTTCGGGCTGAAAAATGATCGCGGCCAAATCCGGAGCCGACTGGGCATCCCGCTCAACCATGAACTCGATCTCGATCAGATTTTTCGTAAACTCGGCTACCGGGGGCAGATCGGCGTCCGGGGGGCCATGGGCGCCTTGCTCAAGCTCAGCTTTCCGAAATCCAAAGCCATCACCACCAGCAATTGGGCGGCCACCGATCTCAGCCTGCGGCAACTCCTCTACGCCGCCAATGACGCCTTCGCGGCCCTGAAAATCATGGAGGCCCTCCAAAAGGAAGGACATCTCCAACTCTGACCGTCGGCCTGGAATTGAATCCACCGGGATCAGGCATCCCGTCTCCTGGAAAGAGTAGGACGATTTGTCCCGCGCCCGGACCGTGTAGCTGTAGCTCGTCGCCGCATCCAGACCGCTGTCCTGATAGAGGGGACTGCTTTGCCATCCGCTGTCATGGGTTTGATCCGTGATCGTGGTGTTGGCAAAGTGGTATTCCACGGCGTTGGGGTCGCTCGCGGTCGCCGCCGTCTTGGTGATCGCCTCCGTCCCCGCCTCCACCTGCGACGACGCCCATTGCAGGACATCGGGGCTCGGGACCCGGAGATCCAGGGAGGCCCACACCGCGTTGTGGTCGGACAAATCCTGTTGGATCGTCGTATACTGCCCGGAGTCCGAGAACTGGGCCACGGAGCAGCGACATTCCTGTCGCAGAGCAGCCTCCCGGCTGCGAGCTACACCATCCAAATCGGCACAGCCCGTCCAAAGAGTTCGGTTGAACGTTGCCACTACGGGAGCTCGCTGCCCGAACTTTGAGATTCCCGGTCGAAATCCTTGTAGTAGCGTCGCAACCAAACTCAGCCTGCCACGCAAGCCCCCACCCGCCCCTCCTAATGAACGCCCTCCGCCTCCTCACGTTGCTCTGCTTCCTCCCGCTCGCCTCCCTTCATGCGGAGGACCCCAACAAAACGATCCTCCTGCCCTTGGGGGTGCATTTGGTCACGGGAGTCGAGATGGTGCGCGAAGCGGTCCTGCGGAATGGTGACACCGAAAAAACGGTGATGAACATGCCGGTCACGATTGAGAAGGCGAAGCTCATCATGCAGCAGGTGAACGCGATCTGGGCACCCGCTGGAATCGAGTGGGTCACCGATCCCGAACAAGGTGGCGGCGGAATCGTTTCCGAGAAGGCGGGTGGCGGCAAGTTGTCCGCAGAGCGACTCAAAACCTTGGCGGAACAGGTCGTGGGCAGACAGCGCGATTCCAAGATTCGCTACATGGACAGGGTGTTCCCGGCCTTGGCCGATCCCGCCAACAACGAGACCATCGGCAACAACGGCACCTTCAATGACGCGAGACCGGAGCTCTACCACCTCTACCTCTTTCCCTACATCGGACAAACCTTGCAGGGCACCGCGAAAATCTCGGGGACCTTTGCCATCGTCGGCGTCTTTTCGGACAAGAGCCCCAACAAGAACGGCTTTCCGAAGGCCAGGCCCCACCTCATTCCGGCGAAGTCCCAACCAGTCCTCTCCCTCCCGAATTTCCCGAGGGACGGATCCCTCTCAGCCACCATCGCCCACGAACTCGGGCACAACCTCAGCCTCCTGCATGTCGACGAAGGCATGAAGGACAACCTCATGAAGGGGCATGTGAAGCTGCGCCTCGGCCCGATTCAAATCAAAAAGGCGCGGGAGCAGGCCATGAAGGGACCGCGGATCGGAGCACTTGATCTCCCACGCCCCGTCCCCTGACAAGGGAAAGACTTCCCCGCCCCAAACCGTAGTCCTCGGGATCCTCCGCCTCCTGAGCCTTTTCCCACCGATGCAACGCCACAAGACCGCCAGTACGACCCATCTCCTTGCTTCGAGCCCCCGGAGTGCTCTCCACGATGGGCAGAAAGGGGGAATGGAGGAAGGGACGGGCAATTTATCGCTTCAACCCATACGCCCCTACCCCGAGAACAACAGTAATGACCGTGCCAAGCGCCTGCCACGGATCGCGAAGGACGAGGAGGACCGCAGAAAGAAGCGTCGCCGAAACGAAGACCGCTGGCGCAAGGATGGCCCAGCCACGAACGCGGACATCCCGTTTCCCCCACAGCAGACAAGCCACCGACGCCGCGGCACACAGCGAGAGGGTCAGCCCCAGGTAACCGAGAAGTGATTGCACCGTGCCAATGAGAATCAGAACAATGGCGAGGGCGGCTTGCAGGACCACCGGAGGCCAGGTGCGACCGGGCCGGATCACCAAGACCCCGGGGAGGAGTCCATCCTCCGCCATGCGACTATAGACGCGGGGACCGGCCATCATCATGCTCAAGACGGAGGTGAACAACGCCAGGGCAATGACGAGGCGGACCAACCGCGCAAAGGGTTCCCCGCCCACCCACTCTGCGGCGACCGCGGCAATGTCCGCCTGTCCGGTCACCAGTGCCGCCGGCGGGCCCAGCACGAACACCGCATTCAGGAGCAGGTAGATCCCCGTGACCACCGCAGTGCCGACCACCATCGCCCGGGCTACGGTGCGGGCCGAGGTTGCTTCCCCGGCCACATAGACCCCGGCGTTGAACCCAGAGTAGCTGAGCGAGATCCAGACGAGAGCCTGCCCGAAGAGCAGCGGCAGGGATCCGGTTGCCGCATCGGTCGCCGACCTCGCGCCCTCCCATTTCCCAGAGAGGAATGCCCAGGCACTCACTCCGACGAACGCGAGGAGCAGCACCAGCTTCAGGAGCACGGCGGAATTCTGCGCAATGGTTCCCGCCTTCCGATTCAGTCCATGCGCCAAAACGCCCAGCAAAACGACCAGAAGGGCGAGGGACTTCGGCGGAAGCGGGCTCGGAAGATAGGCTTCCAGCGTGACCGCCGCAAAGGCGATCGCTCCGCTGAACCCGGCCAACAACGACACCCAGCCCGCCACGAATCCGGCGAAGGGATGGGCGGCCTGCGAAAGGAAGACATACTCGCCGCCCGAGACCGGGATACGACAAACCAACTGGCCATAGCTGATCGCTCCGCTCAATGCAATCACCCCACCGATGAGCCAGGCGAGAAGGACCATCCGGGGATCACCCAGCGCCGCGAGGGTGAATCCGGAAGTGGTGAACACCCCCGCTCCGATCATGTTGGCGATGACCAGAAAAGTCAGCGTCCAGAATCCGAAGACCCGCCCCTCGGTTCGCGTCATCGGATTACTCTTTGCGGAAGCGCAGGAAGTAGTTCTCCTGAAAGCCATCAATCCTGACCTCGTCGACGAAGCTCAGGCCGGCCTCCTCGATCTCCTTGCGAAACACTTCCTTGCCGGCCCGCACGTGTCCGACCACCCACTCGCGCGACTGGCCTTCGATTCGTTCAAAATCAATCACCACCACCGCGCCCCCTTTCTTGAGCGCCCTCACCAGCGAGGCCAGGGTCCCCTTGGGATATTCAAAATGGTGGTAGGTGTCGCAGATGAAGGCGAGATCAATGGAGTTCGGCGGCAGGGCCACGGAGTCCTCCGGACTGAGCACCGCGGAAATATTCTCCTGCTTCTCCTGCCGGGCACGGGCCACGATGTGTTTCAGAAACGGGCCCGAAATATCCACCGCATACACCCAGCCCTCCGGACCGGTGGCCTCGGAAAACAGCCGCGTGTAAAGCCCGGTGCCCGCCCCGATGTCGGCAATGGTCATGCCCTTGCGGATCCGACAGGCCGCCACCACACTCTCCCGCGCATGGAATACCTCGCGGCTCTCCACCTCGAAGCGCTTGAGCCAATCCTCCACCTTGAGCGCGGGGTCGAGGAACCCTTCGTTAATCCCCGGCTTGACGCTCTCCTCGGCGATGGGAGCGGCCGCCCCCTGCGAGAAGAGCAGGGAAGTGCCAGAAAGAAACAACAGAACGGGGATGAGGAGGCGAAGGTGAAGAGGCATGGCGTCGAATCGATTCAACCCATCATCGTCGCCACGAGGCGACTTGCAAGTGGGAAGCGCAATCCCACTGCGCCGGAAGACCTCTGCGACTCACTCGCCCTCCACCCGTCGGCGCCGCAGACAGGCGCCACTCAGGGCGAGCCCCCCCCAACAAGAGGACCGAGGGCTCGGGCACCGGGCCGGACTGAACATGAATGGCATTCAGCATCGCTCCAGTGGGGTTAAAAAGGACATCGGTCGTCTGGATGGTGAAGTCCTGACTGTTGCCCTCAGCAATGAAGGTCCGGCCAACAGTCAGGCTGCTGAGACGAATGCTCACCGGCCCGGTCCCTCCTGCCCCGACATTTGAACGGGCGGCCGAACCGGAGCTGTTGTTCTTCCCTCCGGGATCCGCGGGGAAGCGGCCGGCTGGCGAGTGGAGCGAATACCACTGCTGCCCGCGCAAGTTCCTTGGAATTCCCTCGAAATTGCGGTGAAGTGATCAACCGCCGTGAGGACCAATGCTTTTCATTTCGTCGTGCCATGGGTGACCTTGGCCTTGGCCATTCTGCCCCGTAGTCTCGCTCAGGAACTGTTGCCGGCGATCAATCCACCCGAGGGAATCAAGGTGCTCACGCGACACACCAGCGACTTCCGGAAGGACTACTTGAGACAGGCCCCGGAGCTCTCCCATGCGCCTGCGGAACAGGCCTGGAAGCTGGTGCATGCCTGCGTCCGGAAGGACCCGGGAAAAATCAAGGCCCTCAAGCTGTCCTTCTCGCGGGAGTTCCAAAACGCGGAACGCGACCCTTGGGGTGCCTACGCCTTGGCCATTCAGGCCTTCCACCTCCACCATGCCGGAGAGTTTCCAAATCACCTGCGGGACAGCTTGTCCAAATACGTGCAGGCATGGGATCGCGATCTGTTTGACGAACTTGATTCGGACCGTCCCTTCGCCACGGGCCCCCTCGCGCTTCCCACGGCATCCTGTGCGGCGGCGTTTCTGCCGGCGAAGGAGATCCCGACCACGCATGACTTTGTCCGCCTATCACTTGATCGCCTCCGCACGGAACCCCCCGTGGAGCTGATCAACATCAATGCCACCCTGCACAGCGCCCTCCTCACCGGCCGTGCCGGGGAGTTCAAGAATGAAACGTGGAAGGTGGTCTTCGATGACTTGCGCGATCTTGTGCCTCCCAACGGCTGCTTGCCACTTGTCGGGATGTCGCACGAGCATGAGATTCTCTTCAGCGACGTCGGTGCGGCGCTTCGCATCGGAGCGGTTCTTTTTGGCGACGCCACCTACCTTACGCCGCCAACAAATACCAGGCCGCCACGATGACCGATGACGCTCGCCCCTCCCGCGCCCTCAGCCCGATCCAATGGGCCTATCTCAACTACGACCAACTCGATCGGATGCCCTCGGCGGTCCCACCGTCGCGCAGCTTGCTGCGACGCCGCGTCGGCACCGACGGAAAACCCGGGTCGACCCTCTCCCTGCGCACGGGAAACCACCCTCGCGCGGCCGCCCTGCTCGCCACGCCGGGAGCGAACGACAACACACGCTCAGCTCCGAGGGAAGTCTGGGTGGGAGGCAGCCGGCTCACCCCCCGCGCAGACCAACCCGCCTCCGCAAACAACATCTTTTTGGTCACTCCCTCGGCGCACGATTTCCTCGCGCGGAACGAGGCGCCCACAGCCTACCTCAAGCACAGCGGCCTCGAGATCACCGAAGACGCGGAGCAGACAACAATGGAAGATCGGAGCGGCGATGCATCAGGTCGCTTCGTCTTTTCAAATTACATCGTCCCCGATGCCAGATTGAGCCGCCGTTTCGTTCTCACTCGGGAGGGCATTCTGGTCATCGCGGACCACTTGGAGGCTCCCGCCTCGGTCTCCGGGCAGACTCTCGGGCCGATTTGGAATCTGAACAAGGGCTCCCAGGCCAGCGGCCCGAATTGGTTTGCCTACGATGCCTATGAGCACTTCCTCCCACCCGGCTACCGGGGCGAGCCCCGGGCGGCCCTCGTCTGGTTCGCTCCGCAGGAGGGCATGATGATCGAAGAGATGGAGCGCACCGCTTGTCAGAAAGCGTCCGGCAAGCCAGGCACCTTCAACTTTCTCACGGTGATCGTGCCCTATCAGGCCGGCCTGAGCCCGACGGCTATCGCCAAGGCCATCTCCGCGAGCGACCTCAAGACGGTCACCGTGGGGAAGGTCACGGTGGACCTCACTGGCGACACTTGGAAGGTCACCCGACCGTAGGCCAGCTCTTGAAATGCCCCCACCGGGCTTCACCCCCCCCGTAATGCCAAGAGATCCGCCACTGCTCCGAAGCGCCTCTGCGACTCACTCGCCGGCCACACGTCGTCGCCGCAGACCGACACCACTCAGAGCGAGTCCTCCCAACAAGATGACCGAAGGCTCGGGCACCGGGCGGGACTGCACATGAATGGCATTCAGCAAGGCTCCAGTAGGATTGAAAAGGGCATCGGTCGTCTGGATCACAAAGTCCTGAGTGTTGCCATCGGCAATGAAGCTCCCGATGGCAAGAACACCGTCTGTTCCGCTCTCCTGGCCTTGCGCGCCAAAGGAGGTGAGGTAGTTCCCGTCAAAATAGACGTCCGTGATGAAGGTGTTGTCATCCATCAACAGACCCTGGATGATGTAGGTCCGGCCAGGGATGAGGCTGCTGAGCCGAAAGCTCACCGGCCCGGTCTCTCCTGCCCCGACATTTGAATGAGCGGCCGAACCGGAGATGTTGTTGTTTCCCCCGAGATCCGCGTGGAAGGTCCCCGCTGGCGAGAGGAGCGACATGTCGTTCGCGGGAACGGCACCGGGGAGGATGGAAAATTTCGGATCCGAGGCGGAGAAAATAATATTTGGATCAACAGACTGCACCAGGGTCTGCGCTCCCTCCGCACCAAGATTGACCGCGAGGAATTGGTCGCTCGACTGGTCGAACTGGTCGATCCCCATCTCACTCTTGTTGACTCCCCCGTTCACATACGGAACGGAAGACCAGCTGATGGTGGCGGCGGAAACGGGAACAACAAGTGCCAGCAGAACAATGGGAAATAAATTCATCAGAGTGGTTCAGAAACGGGGCCCCAGATTAGGCTCGGCCCGGAAATGAACAACTACCAATATGACCAGCGCCGCCGAATCCCAAACGTGCCCCACCCACCCCGGCTCCCTTTGCCGCCAGCCAGCCCCGGAACAACCACCTCCTCGTCCTCCCGGTGATCACCATCACCAGTTCCGGCTTCCTCGACGCAAACAGATTCCCCCATCTCCCCTCCGCCGGACTAAACTTCAAACGCGTTCACGCTTGTCAGGGCGAGCTCCAATGAGTGAGCTGACCATCACCATGACGATCAAATCCCGCCCCACCCTCGGCCTCTTGCTCGCCGCCGGACTCAGCTCCTTCGCCGCAGCTCAGGAGACCGCTCCGCTGGTCGGCCCCGAAAAAGGGGCGCTGGTCATCATGGGCGGCGGCGGAAAGGACCACACCTTCGAGAAGGTCTTCGCCAAGTTCGTCGAACTGGCCGGTGGAAAGGAAGCGCGGATCGTCGTCGTCACCACCGCGGAGTCGAGCGATCCGGACTACGACTACACCCGCTCCGGCGCGGTCCGCTACGCCAAGGAACACCTCGGCGTCACCTCCGCCACCGTCCTGCATACCCACGATCAGAAGATCGCCGACTCCGCGGAGTTCGTCAAACCGATCACCGAGGCCACCGGCGTCTGGTTCGGCGGCGGACGGCAGTGGCGCTTCACCAAGGCCTACGGGGGGACGCGGAGCGAACGGGAGTTCGCAAAGGTGCTCGAGCGGGGCGGCGCGATCGGCGGCTCCTCGGCCGGCGCGACGATCCAGGGATCCTTCCTCGCCCGGGGCGACACCAGCGGCAACACCATCATGGTGGGCAACGTGCAGCGTGGCTTCGGCTACCTGCGCAACACCGCCATCGACCAGCACGTCGTCGCGCGGGGCCGCGAGAAGGACCTCCTCGAGGTGCTCGAGGATCCTCGACAAAAAATGCGGAAGGAATTCGACCGCGCCGCCCTGCTCGGGATCGGCATCGACGAGGATGTCGCCATCGTCGTGCAGGGCGATCGCTTCGAGGTCATCGGCAAGGAGAACGGCGCGGTCCTCGTCTATGACCCGAAGAAGTGGACGGACGACACTCCTGATTCCGACAGGTGGGAAACCCTGCGCACCGGAGGCTGCTACGATTTGAAGGAGCGCAAGGTGCTTGAGGTGGGTAAAGCCCCGGCGCAGAAGGGCCCGTGAGCGGACACTCCCCCTATTGGGAACCCAAGGCCGCCACAATCGCCGCCACCGCCGCCGCATCCTCCTTGGCACAGTTGAGCCGCAGGTTCTTCACCCGGCTCCTGATCCAGAGCGTGATCCCATGCGGCCCGGTATCCGTGCTGCGAACCGACTTCACGCTTTCCCGGGTGATCAAGAAACTCCCCGGCCGCAGCAGCAACTCCTCCAGACTCTTGTTCGGCAACTCCTTGTCCTCCACCTCCCGCAAGGTCGCCTCCATCTTCTTGGCAATCCGGCTCACTACACCCTGAAAATGCGCCGAACGGGGTAAATGCCCCTCCCCTGCCCAATCACCCGCAAAACCGAGCAACTTTGCGTCCCGCCCAGGGTTGAATCGCTGGTCGCTGGTCGGCGGCGGGCGCATCGCCGCCGCCCCCGGCGGACCCGCGCCGAGCCATGTCCCCCGGATCCGACTCCCCCGACCATTTCATCGCTCCCTCCCTCGAGGAGCTCCAACCGCTGTTCCCCTCCTACAAGCTGGAGGGATTCATCGCCCAGGGCGGCATGGGCGCGGTCTACAGGGCCACCCAGCGCTCCCTCGACCGCTCCGTGGCCATCAAGATCCTCCCCCGCGAGTTCGGGGCGGACGAGGCTTTCCGGGAGGCCTTCACCGCCGAAGCCAAGGCCATGGCCCGCCTGAACCACCCTTCCCTGATCGGCGTCTACGACTTCGGCGATGTCGATGGAATGCTCTTCATCGTCATGGAATTCGTCGGCGGCGGTTCGCTGCACGACGCCTGCCTCGACCTGGAGGTCGTTCCGGCCCGCGCCGCCGAACTGGTCGCCGCGATCTGCCGGGGTCTGGCCCATGCCCATGAAGCCGGTGTCCTGCACCGCGACATCAAACCCGGCAACATCCTCCTCACCGAAGACGCCGCGCCGAAGATCGGTGACTTCGGCCTCGCCCGCCGCGTCGGGGATCATGTCGATGCCGGCGAACCAGTCTACGGCACCCCGGGCTACGCCGCACCGGAAACTTGTTTCGGCGGAGCGGCCGATCAACGCGCCGACCTCTTCTCGGTGGGCGTTCTCCTGCATCGCCTTCTGACCGGTCTCGAACCCGACGGCGGAATCCTTCCCCCGGCCTCCTCCCGCTGCAACTGCCCCCCCGTCCTCGACGAAATCATCCGCCACGCCACCCAGGCCGACCCGGCCCTCCGCTACGCCACCGCGGCAGACATGGCGCAGGATCTTGAGAAGGCCAAAAATGCCAGGCACCGCAAGGGAGCCGCCCTGCTGCAGGTCGGGTCCGGGCCCTCCGAGACCGCTGCCCACCGCCGTCCCTCTGTCGCGCCGCAGAAATCATCGGGTGCCTTCGCGGCTGCCGCCCTCCTCATGCTCGCCGCCATCGGGGGCGGAGCCTTCTTCATGGACCGGACCGGTGGCGCGGCCGATTCGAGCACCCCTCCCGCCGCAGTTCCGGCCGTCGTCCTCCTCCCTGACAAGCAAACGACCCCCAATCCCATTCCACTCCCCCGGGAAGAGTCTCCCCCCCCCCCCCCCGCGCCTGAAGCCGCTCCCGCAGAGTCCGCCTCCGCCGCCCTGGCCCGGCTGCAAACACAACTCGCCGCCGGCACCCGCAGCGAGTTCCCCATAGGAACGATGGCGCGGGACGGAAATCACTATCTGATCCTGGAAGACCCCATGAGCTGGCCGGAGGCCCAGGCCTTCGCCACCTCCCACGGCGCCCACCTCGCCGTCTTCCCTACTCCCGAGGACCAAAGCTGGATCCGTGCGCAGCTCCAACCCGGTCAGTCCCCCTGGATCGGAGCCGGCAGGACGGCCAACAATTCCTGGCAATGGATCGACGGTTCCTCCTGGGCCGCCCCCGCTTCATTTTCCGCCAACACCGGCACCCATCAATGCCTCGCCCTTTCCGCCTCCGGCGAACTCCAGGCGGCCCTCGCTTCACAGCCCCGCAGTCTGATCCTCCAGTGGCACGACAACGGCACCAATCCCGGCACCCTCGACGCCCAACTCAAACGCACCGCGGCGGCCCTCACCACCGATCCCTCCGCCCCGCTCCCCTACCCCGTCGGAACACGGACCCTCCACGACTCGCACTTCCTCGCCGTGCAAAAAGCGATGACCTGGGACGAGGCCCGACGACTGGCAGAATCCGTCGGCGCCCACCTCACGGTGCCCTCCAGTGCCCGAGAGCACGACTGGATCCGCTCCACCTTTTCTGAAGACCTCCAGAACGGCCAGTCCCTCTGGCTCGGCGGATCCCGCCCCAAACCCGGCGACCGCTGGCAATGGCTCAACGGCGAAGCGTGGAGCAACCTCGGCTGGGCCTCGGACCAACCCGGCCCCGACCAAACGCACAACCGCATCGCCCTGCGCGGTGGTCCCGGGAACGAACCGCCCGCCTGGGTCGCCGTCGATGGCAACGAGCGAAAGGTGGAGGGACTCCTCCTCGAATGGAGCCCCCCTCGGGAAGTGGTCGAGGTCCCCGCCTTCGTCCTCAAACCGTGGCTGGACGAAGTGAACCGCAAGATCGCCACCCGCGTCGGCCCCGACCTCGATGAGTTCGACCGGAACCGCCGCAAACTCGTCCAGGACTACAACCGCAGCATGGGCCGTCTGGTCCGCAAGGAACTGAGCGAAGCCGAAGCGAATCCCTTCGAACGGTCCAGAGGCGGACGCGGGGGCGGCTTCGACTGGCGCGGCTACCGCACCGCAACCCTGGAAACTCTCGAGGAGGCCCTCAAGGAGGCCGCCAAAACCAATCAACTCCTCACTTCCCTCCCGGAGCGCACTTCCAACGCCATTCGCGATGAACACGCCGAGGCCTCGGCCAACCTCAAGCTGCTCGAGGAGGCTTGCGAACTCAAACTCCGCGCCCACCTCACCTTCTATCTCGAAGGAATCTCCGGAAAAACCGCCGACCTCATCGGGCTCGGATACCTCGACTCTGCCCGTGAATTGAACGACACCGTCGCACCCCTCCGCGACAATCCCGCCGCCTTCGTCAAGGCCCTCTACCCAGACTCCCCCCGCGGCACCCTCCCCTGGACCGCCGGCCCCGATCGGGGGTGAGACTACCGCCTCCCCGCCGCTCTCACGAACTCCTTGAACAAGCGCTTCTGCCGCCCGTCCTCCGGCACCATGCGCTCCGGATGCCATTGCACCCCGATGAGAAATCGATCCGCATCGGTCGTCTCAGTGGCTTCCACCACCCCGTCCGCACTCCGCGCCACAATGCGCAAATTTTTCCCCAACTCCCCCACCGCCTGATGGTGGTTCGAGTTCACCTCGAACTCCCTCTCCCCAAAAATCAGCGCCAACCGCGAATCCGCCTCCAGCGTCACCTGGTGATTCGCCCCCCGATGGTTCCCTCCCAACTCCGACGGGATGTCCTGCACCAGCGTGCCACCCTGCAGCACGTTGATCCATTGGCTCCCCAGACAAATCCCCAGCAACGGCTTCTCACTCCGCTCGATCCACGCCTTCCCCAAGGCCTTCTCAAAGCGATACCGGTCCTCCTCCAACGGCTCCACCGTCTCGTGCACCTCCTCCCCATATTCCACCGGCGGGATGTCCAAACCGCCCGGCATCAGCAGCCCGTCCAGGCGCTCCAAATACCCGTCAATCGCCTCCGCATCGCTGCTCGTCGAAAGAATCACCGGAATCCCCCCCGCCTCCCGCACCGCCCGGACGTAGGCCTCCCCATCCACACTGGCGATACCGATCAAGGGCCGCTCCAGGGACAACGGCAGAAGACGCTCGGCCTCCTGATTGCCCACCTGAAACCCGATCAAGCCCGCCAAAACGATGGCGGTGGTGATGATCCAATGACGACGATTCATGGCGAAAAGTTTCCCAACTTCCCCACTATGCATCACCCCACCCCCCGCGTCCAGCAATGCCGTTCCCGCTCTTTCCAGGCGACGTCAAGCTCCCCGGAGCAGGACCTTCCCCGACACCATTGGTTCAGGATGGCGCTCCCCCACGCCCCGCTCCCTACATCACCTTCTTCACAAAGCACGCCTTCAGCGCAATGGCCATTCCGTCCATCTTGCAGTCGATCTCGTGATCCCCCTCCACCAACCGGATGGCCTTCGACTTCGTCCCCGACTTCAACACCTGCGAGGAACCCTTCAGCTTCAGGTCCTTGATCATCGCCACCACGTCCCCGTTCGCGAGGACGTTCCCATAGGCATCCTTCACCGCCCGCTCCGCCTCTTCCTTCTCCCACTCGTGCCCACACACCAGGCACTCATACTTGTGCTCGTGCTCCAACAACTCGGTCATCTCACACAGCGGACAGCTCAATTCGGGCATGGAGGGGGAGGTAAACCCCTGCACCGCCCCTGGCAAGTGAATCCCCTCCCCCCTGGGACCGCGGACACAGACAACTCCGCCCAACAAACGCGTTTCCTCTGGGTGCACCGTCAGAAAGCCAGACTGCTTCTCAAACTCGGCCTCCTCGTCGTGCTTGGCGACTTGGTCGTGGCGTGGTGGCTCATCCTTCCCGCACCCACCTGCTGCATTTCCAGAACCTCGGGGGCGACCGCGAAAATGCACGAATTTTCCGCCAAGCTCGAAGCCTACCGCTTGATCAGCGGCCGCTACCCCACCACCTCTCAAGGTCTCGATGCGCTGGTCACCTGTCCGACCGACGTCCCGACACCCACTCGCTGGAGGTCGCAATTCAAAGCGCTTCCCCTCGACCCCTGGCTCCAACCCTACCGCTACCACCTGAGCCGCGACGAAAAATCCTTTGTCCTCACTTCCAGCGGTCCCGACACCATCATCGGCAGCCCCGACGACATCACCTACTCAAGCCTGCACTGAGTGCCACGACCCTGAACACCCCCTGGCCAAACCTACTCCCCCACCCTGATCCGGATCCGCCGATACTCCATCTGCCCCCGGTCCCCCTCCAAGCCGATCGGCCCCTTGCCCGGCACCTTGAAGGCCGCATCGAGCACCTCGCCATTGCAGCTGCAATGCGCCACCCCGTCCTTCGCCACCACCAAGAGCTCGTTCCACTCCTGCGGCTTGTAGCTCTTCAGCTCCGTCCACGGCCCGGCCAGGGTGTAGTCCCGACACTGCAACTGCGGCCCGAACAAAAACACCCCGCTGTCCGCATTCGGAGTGGCCCGAAACTCCAGCTTCAAGGTGAAATCCCCTTCAAACTCCTTCGTCGTCCAAAGCTGCTGAAAGCGCCGCCCCTCCGACGGCGTGGTCACCACCAAGCGCCCCTTCACCGCCACATAGCGTCCGTCATCACTGGCCTTCTTCCCATCGAAGGCGTTCGTCTTCTCCAACGTCTTCTGCACCCGATACCCCCACCCACTGAGATCCTCCCCGTTGAACAAACTCTCAAACCCCTCCTCCACCGTAAACGCTTCCGCCTCCGTCTCCACAAATCCCAGCGTCGCCAGCACCGGCCGGATCGCCGCCGCCCACTTCGCGTAGCCGACCTTGTTCGGATGCAACAAATCCGGAAACTCCGCCTTCTTCGCATCCCCCTGCTCATCCGCAAACGGCAGCCACGTCTCCACCAGGGTCACCTGCGGCAAATCTTTCACCAACCCCTCGTAAAGCGCGTTCACCCGCTTGATCTGCTCCGCCGACCGCGACTTCGACGCCGAACTCGGCATCACCTTGCACAACACCACCGGCAGCTTCGCATCATGCTTCGCAAGCTCCGCCAAAATCAGCCCCACATTCCCCGCAATCACCTCCGGCTCCACCTTGTCTTCCAAATCATTGGTCCCGATCAACAACACCACCCCCTTCGGATTCAACGCCAGCACATCCAGCGGCAGGCGCACCAACACCCCCCGCGTGGTGTCCCCGCTGATCCCCCGGTTCGCCACCTTCACCCCCGCGAAATTCCCACCCATCTGATCACCCCAACCCTGCGTGATCGAATCACCCAGAAACACCAGCGCCCCCTGATCCGCCTGCACCCGTCCCGCCCACGCGGTCCGCTTCGACAGCCACAGCTTCGTGAACCAATTCGCCCGGCGCAACGGGCCCGCCCCCGGCAACCTCTCATCCGTCGCCGGAACCCCAAGATCGACCACTGCAGTTTCCGCCACAACCGGGGTGGGCAGCAGGGCAACAAGGAGGGCCGCAAAAACAAAACGTCTCATGACCTCCCTATACGAACATCCCCTCCCCTCTTTCCACGAAATTCGCCCCTTCACGGCTTCCCAACCCTTCAACGGACACTTAACCGCCACCCTTACTCGATTACCCTTAACCGAACATCTTAAACGATCCCTCCCCGCCTCACTTGATCCACAGCCCCACCACCCCATCCAACAGCGCACAATCCGCATCCCTATGCACATGCATCCCTCCCTCCATCCGATAGCTCCCCCGCGCCGGAAACACCAGATTCTCCAACGCGCCCACCACCGTCCCCTCCTCCAGTCGCGTCATCCGCACATACTCCCGCCGCGGTTTCGATCCCGCAGACCCCGCCGGATCATGCACGATCAACATCTCCGCATCCGCCTCCCCATCCTCATCTTCCCCAAACCCCACCGCCGTCACCCAATGCGCACCGATCCGCTTATACTCCTTCGTCAACGGATCGTACTCGTACCACCCCACCAACAACCACGCCGTCCCCCCGTTCGCCAGATGCGCCTGGATCCACCCCAATCCCGGGCGCCGCGGCCCCGGCCCGAACTGCCGTTCATGATTCCGGCAACCTTGAAACCGCACCTTGAACTCCCGCACCCCCCGCTCCTCGACATACCGCTTCACTCCCCGCATCAACTGATTCAAATGCGTCCCATGCCGCGGGTCCGTGTTCAGGTATCCCACCGAGGCAAGTTGACGCACCATATCATACTGCGTCACCCCCTCCCACTCCAGGTCCTCGCCGAACAAAGCCATCAACGAATTCGAAACCGCCACCGGCGCACAATACATCTTCCCCTCCGCCGGAAACCCACCTGCCGGATCATTCTGCGTCATGTCCGGCACCTCCTTCGCCGGCACGAATCGATCCACCTGCGGAATTGGATCACCCGGGGACCCGCCAACACCGATCAACAACCCGGCGACGACAGCAAGACCCGCTCTCCGGGGGGTAAATGGCAGCGACTCAAACACAGCGCCCACTGTGCCCCCTCCGCGCCCCGGTTCCAATCGCATTCTTTCACGCCCTCGCTCCCCCCACCCTAACCCTTCACATCAAAACAGAACACCAGATCCTGATCGCGCAGGTAAAGCCGCCCCCCGATCACCACCGGATGCGTCCACACCTTCCCCTGCGTCCCCTCCCGCAACTTCGTCACCTCCGGCAGCGAAAACCGCCCATGCTCCTTGTAGCCTTTCGGCGTGGCTTCCGCCAGAAAGACGGAACCCTCCTGCTCGTCCAGCCCGTAGAGCATCCCGTCCGCGTAGTGCACCGCGCCCTTCTGGATCCCCTCGCCGCTCTCGTTCCACACCTTCTCGCCGCTCTCCAGCTCCTGACAAACCAATCCACCCCCATCCGAAAACCCAAAGAGGTGCTCGTCCACCAACACCACCCCGCCATGATGATTCTTCATCACCTTGTTCACCCAGACGTCCTTCGCCTCATCCCCCTCGATGTTCACCAGCTTGCTCCCCGCCCCGTAGCCCGAGGTCACGTAAACGTGCCCCTTGTGGTAAATCGGCGTCGGAATCACCGCCGTGCGCCCGTCCTTCCAATCCGACTTCCAAAGCACCTTCCCCGTCTCCGCATCCACCCCCGCCAGGGTCTTCATGAACAACTGCACATACTGCTTCCTGCCCTTCACCTCCGCGATGATCACCGAGGAATACTGCGCCTCGTCCTCCAGCCCCTCGCTCTTCCAAATCGTCCGACCGGTCTTCTTGTCCAGGGCCACGATCGCCCCGCCCTTGCCACCCGGCGTGACGATCAGCTTCTCCCCATCCACCAGCGGTGACTCCGCGTAGCCCCAGCTCGGCACCTTCCCGTTGAAGTCCTTCACGAAGCTCTTCGTCCACTTCCGCGCACCCTTCTCCACATCCACGCAGGCCACGTCGCCGTTCGCGCTGATCGCATAGATCAGGCCGTCGTCCACCGTCACCGCCCCCCGCGTCCCGCCGCCCCAACCGGTGTTGTAACCCTCCCCCGCATCCTCCCCGATGTCCGTGCTCCACACTTCCTCACCCGTCGCCGCATCGAGACAATAAATCTGCGCCTTCCCCCGCCGCGTCCCGGTCAGATACAAACGCCCCCCGACCACCGCCGGAGAACTATAGCCCTTCCCGCCCACCTTCGAGGTCCACAACAACTTCGGCCCGCCCTCCGGCCACTCCTTCAGCAATCCCGTGTCCGGTGAATGATCATTCCGCTCCGGCCCGCGCCAACTCGGCCAATCCGCCGCTCCCGCCGCTCCCGCCGCTCCCGCCGCTCCCTTCACCGCGCCTTCCTCCGCAAATTTCCGGTCCGCCTCCGACAACCGCGCCAACGGAATTTCCACCACCTTTCCTCCGGGCAAACGCACCTGCACCTTCTCCCCGGAAATCCCCGCCAACTCCCCCTCGATGGTCCGTCCCGACTCCGCATCGGTCCAGGTCCGCGCTTCGGAAATATTCGCCGTCGCACAGACAGCAAATCCAACCGCAATAATTCTGTTCAGGAGGCTCTTGGTCATCATGGGGTTCTCGTGGTTCGGGTTCGGGTCTCTTCGCCAGGATCTCCCGGCAACGCCGCGCATCCTAGCCACTAGCTACGCCCTGCCCACCCCAAACTTTCGCCCCATTCATCCCCCGTTCGGGTCCGCTGTTTGGCCTCGGTCGGAACCCGGAAGCACCGGGGCTCCCATGGAAACCGAGAGCCCTCTGCCCCCCCCTTTCAGACGACCCATCGCCGATGCTGTGTTGGATGGAGAGCACACCATCCGCGCCTCTGCATCCCGGAGGGATCCAAGCCACTAGCGCGGAGTCGAGGCACGGAGTGACGACCACCCCGGAAGGCGATGCCCCTGAATGGGAAAGCACCCCGCGAGGGGTGCCAGCAGCGGACGTTGGGCCCTCAACCTCCGACGCTGGCGACGACCGCCTCCCGCCAAATCACTGAGATTTAGGACCCGGCCCTCCCGTAACCTTGCTCTTCAACCATCCACTCGCCCGGCAGCGCCATCCGCGAGGCCGAGTTGCCCGTCCACCGCATCGCCCCCACCTCGGCTCCGATCTCCACCTTTCCCTCCGCCTTCGCCTGCAGTAGAGTCAACCACATCCGGTTCGAATCCCGCCCAATGCGCCTTCTCCTCGCCCTACTCTTCCTCTTCCCCCCCCTCGCCCACGCCGAGGCCCCCCCACCCTTCTCCCCCGAGGCCCGCCAAGCCCTCGACCGCGCCGTCACCAGCGCCATCAAACACGGCGACCTCCCCGGCGGCGTCCTCTGGCTCGAACACCGCGGCCAGATCTACCAGCAAGCCTACGGCCACCGCAGCGTCGAACCCGCCGAGGAGGCCATGACCCTCGACACCATCTTCGACGCCGCCTCCCTCACCAAGGTCATCGCCACCACCCCCGCCGTCCTGAAACTCGTCGAGCAGGGCCGCCTCGACCTCGACGAAAAAGTCACCCGCTACCTCCCCGAGTTCACCGGCGACGATAACAAGGCCCGCGTCACCGTCCGCCAACTCCTCACCCACTGCTCCGGCCTCTCCGCCGGCCTCCGCCGCGGCTACGAATGGCAGGGCTACGCCCACGGCATCGCCCTCGCCTGCGCCGAACCCTCCGCCGGCCGCGCCGGACTCGACTACCTTTACAGCGACCTCAACTTCATCCTCCTCGGCGAAATCGTCCACCGCATCGCCCAACAACCGCTCAACCAATTCGCCGCCGCCCAGGTCTTCGCCCCCCTCGGCATGACCGACACCACCTTCCTCCCCCCCGCCGACCTCCTCCCCCGCATCG
>JAQCFL010000373.1 GCA_027619375.1 Verrucomicrobiota bacterium | reverse complement strand
GGGGTTGGGTTGCTCGGCGGCGGTTCCGAGCAGGGCGTCGGCGGCGCGGGTGATTGGGGTGGTCATGGGCGGATTTGATCGTTCTCGGAAGAAAGCTGGCGGCGAGCAGCACGGGTGCGGGAGTCGCGTTCGTGTTCGTATCCCTTGCCTTCAGCCGCCCACGTTTTCAGCATGTCCAACCGTTCGGAATCACTGGCAGGTTCGAGCAGTTGGCAGTCCTTGGCTTCCGCTATCGACTCAGGCCAGCCGCAGGCTTGCACCTTGCCGTTTTCCTCGTCGGTGGCGAGTAGCCAGTCTTCGCCCGATGGCGCGTGGTGGACAGTATCCCCAGCCCTAAAAGACCGAGAACAAGGCGAAGCACCCGAACCCTCAGTTTTAGGGGTGGTGGAGCAGTAGTGGGCGGACATACTCATTATGTCCTTGTTGCATTTAGGGCAGTTCATCGGGTCGGTGTTCTTGGTTCGTTCTGGCAAAGAGGTTGGATCGCCATCACTACGAATCCGGGCTTCTGTTCCCAGTCCGTCATATAGGTGATTCGGCGCTCGACCGTTCGCCCTGTGAACTTCTCTTCCTCGGGGTCATATTCGTGGAGGATGAGCCGCTGACCGATCATGAACGGCCTGTCATTTTGGCGGATCTCGAACGTCTTGGTGCCGCGCTCCACAGCGGCGAAGTATTTCGGCCACGTTTTGAGGTGCTGGCAGCCGAGATTTGATTCGGGCAAAGAGCCAGAACAAGACGCTGGTGATCGACGGGAGCCCGCCGCGTGTTTGATTTTTGGGGTAGTTTCCATGTTTTCAGTGTTGGTGATGTTCGCTCTCGGCTCCCGCGTCACAGCTTGGCGTCCGATAAAGAATATCTGACCCGCGCTTTTTCCATACGAGTGTAAGCCTTGGGGTTTTTGGCGTATCTCCATCCACGGGGAGTCAGGCTGTGGTGTCCTTGGATTCCAAGCCGACTCCAGCCGACAAGCCAGAATCGAAGAGGAGGACAAGGCGACGCAGGGAGACGCGGGGTGATTGGGGTGGTCATGGGTGGATTTTGGCGTTCCCCCAATGAATCGCCATCGCATCGGCAATCCCTGGGTAGGTGGTGGATCTCACTTTCCAGCGGTCTTTGCTGGGGGCGAGTTTGTTCTGTCCGCTGGCGGTCTGGTTTCCCCATCGCGGTCGCGCCAGCTTGTCGCCTTCGCAGTTCGCGCATCCGCGCATCCCTACGGCTTCGACGTCCAGCGGCAGGCCGCAGCAGAAGTATTGAGGTTCGACGTATTTCGTCGGCTTGAGTGGCGAGAGGTTTTTGAGCCAGAGGCACGTTGCCTTGCTCGCATCATGCCCGAACTGCCAAGGCTGGATGATTTGATCCGGCTTGCGGATCTTGCTGGAGATGATCGACACCGGGTTTTCCACTGCGATTTTTGGGATGTCCGCGCCCATGAGAAGCCGCACGAAGTCCAAGGCTTTTTCAGTCTCTTCCCATCCGCGCCCACGGTCGTTCCAGTGGATTCCCGACACGCTCAGGTAAGTGCAGGGGGGATGAGCTATCATCAGATCCCATCCGTCATCCAAGACATCGCGCACGTCGCCTTGGTAGTGGTTGCCAGGGCGATCCGTTGGCAGCAAGTCGCAGCTCATTGCATGGTGTCCACGGGCGGCGAACGCCTCGCGGACGGTCCCGGAGTATTCGCAAGCCACCAACACCCGAAGAGGGTGAACAAGTGCATGGACCGAACCGCTGACAACGGCGGAGTCCTGCGTGAAGGCAAATGTCGATTGCGCTGTCATCGGTCGGTCATGCTGGCGCTCTGCTCAATAATCGATCCACTTCGCGAGCGATGCGGCGATCTCCGACGACTTGCGTTCCACGTTGGCCATGATCTCGACCACGTCGTCCGCGCACCTTTCCGCGCCGGGGACGTTACCGCTTTCGTGGTTGCCGAATGCCTCGCGTAGCAGGCCAGCCGCCGCGCCCAGTTCCTCCAGCACATCGAGGAGTTCCAGCTTGGCCTCGCAGATGATGTCGGACGTTTTCTCGCCATCATGCAAAGGCGAGCAAGACGCGGATGGACAATCCGCCTTCTGGGGTTCTTTCGGAGTGGGGATTTGGTCAGGGAGTGCCATTTGATTTCGGAGTTTGATTGTCGGCGGATGCCATCGCTTGGACGTTCGGTCAGACTTTCGTGCATTCTGCCGTGAACTCGCAGCCGCAGTGGATGCAGCGTAGCGTCTCAGTCCAGATGCCGCGCCTCTCGGTTGCTGCTTTGCTGCCTTTCACGGTTTCCCACTTGTGGCGTTGCTTATACTTCGGTAGTTCACTGAGTGCTTGGCACTTTTCTGGAATGGTGTTCGTTTTCATTGCGCCGCTATTATAGCATACGGGTTTTCTGTTAGTTGTCGTTTTGCCCTGTTTTGCAGGCTTTCCGTCAGATTGCCCCTTGCGGCAGTAGGGCGCATTTTTTTGAATTTTTTGCTTGGTGCGGTTTTCCGCTAAATTGCCTTCGCAGTTCGGACACCCATATTTGCCAAGTAATTCGTGATCGAATGGATAGCCACAGCCAGCACACGGAAGAACCCGAACAAGGATCTGATCCGAACCGCCCGGAGGCGTCTTCAATTTGGCGCATCCCTTCGATGCAGTCTCCTTCGATCAATCTCATGCGGCGGGGGCGACCCTATGACGGGTCCGGGGTGTTTGTAAATTTAAAAGTAGGTGTTCCGGCTTTCAGTATTTTCATGGTTCGGAGTTGACTTTTGGATACACTTCCCTGCCGTCATCCCCCGCGCGGCGCGGTGTCACAACAGGTGCTCGATCTTCGATTTGTGTAAGATCCCCTTGACGGGGAACTTCCCGCCGCGCAGGTGCCTGTTCCATATCTCGGCCTTGCGCATCTTGGAGATGTCGCGGGCCTTGATGATCGCATACGAGGGGCAGTCGGGCTCGTCGTGCTCCAAGGCGTTGCCCCTGCCCTCAAGGCCGAAGCCTCGCCACACGGGCCGCTTTCCGCAGCGGAGGCAGGGCTTCAGGATCTCCCGGTTGCTGAAGTGGCGATCGCGGATCTTGCGGGCCTCCATCTTGCTGAAGCTGCCCCCGAGGTATTTCCGTCCGACTTTGACGGTCCAATAGACCTTCTTCACGTGCTGCCTGCACAGATACTCGTCGGGGCGCAGCACCTTCTTGCGGGGGATGGGGATCTTCTTCTCCTCATTGCCCTTCCACTCCGCCCCGGCGAGGAGCAGCTCGGTGTAGCGGCGGTCCCGCGCCTCCCGCGCCTCCTCCATGCTGCCCACGTCGATCCACTCGACCTCGTGACGCGGGCGGGTGTTGTCGGGGAGGCGGGTCTCGTAGCTGATGAAGTAACGGATAAACCCGCGCCGCTTGTCGTGGCGACGCCCGCACCCACGGTTCCCGCCCGGAAACAGATAGACCTTGTATTTCATCCTTCGTGGGGTCTCAGGTCTTCGGTCCGGGGTTGTTGTTTTTCCTCCGCTCCCACCACGTCTGAATCAGGGTGACCACGAGGATCG
>JAQCFL010000372.1 GCA_027619375.1 Verrucomicrobiota bacterium | reverse complement strand
ATTCTTACGGGCCTTCCCACAACGTGACGTGACCAGCTTGCCCTCCGTAGCCTCGGGCGAAGGATGGGTCCCGGTCGCAAGCCCTCCGAGCCGCGTAGCGGCGCCTCTGCGAGGCGTCGGCGGTTCCACCTCCGCTCGTCCAAAGCCCCTCCCACATCCTCGCTCACCGCCCCTCCGCGACCGCGACCAACCTCCCCCAAGCCCCCCCTCAAGGCAAACAATGCCCCGGCGTCCGCGGATACGGAATCACGTCCCGGATGTTCTGCACCCCCGTCGCCAACATCAGCATCCGCTCAAAGCCCAACCCGAACCCCGCATGCGGCACGCTGCCATACTTCCGCAAATCCAGATACCACCCATACGCCTCCACATCCAACCCATCCTTCTCCATCGTGGCCCGCAGCAAATCATACCGCTCCTCCCGCTGACTCCCCCCCACGATCTCCCCGATCCCCGGCACCAGCACATCCATCGCCGCCACTGTCTTCCCGTCGTCATTGCGTCGCATGTAGAACGGCTTGATCGCCTCCGGATAGTCGTAAACCGTCACCGGACTCTTGCAGTGCTCCTCCGTCAGATAGCGTTCATGCTCCGATTGCAGATTCTCCCCCCACGCCACCGGATACTCAAAGCTCTTCCCGGACTTCTCCAGAATCGCCACCGCCTCCGTGTAGCTCACCCGCTCGAACGGCCGCTCCGCGATGAACCGCAACCGCTCCTCCAATCCCTTGTCCACGAAGTTCGAGAACAACCCGAAATCATCCTGCGGCCCCTCCAACACCGACCGAGTCAGCGCTTTCACGAACTCCTCCGCCAGATCCATGTCCCCTTTCAAATCACAGAAGGCCATCTCCGGTTCGATCATCCAGAACTCCGCCGCATGCCGCGTCGTGTTCGAGTTCTCCGCCCGGAAGGTCGGCCCAAAGGTGTAGATTTTCGACAAGGCACACGCAAAGGTCTCCCCCTCCAACTGCCCGCTCACCGTCAGATAGGACGCCTTTCCGAAGAAATCCTCCTCCGGCACATCCTTCCCGCCCCCCACCTTCTGCGTGGTCACCCGGAACATCTCCCCCGCCCCCTCGCAATCACTCGCCGTCACGATCGGCGTGTGCACCCACACAAACCCCCGCTCCTCAAAAAAACGATGCACCGCATGCGCCAGACGACTCCGCGTCCGGAAAATCGCCCCGAACAAATTCGTCCGCGGCCGTAAATGCGCGATCTCCCGCAGGAACTCCGGCCCATGCCGCTTCTTCTGCAACGGATAATCCCCCGACGCCTTCCCGATCAAACGCACCTCCGCCGCATGCAACTCCCACGCCTGCCCCGCCCCCGGCGACTCCACCAACTTCCCCCGCACCTCCACCGAACTCCCCGTCAACATCATCGGCACCTCATCCGAACCCGGCACCCCCGCATCGATCACCACCTGCAGGCTCCCCAGACACGATCCGTCGTTGATCTCCAGAAACGAAAACCCCTTCGCATCCCGCCGCGTCCGCACCCAACCCCGCGCCTTCACATCCTCCAGCGCCTCGCTGCTCTCCAATACCGCCTTGATCGTCCTGCACATGCCTAGTTCCTAGTTCCTCCACGGCCTGTCGAAAACCGCAAATCTCATCTCTCTCTCATTTTTCCGCCGCTTGCATATTTTTCCATCCCCCCCCCCCCCGCTTTGTTCCACTTCCCGCCCGCTTCGCCTCCAACACCCATGTTCCTCCGCTCCTGTCTGGCCCTCCTGAGCCTCGCCTCCTTCGCAACAGCGACCCCCTCCTGGCTGGGTCCCGACGACCTCCAAAGCGGCTCCCTCGACCCCGAATTCCTCGCCGCTCAACGAGAAATCACGCTCGACCCGGCCCTTCTCGCCCCCTCACCCCAACCCTTCATCCTCGGCATCGAGACCCTCGACTTCGCTCCCAGCCCCGCCGAACCAAACTGGATCCTCCGCATCGAACGCGCCGTCGCCTCCACCAACTCCATGGGCGAAATCGCCTCAGGCGACATCAACCTCATCGACGGCAACGAATCCTACTGCCTCACCCTCGGCCGCTACCTGGTCCGCGACTTCCGCGGCCATCCCCTCGACATCTCCCTCAACGGCAGCTTCTGCTTCCACCCCGGCAACCTCCATCAGGACAACATCTACCAATACATCCTCTGGCTCAACTTCCAGTGGACCGAGTTCCCCTGGAGCGACCACCTCCGCACCAAAATCGGCCTCGGCGAGGGCCTCTCCTACGTCTCCGACATCCCCTACAGCGAAACCCTCAAGCGCGGTGGCGACGACAGCATCCGCCTCCTCAACTACCTCGAGTTCTCCCTCTCCTTCAACATGGCCGACCTCGCCAACCTCACCCGCATCAACCGCCTCCTCCCCAACGACAACGCCGCCTTCCTCGAGAACGCCTGGCTCGTCGGCTCCCTCCACCACCGCTCCGGCGGCCGCGGACTCTTCGGCGAATTCAAAGACGAGGACGGCTCCAAAAAACCCATGACCGGCGGCGACAACCTCTTCGTCCTCGGCGTCGCCGTCGAGTTCTGAATCAGCCCCCCAATTCAACATCCAGAATTCGACGTTCGACCCTCCCCCCTTGTCCCGGCATAGCCCCAACGGGCCACGCCGGATCCCCATTCGCGAAAATTCGCGTCCATTCGCGGTTTAAATTCCGCATTCCCCATTCCGAATTCCGAATTCCGAACTCCGCATTCACCTCACCCCTTGCGGACCACCGGCCTTCGGCTTGTCAAACTCCACATAGGTCAACCCCACCGTGGTGTTCGTCTGCGGATCAAAACTCGACACCCGCATCTCCCGCAGCGTGTAGGCATCGCCCACCTTCATGATCTCATTCACCAAAAACTGCTTCAGCGCCTTGGCCGGACTCTCCCCGTTGTAACCCACCACCTGCATCAGCGCCCCCGCCTTCTTGTGCACCCACACATACACCAGCGTGTAACGCCCACCCTTCCCGGGATTCCGCAGCCGCACCTTCCAACAATCCTGCCCCTTCACCTTCTCACTCCCCACCACCGTGCCATTCGGCCAGTAGAGAAAATGCATCGCCAGATCCTCATAAGACAAATCCGTCCCCTCGATCGCCTGTCCCAGCTTCGAATCAGGAAACTGCACCGTCTTCCCGTCCTTCTTCTCCAGCAAATCATAGTGATCCTCCTTCAACCGCATCTCAAACGGCTCCCACTTCCCCGATTTCGACGATAAAAAGGTAAACTGGATCTTCTCCCCCATCAAATAAAGCCCCACCGGGATCTTCTGGTTCCCCTTCCGAATGTTCCCCGTCAAATTCTGGTGCTGCAGCGTCGCCACATACCGCGCCGTCGCCAAAACATCATCCGCCGCCGGATTCTGCCCCATCGCCACCTGCCCCATCAGGACCGCCGAAATCATCATTATTGCTCGCTTCATGCTAGAAAAGTAACAGTCGTTCCCGTAAGACGGCAAGAGCGAACAACAAATTCACCCTCCCGTCAAATACACGACGAACGACAAATAGTCTCACCCACGCGCACTTCCCACCGCCCCCCACCC
>JAQCFL010000035.1 GCA_027619375.1 Verrucomicrobiota bacterium | reverse complement strand
GAGGAGTTCCGGAACAGTCCGCGCATGAAGTATCAGGATGAGGACCGGCAGGAAGATGCCTTTGAGAAGTTGGATCGGAACGGGAATGGTGAAATTGAGCGGGAGGAATATCCGCAGGGACCGCGACCAGAGCGCAAGGGGCCGGGTGGCGAACCGAGGAAAAAGCCAGCCGGCGGAGAGTGATCGGGGGGAAGCATGTCAACGGAACATCGCGGTTTTCTCGGCGTTGTTTCTCCGGTCCTCCGCCCCCGATGACGCTAAATTGACGCGAATGTGGAGAAACCATGACGGTGGGGCCGAGGTCGGATGACAAGAATTATCACCTGACCCCCTTCCTCCCTCCGCAAGGGCTTCAGGTTTCCGCTGGATTTCAGGCGGCATCGAGTCCACTCTAACGTTGCCAGAGAAATGAAGAAGCCCAGCCTACTTCTCGCAGCATTTGTCGTCGTTTACGCGTGTATTTGCATGTGGCGTCTCGACCATCGTCCACCTTTGGAATTTGCTGCCGATCTTGAGTCAAGCGCCCGCATTTCGATCACGGAATGGTATGAGGCAACCCATGATTTCCCGACTGAGACCTTGGACTTGAGCGCTGTGTTCTATGCGATTGGCCACCCTCGACACCCTCACCGCTATCGACCCTCAGTCTCATACGGCGGGCTAGGCGGAGAAGGAACCATACAGGTATCTTACCGGAACTACGTCGCGTTATTTACTGAGAAGGACGGGCGATGGGAATTCCTCGTAGATGAGACGGCATAAAAAAACGGCGAACAAGCCGTGGATAGCAACCCCCACTAGCCCCTTTGTTAGCGATGATTTCTCCTAGTTACAACCCCAACCCCGCGTTCGACGTTGGCCTCACCCGCTAGTGGGGTTGCCATCACTTTGGACGTTGCCAAGAAATGCGCCTTCTTCTGCTCGCTGCCATTTCCATGCTGCTCGTTAGCTGTCATGCCGATCTCGAAGAGCGCACACGCCTGCGCGGAACAACCGAAGCAGCTGTAGTGGCCGAACTCGGCACGCCCTCATATTCCAACGTGATGACGTTGAAGCCCACCGTTCCCCAGACACATTTCCCCGCCTGACACGAATGGCGCTGTTTTAAGCCCTTATCGGGATGCGGAGGTTCCCATCCCGGGGTGCCGAGGCGAAAAATTCTGCGACCTGACCCGTCCCGGCGTCGCTCGAAGAGCGTAGACGGATGGGCCGAAAGAACAGAGCCCAGGGCAAGTGAGAAAGGAACGCAGCCCTGGGTATCGCACCCCCGGTGCCAGCGGCCTGAAGGGTCGCAAGAAAGCCACCGCGTCTCTACTCGGCATTCTCGCGGACTTTCAGCCCGCCTCCTTGTATGGTCCCAACAACCCAGGCCTCCAACCCGACCGCCCGGGTTTCCGACCTGGGCTTTGTTGTTTCGACCCTTCAGGCCGGGGTGAGGTGCGGCTTAAGACAATGGCTGCTTCCGCAGAATCTGTGGGTAGGGAACGATTTCAAGACTGGCAAGGGACGGTCGCGCCCCCCTTTGGCGCGAGGCTACGGAGGGGCAGGCCGCGCTGTTCGGTGGGTTGGCGCCTCGAGAAGCACTAGTGTGGCGAACGACAAGTTCGTTCAATTTGGAATTTGTGGACAGTTTTAAAAATTGCTCGCTGAGCTCGGAGAGTATTAAGGGGCGTGGATCTTTTTCCCAATTGCGGCGTTGCTCGTCGGTCACGAATCTCGATTCGCTCCCTCCTCGCGCCTTGCTATTGGTAAAAATTTCTCACGCCAAATCAAACGCTCTTATCGCGCGCCACACTAGAAGGCGGTCCCGTTCGGGAGCCCGTCGTTCGGACCTTCATTCCGTGACGGGAGGTGAAACAGCCGGACGGCGCGGAGCGACCGTCCCCTACCAGTCCCAGTCCTAACAACTTGAGATACTCGAATCGGACGGGGGCGGAAAATGGAGCGGACCCGCAGTCTAGGAATGATTGTCCTGAGGCCTGCGGGCTAAAAGATCACTTCGAACCAGAGGCCGCCGAAGACCTCGTCACCGGCGGTGTCGTTGCTGTCGAAGAGCTTGGACCATCCGACAAAGGGGGTGAGGGAAACCGCGCTGTTGATGTTGTAGGTGACCGAGGCGCGACCGTAGAAGTCGTTCATGCCGTTGCGGCCGATGAGGTCGTTGACCCAGCTCACCCCGCCGGTGAGTCCGAGGTAGGAGTCTTCTCCGAGGCGATGGGACCATCCGGCCTCGGCTTTGGCATACCAGGATTCATTGCCGAAATCGCGGTAGGCTCCGAAGGTGAAGTCGAGGTCTTCGGTGGCATAGAGGGTGGCGAAGAGGCCGACATCCACGCCGTCCCTGAGGAGGGCCTTGTTAAAGTCGTGGTAGGTGACCGAGGTGCCGAGGGTGAGCAGATCGCTCACGTCCATGCGGGCATCGAGGAAGGCCGCGAATTCCGAGAAGCCGGCCCCGGATTCCGAGGCGAACCAGGCCCCGGTGTTGAGGGTGAATTGATCGCCGAGGGCGATTTCGGCCTCCAGTTGGAAATCGAGCAGGGTGTCAGCGAGTTCGACCCCGCGGTAGACATAGCCTGAGCGCAGTCCGGTGACGGCTTCCAGGCCGAGGGGGATATCGGATTCGATTTCACCGGACGCGAGAGCGCTGGAGACGAGCAGGGCGGAGAAGAGGGCACGCATCATGGGACGGTGATGGGGACTCTCGTTGATCTCCCCGCGAGGGTCAACCAGCGAGACGTGCGAATATAGTTTGCCTCTCTAGACCTTCGCCTTTTCTTCGACAGTGCTCTTGATGCGGAGGTCGCGCAGGGCGTTGGCTGCGGCGGGTGCGGGACTGGCCGTCATGAGCTCCATGCCCTTGTTGTTTTTTGGGAAGGCGATGACCTCGCGGATGGAGTCTTCCTTGCAGGCGAGCATGACGAGGCGATCGAGGCCGAGGGCGATGCCGCCGTGGGGTGGGGCACCGAACTTGAAGGCATCGAGGATGTGGCCGAACTCGGCCTTGGCTTCCACCTCGCCGATGCCGAGGGCGGTGAACATGGCTGATTGGAGATCCGCTTCGTGAATCCGGATGGAGCCCCCGCCGAGTTCGTGACCGTTGAGGACGACATCGTAGGCTTGGGCGCGGAGGCCGGCGAGTTCGCCCTTCTTGAGTTTCTCCTCGTCCTCGGGGAGGGGGCGGGTGAAGGGGTGGTGCACGGCGGTCCAGCGGCCTTCCTCCTCGTCATAGGCGAGGAGTGGGAATTCGGTGACCCAGAGGAAGTTGAGTTCGTCCTCCCTGCCCTCATAGAGGTTTTGCATGGTGGCGACCTCGAGGCGGATGCGGCCGAGGACCTCACAGGCGGGTTCCCACTGATCGGCCGCGAAGAGGATGAGGTCGCCGGGTTCGATGTTGAGTTTGGCGCGGAGCGCTTCGACCTCCTCGTCGGTCATGCGCTTCACGAAGGGAGAGCGCCAAGTGGAGCGATCGGTGTCGCGGGCCTGAATGTAGGCGAGGCCCTTGGCACCCGCTTCCTGGGCGGTCTTGGTGAGTTTGTCGATCTGGCCGACGGAGGCTCCTGCAAAGCCCTTCGCGTTGAAGGCCTTGACGATGCCGCCGTTGGCAACGGCGCCGGAAAAGACCCGGAACTCGCAATTCTTGAGTTCCTCGGTGAGATCGACCATTTCCATGCCGATGCGTCGTTCCGGCTTGTCGGAGCCAAAGGTGTCCATGGCGTCGTGCCAGGTGAGCCGTTCGAAGGGGGCGGGGACCTTGACGCCCCGGACGGCTTCGAACATGGAGACGAGCATGCCCTCGATGAGTGCGATGATGTCGTCGCGGTCCACGAAGGAGGCCTCGAGGTCGATCTGGGTGAACTCGGGTTGGCGGTCGGAGCGCAGATCCTCGTCGCGGAAGCAACGGGCGACCTGGAAATACTTCTCCACGCCTGCCACCATCAGCATCTGCTTGTATTGCTGCGGGGCCTGGGGGAGGGCGTAAAACTTGCCGGGATTGATGCGGGAAGGGACGAGGAAGTCCCGGGCCCCTTCCGGGGTGGATTTGGAGAGCACGGGGGTCTCCACCTCGAGGAAGCCCCGGTCGGAGAGGTAGTCCCGGGCGGCCTTGGTGATGACGTGTCGGGCCTTCAGGTTGGCGGCCATGCGGGGGCGCCGGAGGTCGAGGTAGCGGTAGTGGAGGCGCATGTCCTCGTTGGAGAGTTCCTTGTCGAGTTGGAAGGGGAGGACTTCGGCCTTGTTGACGATGGTGAGTTTGTGGGCGACCAGTTCTACCGCTCCGGTTTCGAGGTTCTCGTTCTTGGTGTCCACGTCGTCCGTCTTCAGTCGTTCCTCGACCGGTCCGGTGACCTGGATGACGTCCTCGGAGCGGAGGGTGTGGGAAAGTTGGGCCGCCTCGGGCGAGTTTTCGCCGCGGAACACGCACTGGGTGACGCCTTCGCGGTCGCGCAGGTCGATGAAGATGACGCCTCCCTGGTCGCGGACGGAGTTGACCCAGCCAATGAGGGTGACGGTTTGGCCGATGTGCTCGGGGCGAATCTCGTTGCAGTGGTGGGTGCGCATGTTGGGTTTACTGGGATGGATTGTTGGAAAGGGTGGGGTCAAGTCAGGAGGGGGCCGTCGGGAGCGTCGAGCAGGCGCTGAATGAAGTCGACGGGATCGGCGTTGGGGGCGATGGAAGTTTCGGTCCGGGAGGACAGGATCTTCACCTTGAGTTCGGGGAACTCGTTGCCGACGACGATGGCGAAACGGGCGAGAGTGGCATCGGCCGCCTTGAACTGTTTGTTGATCTTGGTGGGAGTGAGGGGGAAATCGGTCCGGATGCCCGCGTTGCGGAGATTGCTGATGAGGCGGAGGGCTTCGGGGCGCCTGGACTCCTCGGCGACCACGACGAAGACGTCGCAGGTGCGTTGGAGTTGCCGCCAGGCCTGCAATTTGCCGAGGGCGACCGGGGTTTCGGCGATGAGGTTGGCGATGACCGCATCGCCCATGGCAAAGCCCGTGGCGGGCATGTCGAGGCTGCCTTCGGAGAGGATGGAGAGCAATCCGTCGTAGCGGCCTCCGCCGGCGATGGCCCGCATGGACCGGGCGGTGTCAAAAATTTCGAAGACCACGCCGCTGTAGTAGGCGAGACCCCGCACGATGGAGAGGTCCACCTCGACGAGATGATCGAGGCCGCGCTGTTTCAGATCGAGGAGGACGGCGCGGATGGCGGGGGAGGCGTTCCCGGGATTTGCGGCGTAGTCGCAGACCGTCTGGCGGGTGAGGCCGAACTCCGCGAATTTTTGATCGGCCACCTCGGGCTTGTCGCGTTCGAGTTTGTCGACGACCTGGAGGAAGGCGTCGAGTTGATCCGGGGCGATGTTGTTGTTCTGGCAGAACTCCCGCCAGACGGCGCGATCGGAGAGACGGACGACGAATTCGCCCGGGCGGAATCCGAGCTCGAGCATGACGTCGATGGCGAGGGCGGCGAGTTCCGCATCGGCGGCGGGGGAGGCTTCGCCGAGGATGTCGGCGTTGAACTGGTAGAACTCCCGGAGCCGACCCTTTTGTGGTTTTTCGTAGCGAAAGCAGCGGCCGATTTCGAACCACTTGAGGGGTTTGGGATAGTCGCGCTGTTGTTCCCCGACGATCCGGGCCAGGGAGGCGGTCAATTCGGGACGGAGGACGATGTCCCGCCCGCCCTGATCCTCGAAGCGGAAGAGTTGCTGACCGAGTTCCCCCCCGGATTTCTTGAGATAGAGTTCGGCGCTTTCGAGGATGGGCGCCTCATACTCTGAAAAGCCGTACCGTCCCGCGACGCGGCTCCAGGCCTCGAAAAGGTAGGTACAGAGGGAACGCTCCCGTGGCGCGAAGTCGCGGAATCCTGGAAGGGCCTGGAAGGGAAATGCCATTTGCGGAGCGGGCGCGGAGAATAGGCCTACAGGGTTCCTTGTCGAGGGGAGACTACGACCGAAATCGGCTTCCTTTGTGGCCAGGAATCCCGATCGAGGACGCCGGTGAGTCGTGGTTGGCGGGTGCGGAGGAGGACATATAGTTAAGATGCATTAAATAAATGTGAAGAACACGATTAACTACCCTTAATATTTAAATAATAGAAAAATATGGTCGCATTTTCAATGAATTAAGTAAAAATGCCTTCATGACGACGAAGAGCACCAAGTCTCCAGGTTTCATCACCGGTTTGGCCCTGTCGGGGATCGCCCTATTTCTAGCATCCTGTAGCTCAAGCAGTGTGCCGACGGCGACCGAGTTGACGACGATGGTGGGTCCGGCCAAGTATGGCGACATGGGAGACGAGGTGGGCTCCTACATTGCCGATTTTCGGGGATCGAACGGTCGGAGCGCTCAGACCCGTCACGAAGGATTGGACAAGTTGGCCCGGATGCATGCGCAGCGGATGCTGCAGCGCGGGAAAATGGATCACGACAACTACCACCATCGGCTGGGCATGGCGGAGGACTACTATCACATGGGCAACCTGAGGGAGAATGTGGCCTACGGGAGGGGGTTCGCGAAGGCGGACATGAGCCGGGTGATGGTGGATGGCTGGATTGGTTCCAAGGGGCACCGGGCCAATCTGCTGGCTCTCAACACCTACTATGGGGTGGGGGTTGCGATCGGGGAGGATGGTTCCTTTTATTCGGTGCACCTGACCGCCACGCCGATGAAGGATCCCATGAAGAGCGCCTTTCGGCCGGGCATGCCGATCAGCTACTCCAACAAATACGGGGCGGCGATGGGGCCGGAGTGGTAGGAGGAGCGGGGATGATTTTCTGAAAGGGGATCCTTTACTCGATTTCGATCCGCGCTAAGGAGAGCGCGTGGCAACTGAGAGCTACAACGTTCTTCTTTATTACCTCTACACGCCGATCGAGGATCCGGGGGCATTTGTGGAGGATCAGCAGGTGCTTTGTGAGAGTCTTGGGTTGCGGGGGCGAATCCTTGTTGCGGCGGAAGGGTTGAACGGGACGGTCTCCGGGCTGATCGCGGATTGTGAGTCCTACATGCGGAGCATGCGGGGCGATTCCCGATTTTCGGAGATGGCGTTCAAGGTTGACGCGGCCACCGAGCATGCCTTTCCGAAGTTGTCGGTGAAGCTGCGCCCGGAAGTGGTCAGTCTTGGCTTGGGGGAGGAGGACTTCTTTCCGCGGGAGGCCACCGGGGCGTATTTGGAGCCGGCTGAGTGGCGGGAGATGATGGAGCGGGATGATGTGGTGGTGTTGGATGCGCGGAATAATTACGAGTGGGAGTTGGGGCGTTTTGCGGGAGCGGTGCTGCCCGACATCGACAGCTTTCGCGAGTTGCCGACCTGGGTCCGTCATCACCGGGAGGAGTTGGAGGGGAAGAAGATCCTGACCTACTGCACCGGGGGGATTCGCTGCGAAAAGTTCAGTGGTTTTCTCAAGCGGGAGGGGTTCGAGGAAGTCTATCAACTCCACGGGGGAATCGTGAACTACGGGAAAGACCGGACCGTGAGGGGGGAGCGGTTCGAGGGGAAATGCTATGTGTTTGACGAGCGGATCGGGGTGGAGGTGAACGAGGTGGATCGGACGGTGGTGGGGCAATGCCTGCTCTGCGGGGTGTCCTGTGATCGTTACCTCAATTGCGCGTGGTCCCCCTGCAATGCGCAGTATTTTTGCTGCGAGGCCTGCGAGAGGGAGGCGACGGGATATTGCTCGCCAGTGTGTCACGAAGCGCGGATCATTGGATTCTCCGTGCGATCCACGGAGGGCTAGGAGTCATGAGTGAATCGGGCAGTAGTGAAGATCAGCTCAAGCTGGAGTTTGAGACGCCGCAGTTTCTGCAATCGTTGTTCGCGAACGACTTCAAGGAGCTGCGTTATCTTGAAGAGGCGCTTCGGTTGCGGGTGGTTTCCCGGGAAGGCTGGATCCTGCTGAGCGGGGCACCGGATCAGGTGGAGAAGGGGCGGAAGTTGTTCGGGGATTTGGAGGAGGCGCGTCGTGGAGGGGCGGAGTTTACCGGGCAGTCGTTCCGCCTGGCGGTTGATCTCGCGGCCGGCGGTTCGGAGGTGGGGGTGGCCGATCTCGCGCAGTTGCGTCTCCTGGGGACCCGTAGCAGGCGCTCCATCACGCCCCGCACGGCCCGGCAGTTTGAGTATCTGAAGGCGATGCGGGGTCATCCGGTGGTCTTTGGTCTGGGGCCGGCGGGGACGGGGAAGACCTATCTGGCCATGGCCATGGGGATCGCCCTGTTGAAAGAGGGGGAGGTGAACCGGATCGTGCTGACCAGGCCGGCAGTCGAAGCGGGGGAGGCGTTGGGCTTTTTGCCGGGTGACATCCAGGAGAAGGTGGCGCCGTATCTGCGCCCCTTGTATGACGCCCTGCACGACATGCTGGATCCGGTCGAGGGCCAGCGGTATTTGGAGGACGGGACGATCGAGATCGCGCCGTTGGCCTACATGAGGGGGCGGACGCTGGCGCGGTCGTTTGTCATCCTGGACGAGGCGCAGAACACGACGCGGGAGCAGATGTTCATGCTGTTGACCAGACTGGGGGAAGGTTCCCGTTGCGTGGTGACGGGCGATGGATCGCAGGTGGATTTAAAGGCGGGGGTGCGGTCCGGCTTGGAGGAAGCGGAGCGGGCTCTGGCCGGAGTGGAGGGGATCGGGATCGTGCGATTTTCGGGGAGCGACGTGGTGAGGCACCCCATTGTTGGAAGGATCGTGGAGGCCTACGGGGTGCATCGAGCCGCCGATGAGGGATCTGGGGGGGCGTGACAAAGTGGCGCGCCTCCCGAGGGATTCCGATTGTCAGGACGACTTAATTTGGTAGCGTCGGCCTCTGATCGGAGCGCGGACGGCAACCAGCCGGGAGCGACATTGACAGGACACCAGATCGACTTTCACGTGGGACTTTTCGATTTCATCAAACGCCGACGGCTCACCCAGCAGGGTCTTTCCTCCGGCAAGAAGCGGCGCACTCAAGCCGATGGGGCGGTGGTTGATTCGCTTGATCGTAGTGCGGTCTTGCGTTACTCGATCTACGGGGGATTCGCGGCCTTGTTCAGTTTGTTTGTGCTGATGGCGGCGAAGGGGCCCGAAGCGCCCTTGGTGGTGGAACACGGGATTCTGGTGGGGATCCTCATGATGGTGATGGTGGTGGTGGCGTTTGAAATGAGCCACCAGGAAGTGGCCAAGCGCAACTGCCAGGTGCTTCTGGTGTTTGCGGGACTGGCCCTCCATCTGGCAGTGCTCCGCGGGGTGGCGATTTTCGTTGATACGAACGGCTTTCACAATTCGCTGAAGATCATCCTGATTCCCTTTGCCCTGGCCCCCATGGTGCATTCGGTGCTGCTCGGCAAGCAGATGGGACTCTTCTCGACCGTGGCGGTCAGCATTCTCGGCTGCCTGCTGGTGCCGGAGGATAGGATCCTCAGTTATCTCGTCTTCAGTCTGATGGGGGGCCTGACGGTCGTCTTCGTGACCCAGGAAGTTCGCAAGAGGGGCCGTCTGCTGCGAGCCGGGTTGTACGTGGGTCTCATCGTGCTGATTCTCTCCTATGCGTTTGACCTGATTTCGGTGCGGCCGCTGTTCTCGGGGGAGATGCGCCAGTGGGAGGCCTTCGGAATCAACAGTGCGGTGGCTTTCGGAACCGGATTGCTGACGGGAATGATCGTGAGCGGGTTGCTGCCGATCGTGGAAGGGGCCTTCGGGCTGACCTCGGACATCAGTTGGTTGGAGCTCAGCGACCTGAATCACAAACTTTTGCGGCGCATGCAGTTGGAGGCGCCGGGAACCTTTCACCACAGCCTGGTGGTGGCTTCGCTCTCCGAAGCGGCGGCGGAGATGATCGGGGCGAATGCCATGATTTGTCGGGTTTGTTCCTATTTCCACGACATCGGCAAGCTCACCAAGCCGGAGTACTTCATCGAGAACCAAGGTGACGAGAATCCCCACGATGCCCTGACGCCGACGATGAGCGCATTGATCATCGTGGCCCACGTGAAGGATGGGGTGGATTTGGCCCTGAAGCACAAGCTCAACTCGCGGATCATCGACGTGATCACCGAGCACCACGGAGACTCCCTCGTTTACTATTTCTACCGCAAGGCGCAGGAGCAGCGGCGAGGGGAGGAGGAGAAAGTGGCCAACGGTCTGGAAAACGAGGAGGATCTTCCGAACATCGACGAGAAGAACTTCCGCTATCCCGGGCCGACCCCGCGAACGCGGGAAAGTGGAATTATTTCGCTCGCGGATGCGGTGGAGAGTGCCTCGCGAAGCCTGCAGAAGCCGACCCCGCAGAAGATCCGCGGGCTGATCGACGAGATCACCTTCAATCGGCTCAAGGATGGTCAATTGGACGGCTGTGGGCTGACCGTGAGCGAGCTTCGGTCGGTGCGGGAGAGCTTTTCGAAGACGCTCCGGAGCATGTTGCACAGCCGGATCGACTATCCGAAGCAGGGGAAGAAGGCGGAGCGGAAGACCACGGGAGATGGCGGGCCGGGCAGTGACCTGGGGAGATCGGATCAGAGGAAGGTGGTGCCGGTGGAGGTTCTGGAGAAGCACCGGCGGAAGATGGCCGGGGATTCCTGAAGACCGGTCGGGAGTCCCGCGCGAGGTGAACATGGTGGAATGAGCGTTTCAGTCGAGAATTGTCAGAGCGCCCTTCCGGTTTCGGAGGAGTTCGTAGGGCGGCTCGAGCAGATGGGGGTCGCCGCGCTTCGATTGATCGATCAACGCGGGCTGGTCCTCACGACCCTGCCGGGCGAGGTGACGGTGTCTCTGGTGGACGATGTGATGATTGCTGAGGTGCATGGTCAATACATGGATGATCCAACGCCAACGGACGTGATCACCTTTCCCTATGGAGAGAGTGGGGAGATCCTGATCAGTGTGGAGACCGCGGAGGCGCAGCGGGGTGAGTATGAGGCGTCGTGGGAAGAGGAGGTGGCGCTCTATTTGGTGCATGGCATCCTGCATTTGTGCGGATACGAAGACACGAACGGGGAGGGGCAGGCGCGGATGAATCGACTTCAAAATTCCCTCGTGAAGGAGGTCTTTCCGCCCCTGGGTTGACTCAATTGATGCGGCGCGATCAGCCGCATTGACAAGTCTCGGGGGGGTGACCATCCTTCCACCAACGCTGCTGTACCGGCACCTGAAGGTGCGGTGGTGAAACCCTTCCGAGGTCCGTGTATTCGAATCAAGATTATCTCAGTGAGTTGTTGGTGGAGGCGGGTCTGACGACTCCCGAGGCCTTGGAGGAAGTTCGTGGTTCTTTGAGGACGAAGGACGGCATTGTAACGCGTCTTTTGTTGGATGGGACGGTGACCGAGGAGCAGATCGCACAGGTGATCGCGGCAAACAGCGGGAACGACTACGTGGAGATCGAGCATCTGCCGATCATGCCGGAAGTGTTCAATGCGATGTCGGCGGAGGTGGCGGAACGGTTTCGGGCGGTGCCCATTCACGACGACGGAACCTACGTCACCGTGGCGGTTTCCGATGCCCTCGATTTCGAGACGCTTGATTCGTTGCCGCACGTGATCGAGCGCGAAGTGATTTTTGCCTGTGCCACGCCCTCGGCGATCGGGAAGGTCCTCAAGGAGAACTATGGATTGGAGGCGGAGGAGAGTTCCGCCGCAGACAGCTTCAAGGTGATTGGGGAGGACGGGGAGGAAGAGGTGGCCGAAGCAGGCGACGCACCGATCATCAGAATGGTGACGAACATGTTGTTGGATGCATTCAAGATGAGGGCGTCCGACATTCACATCGAGCCATTGGAGACCTCCCTGCGGGTGCGTTTTCGGGTGGATGGGAAGTTGATGGAGGTGGACAATCATCCGAAGCGCCTCCTGCCCGCCATCGTGGCGCGGATCAAGGTGATGAGCGGCAACATGAGCATTGCCGAGAAGCGCATGCCGCAGGATGGGCGGATCCAGATGAGGATCGGCGGCAAGGAGGTGGATCTCCGGGTTTCAACCGTGCCGAGCAACCACGGGGAAAGCATCGTGATGCGTATCCTCGACAAGTCGTCCCTGCTTCTCGGACTCGGACAGTTGGGCTTTTACTCGGACGACCAGGAGACCTTCGAGAGGCTCATGGAGTTGCCGGACGGGATCATCCTGGTGACCGGGCCGACGGGTTCCGGGAAAACGACGACGCTCTACGCCTGTCTGAACTACATCAACAAGCCGGACCGGAAGATCATCACGGTGGAGGATCCGGTCGAGTATCAGCTGGCGGGAATCAACCAGGTCATGGTGAAGACGGAGATCGGGATGACCTTTGCGGCGGCCCTGCGGGCCATGTTGCGCCAGGCGCCCAACATCATCATGGTGGGGGAGATCCGGGATGCGGAGACGGCGAACATCGCCATCAATGCGGCGCTGACCGGTCACCTGGTGTTCTCGACCCTGCACACCAACGATGCGCCCAGCGCGGTGGCCCGATTGGCGGACATCGGGGTGCAGCGATTCCTGATCGCCTCGGCGGTGCGGGCCATTGTAGCGCAGCGCCTGGTGCGGACGCTTTGCAAGGAATGCAAGTCGGCGGCGATTTTGACGGAAGGGGAGATGAGGATGCTCCGCATTGACCAGTCCCAGGCATCGGAGAGCAACATCATGGGGCCGGTTGGCTGCGATGCGTGTCGCAACAACGGTTACCGGGGTCGATTGGGCATCTATGAGATGTTCAACGTGGACGATGAGGTGCGCCACCTGATCAACCAGAATCTGAGCACGCCCCAGTTGCGGCGCCGGGCGCGGGAGTTGGGCATGCGGACCCTCCGGGAGGATGGGATCCGCAAAGTGTTAGCTGGGACAACCTCTGCGGCCGAGGTGATTTCCGTAACCATGTCGGACGCCGACTAACCCCCCGGAAAACGAGGAATTTAAAATGGAGAACAGCCACGTAATCGATCTTTTCATAGGCCGGGGCATGATTGACCAGGCCCTCGGTGAGGAAATCCTGAGGGAGTTGGAGGTCAGCGGAAAGGATGTCGGGGAGATCCTGACGGACTTCCAGGTGGTCGGCAGCAAGAAGGACATATGGCCCATCGTGGCCTCGGAGCTAGGGGCCCCGCTGGTGGACCTCACGAACTTTGATCCCCCGGAAGCCCTGCTGAACATGATTCCCGCGGGGATGGCTCGGTTGCATGGAGCGCTGCCGATCAGCTTTGACGCGGACGGCCTGACGGTGGCCCTGATTGACCCCATGAATCCGCAGACGGCGGAGGACCTTCGTTTCGCCTTGGGGCGGGAAGTGATCCTGGCCATTGCCCCGGACTTCCAGATCGAGCAGAAGATCAACGATCTCTATGGTGGCGAAGGACGGGCGATGGAGGAACTGCTCGGCCAGATGGAGCGGGGATCGGGCAATCTTTCGGACAAGGAGCTGGAACAGGAGGCCAACTCCGCGCCCATCGTCCGCTACGTGGACCTCGTCCTTTACCAGGCCATCAGGGAGCGGGCTTCGGACATTCACTTCGAGCCGTTCGAGAAGGATTTCAAGATCCGCTACCGGGTGGATGGTGCGCTCTACGAGATGGCGCCGCCGCCGGCCCACCTTGCCCTGCCGATCATTTCGCGGGTGAAGGTGATGTCCAACATGAACATTGCGGAGCGTCGGATTCCGCAGGACGGGCGGATCGTGAAGCAGATCGGGGACAAGGCGGTCGATCTCCGTGTCTCCACGCTCCCGACGACCTATGGAGAGAGTGTGGTGTTGCGGGTGTTGGACCGTTCGAGCGTGAACCTGGATCTGGGATCGCTGAACCTGCCGAAGCACGTGGACGAGTATGTGCGACTTACGCTGGCCAAGCCGAATGGAATTTTTGTGGTGACCGGGCCGACTGGAGCGGGAAAGACGACCACGCTTTATGCCGGACTGAAGGAGATCAACAAGATCGACACCAAGATTTTGACGGCGGAGGATCCGGTGGAGTATGACATCGACGGGATCATTCAGGTTCCGGTGAACGAGGGGATCGAATTGACCTTCTCGCGGATTCTGCGGGCCTTCCTGCGTCAGGATCCGGACAAGATTCTGGTGGGGGAGATTCGGGACATCCAGACGGCGCAGATTGCCATTCAGGCCTCCCTGACGGGGCACCTGGTGCTATCGACCCTGCACACCAACGATGCGGCCGGTGCGGTGACGCGACTGGTGGACATGGGGACCGAGCCGTTCCTGGTGGCGGCCTCCCTGGAGGGAGTCCTTGCCCAGCGACTGGTGCGGACCATCTGCAAGGAGTGCAAGACCGCCTATGAGCCGAACGAGGCCATCCTGAGCCAGCTCGGGCTTTCCGCGCATGAGTTGGGGGAGAAGGAGTTCTATACCGGGAGGGGATGCGATGTTTGCGGGGAGACCGGCTACCGCGGCAGGAAAGGACTATTCGAACTGCTCGATGTGACGGACCCCCTGAGGGAATTGATCATCGAGCGGGCTCCATCGGTGGTGCTGAAGCAGAAGGCCATCGAATTGGGGATGACCACGCTGCGGGAGGATGGATTGAGCAACATTTACGACGGACTCACCACCATTGAAGAGGTGCTCAAATACACTTAAAGATAAGACATTCCTCAGCAAACGGCTTCCCGGGTTGAATTTCCCGAGTCGCCGCTTGCTTTGGGAAACAGTTCAACGCTAGAAAATAATAGAACATGGCAAACTTCCAATACATCGCACTCGACGCCAAGGGGGAGCAGACGTCCGGAACCGTCACCGCGGGATCCGAGGCTGATGCCGTCGCGCAGCTCCGGTCCCAGGGCCTCTATCCCACCCAAGTCGTCCAAGAGGGGCAGGGGAAGCTTACTGCACCGAAAAAGGGTGCCGCAAAGAAAGTCAAGACGGCCAAGGGCGGCAAGTCCGGCGGCCGGGTCAAGCCGAAGGTGCTGATGATTTTCACGCGCCAGTTGGCGACCTTGATCGATTCGGGCCTGCCCTTGTTGCGTGGTCTGAACGTGTTGGCGAAGCAGGAGCCCAATCCGGTCTTGAAGGGCACCATCAATTCCCTCGCGGATTCCGTGCAGGGCGGCTCGACCTTCTCCGAGAGTCTGTCCCAGCATCCGCGGATCTTCAACAAGCTCTATGTGAACATGGTGAAGGCCGGTGAGCTTGGTGGTGTGCTTGAAGTGGTCCTGAACCGTCTCGCGGAGTATCAGGAGAAGGCGCACAAGCTGAAAAACAAGATTGTCGCGGCGATGGTCTATCCGGTGATCGTGATGTTCATTGCGGTGGCCATTCTGACCTTCCTGATGTTGTTCATCGTGCCGAAGTTCAAGGACATGTTCGCGGAGATGGGAGACGCCCAGCTACCGACCATTTCGAAGGTGGTCTTCGGGTTCTCGGAGTTCATGCTGGCGAACCCCTTGCTCCTGCCCAACTCGGTATGGATTCTCTTTGCCGCCGTCGCCATCTGGCTGCTGGCGCAGATGTGGTCGCGGACCGCGGGTGGTCGTCGTTTCCTGGACTCGATGAAACTCAAGATGCCTTTGTTCGGGGACATCCAGCGGAAGAGCGCCATTGCCCGATTCGCTCGGACTCTGGGAACCTTGGTGACTTCCGGTGTGCCGATCTTGCAGGCCCTGAACATCACCCGGGAAACTGCGGGGAATGTCATCATCTCCGACGCCATCGCCAAGGTGCATGAGTGTGTGAAGGAGGGTGAATCGATCGTGCAGCCGCTCTCGGCCAGTTCGGTGTTCCCATCGATGGTGATCAGCATGGTGGATGTGGGGGAAGAAACCGGTCAGTTGCCGGAGATGCTGTTGAAGATTGCGGATGTTTATGACGACGAAGTCGACAACGCCGTGACCGCCCTGACCTCGATTCTGGAGCCGATCATGATCGTCTTTCTGGCCTTGGTGGTGGGATCGATTGTATTTGCATTGTTCCTACCTTTGATTAGGATTATTCAGACCATGCAGAACGCAGGGTAACCACTCCCGCTTCGCCATGAATACTCCCAAGTCATTGAAAATCAAAGGAGCAGCTGGCTTTACCTTGGTAGAGCTGCTGGTGGTGATCACCATAATCGTCATCCTGACCGCGCTGACCATCGGAGCGATGGGCTGGGTCCAGCGGTTGGCGGCGGTCAAGAAGTGCAGGGCTCAGATGGCTCTCCTGGAGAATGGCATACAGCAATACCATGCCGCCACGGGGACCTACCCGGAGGGGGACACCTCTCTGGTCGTTTATCAGGCCCTTTTTGGCGATGGGGTGGGGCCGGACGGTGTTCTGGGGACTTTGGACGACGAGGCACCCGACGGCGAGCCGGATGATGGGGCCAAGATTTATCTCCCGGATTTGGATCCGAAGACGAACTCGTCCAAGATGGTGAAGGTGTCGGGATCCCGGGCCACGGGCCTGATGGATCCTTTTGGGAGTGAATACATCTATATGGGTGGAGCGAGATTCAAGACGGAGATGAACAATCCCGACTTTGACCTCTCCTCCAAGGGGCCCGACGGAAAGAACAAGACTCCGGCTGAGCAGGGGGACGACCTCAACAACTGGTAACCGCGGCTGCGGAGACGCAATTTTCCCCATCCGGCAGGCACCCTCGGGGCCTGCCGGATTTTTGTCTCCCCCCGGGGTCAGAGGCCCCGGGGCGGGCATTTGGTCCGCGGGGGGCTGAGGGGAGGGATGAAAGCGGGGACGATGTCGTGAATTGGAAGTGAGGCGGACGATAAGTATCCTGGAGGGGCCCCTTCGGCCGTTTTTCGATTGCAAGATGGCCAAAGCGCCTCACGTTCAGCCCACCAAGATTTATGAACGAAGAGGCGCCCAACAAGACCAGTGACAGTGAGGAGAACCGTGATGGAGCGGGCGAAGAACGGAAGACCCAACCCCCGAAAAGAGGCTCGAAAAAGGTGGTGAGCCGAGTGCGCGACGCGAAGAGCACCTCTGCGGATCGGGAGCCGAAGGCCGCGCCTTTGGATTCTGATTCTGACGCCGCTCCGGAACCGAAGGAGCAGGCTCCCCGGGAAATCCAAACGGTCATCGAGGAGGCTCCTCAGGCCTCCCGGGAGAATCGCTCGAACAATTCCCGCGACGAGCGCCGCAAGCCATCCCGGGGCCGGCGTTCACCCCAGATCAATCCAACCACTCAGACCAAGCTGGAGTCGGTGGATGTCGAGGAGTTGGCCCGGCGGGCCTGGAAAATCTACCAAGCCGATGTGTCTGAAGAGGGGATTGCCCTGATCGACAACAGCACCGGTCGGCAGTTGGCGCTGCGAAGTTTCGAGCTGGCTCGCGTCTTTCTCGAAGAGAAGGCGCGCCAGGAACGCCTTTGCAATGCTTCGGCCGATTCCAAGGGCCGCGGTGAGTCCAATCGGAGCGGGTCGAGAGGCCGTGGTTCCGAAGCCCCCCGGGCAAACGAGAGCGGAGAGCAGTCTGACGAGCAAGAGGACGAGGACTCTTCCGAATCCTGAAAAAGGGTCTCCCGGACGCTCAGGCCACCAACCGGGCCGGTTCGTCACGGACGTGCAGGAAGGAGCGGACATCCTTGATCGCCAGCGGGCTCCGGGTGAGGCGATAGCCTTCCGGCAGGTCCCCACAGACAGAGACAAAGGTGCTGATGAGCATGCGCGCTGTTTCGTGGCAGGCGTCATTGGGGGCGTAAACAACACAACCACGGAGCCCGCAATCCATGATCTTCTCAAACGACCGGGCGATCTGCAGCGCGCCCAATGGGCAGATCACCATATCGGTCACTTGCCCGAAATCGAGGTAGGCGATGGTCTTGCCGAGATCGGCGGGGAGGGTGGCCAGTTCTTCCTGACAGTCATCAAGATCCCCGAGGGTCACGACGGCCCACGCGGCAATTTCGATCACTTGGTGGTCGATGTTGAGCTCGTAGTTGACAGGCATTTAAGGAAACTTAACTAATTAGTTTCCGGATGCAAGTCAATAGTGTGGATTTCCATAATCCACGGGGTTGGGAGGGGTTGGAGGATGGTTGGGAGGGGCTCCTGCGGCCGGGTCTATTCTGATTTGAGCTTCAATTTCTTGAGTTTCGGCTCGATGACGACCCGACAGTAGCCGTTCTTCATCCGGTTTTGGAAGTAGAAGTTCTGGTGGTAATCCTCCGCCTTGTAGAACTCGGGGGCCTTCTTGATCAAGGTGACGATGGGGTTCTCGAAGAGGGCCTGGGCATCCTTCATGGATTTTTCGGCGACCGCCTTTTGTTCGGGAGTGTGGTAGAAGATGACGGAGGCATATTGCGGTCCCTCATCCGCGCCTTGGCGGTTTTTGGTGGTGGGGTCGTGGAGGTCCCAGAACCAGGCGAGGATGTCGTCAAGTTTGATTTTTTTGGGGTCGAAGGCCAGCTGCACCACCTCGACGTGTCCAGTGGTTTTGGTGCAGACCGCATCGTAGGTGGGATTGGGGACGTGGCCCCCCATGTAGCCGGAGGTGGCGGAGTAAACGCCATCCAGATGCTGATAAACCGCTTCCACACACCAGAAGCAGCCGCCTCCGAGGGTGATGAATTCGGCTCCTTCGGGGATCACTTTCGCGTCGGTGGCTTCTTCCTTCATTTTGGTGTCTTCTGGTCGGACTTGGGCGCGGTCAGGTTCGCAGGAAGCGAGGCTCAAGGCGAGCGTGCTGAAGAGGGTGGACAAGGCGACGAGCTTCATGCCGGGAGTATAGGGAAGGATTCCGGATTGTGCAATGGTAAGGGAGCGGGTTTTGGCCGCGGTTTGCATCCTTGTGCTGCCGATTCAAGCCCCTTAATCTCCGCCCATGGGAGAACTTGCGCTCGATATTTCCAAGGTGCGCAAAGTTTACAGCGGGAAGGTGGAGGCGTTGCGGGGGATCTCGCTGCAGGTGGAGAAGGGGCGGGTGTTCGGTCTGCTGGGACCCAATGGCGCGGGGAAGAGCACGCTGGTGAAGATCCTGACCACCATCATCCGTCCAACCCATTGTGAGGGAGAGATGCTGGGGAAGCCGATCGGTCACAAGCCGACTTTGGGGAGGATCGGGTATCTGCCGGAGCATGCACGGTTCCCGGATTATCTGAGCGGGGTCCAGGTGCTGGAGTTTGCGGCCGGACTTTGCGGGATCTCGCCCCGGAAGTGTGCGCAACGCTCTGCGGAGTTGATGGAGTTGGTGGGGATGACCGACTGGCAGCACAAGCCGCTGAAGACCTATTCGAAGGGAATGAAGCAGCGCATCGGGGTGGCCCAGGCGCTCGTGAACGATCCGGAGATCGTTTTTCTGGACGAGCCCACCGACGGGGTTGATCCGGCGGGGAGGCGGGACATCCGGCTGTTGATGGAGCGGTTGCGCGGAGAGAATCGAACGGTGTTTGTGAACAGCCACCTGCTGGGCGAGCTGGAGTTGATTTGCGATGACGTGGCCATCCTCTCGCAGGGGGCGATCAAGATGGAGGGGAACTTGAAGGAGTTGACCGGAAAGCAGACCGAATTTCGGATCAAGTATGAGGGGGAATTGCCAGCGGACATGGAGCCGATCTTGAAGACGCATCGTTGTCGCCGCGAACCGGGTCTGGTCATCGCCCCCGCCCTCTTGGCCAAGGAGGTCATGCCTCTGCTGGATGCCCTGCGTTCGAAGGGAGTGGTGATCAGCGGCCTGGAGCGGAGGAGCCTGACCCTGGAGGAGCTATTTCTGGGGGTGGTCGGGGATGATCGGCCCGGGGCGGGGCCGCCACCCCTCAAAGGAAGGAGCAAGGCATGATTCAGATCTACACCATTCTCGTGGATTCACTTCGTCTGCTGAAGGCGAAGAAGCTCTTTTGGATCGTGCTTTCCATCACGGGAATGGTGGGCTTCCTGTATGCCTCGATCGGATTCAACGAGATGGGAATGAGCGTGGGGTTCGGACTTAAGAAGATCGAGAATCCCGTGGTGGTGGAGGGGAGTGATTTTGCAAGGATGTTTTATCTGCTGCTCTTCACGAGCTTCATCAACGACTGGTGGTTCGGGTTTCTGGCGTTGGCACTGGCCTTGATCGCCAGTTGTTCGGTGGTGCCGGAGATGATGAAGGAGGGATCGATCGATGTGATGGTTTCCAAGCCGCTGTCGCGGTTGAAGCTGTTTATCACGAAATACGTGGGGGTGCTGTTCTTCATGGCGGTGCCCGTGCTGCTGCTCTGCGTGATCTGTTTCCTCTCGATGGGAATCCGGGTGGGGGTTTGGAAGTGGGATCTCTTCCTCGCCGTGCCGCTGCTGATGTTTGTGTTCAGCCTGATCTACTGTGTGGCGGTGCTGGCGGGGGTGCTGTGGAAGTCGAGTTTGTTCGCGCTGTTGTCGGCGATGATGTTTTGGAGCACGTGCTACGTGATGCACATCGCGGAGTCGCTGGCCTACGGTTGGTATTACGTGATGCCCAAAGTGGGGATGACCGTGGACATGACAAGGGGGACGACGGAGCTGACCGGAGAGGAGCGGGAGGTGACGGAAGAGGGCAGGAGAAACTACCGCTTGGTGCGGGCGGCGGGTGCGCCGTTGCCGAAGATCCGGAAGGCGACGCTGCTCCTGAAGCGCCTCGTCGATTTTGACGAGGAGCTGGGGCCGATGTCCGGGGTGAGCTTGGGGTCACTGATGGCGGGGGATCCACCGCAGGGGCGGGATCTGGAAGTCGCTAATGAAATCGAGGAACGGATGAGCGCCGGCTACATCCTCTGGTCCTCGGCGGGGTTTGAACTGGTGGTGTTGTCCAGCGCGGCGTTTGTGTTCTGCCGGAGGGATTACTAGTGGTTTCCTTGGCCCATAGTGTGCTGGGGAAGCAATTCCTGAAGGTTCTTCCGCAGAACCTGTGGATAACTGAGGGTTGCCGACGAGCGGAATTGTTGCCGCAGCGTGCCCGATGGAAGTCGGTCGGTTAAGGGTATCCGAGTAAGGGTGGCGCTCAAGAAAGCGAGCAAGTGTGCGCCTAAGGGTCTCAAACTCGCTTGGTCCCCGCCAACCGACACTTCAACGGACACTTCACCCCGCCCCTTAACCGGATACCCTTAACCGCTCAACTTAACCGATTTCGGCGGGTCAAATGAGGTCGATCCGGAATCTTCCAGCCCATGTCGGGCAGGAGTCTCGCCCATACCTGGATCGGACAGTTCCTCCCATTTCGGATGATCATCGTTCCTTACCCACAGTTTCCGCGGAAGAGGCCTCTTTTTATTCTGTCAGTGCGGGCTCTAGTGATTTTGGCCGGATTGGGCAAGGTTGAGGAAGGAAATTTGCGGGAAAGTGTTGGAGTCAAGAGGGTTGCTTGGATGGTATTAGATGCGTGGTCTTGAGGGATGCCGGACGTGTTTGAGTAACTTATTGTGGAGCGTGTTTGCAGCGTTCGAGTTGTTAAAGATTTGTGATGAGAACAGATGCTTGGTCCCGCTGTCGGGGGCGAGCGGGATGGTGGGAGGGGGTGTTCTCCGGGGAGGCAATGTCGGGGGCCGTGGATGGAGGGGTAGGGCCTGCGGAGGTGAGGGAGAAAGATTGGGGGCGGAGTGGGCG
>JAQCFL010000371.1 GCA_027619375.1 Verrucomicrobiota bacterium | reverse complement strand
AGATGATGGGAAGTTGTTTAACCGCCGGACCGCCCGGAGGTCGGTCCCTGCCTTTTTTGAGAGTTCTTATCGGACGATGCCGCGTTCGGAGGTGGCGAGGAATTCGAGGAGGTGTTGGACTTCGGGGGATTGGGTGGCGGCGTTTTCGGTGAAGGCGAGGATCTGGGCGGTGAGGTTGCCTTCTTTTTTGAGGAAGAGGGCCTTGTAGGCTGTCTTGAGGGAGCGGATGGCCTCGGGGGTGAAGCTGCGGCGTTGGAGGCCGACGAGGTTGAGTCCGCGCAGGGCGGCGGGGTGGCCGTCGGCGATCATGAAGGGGGGGACGTCCTGGACGATCTTGCTGCAGCCGCCGATGATGGCGTGGGCACCGATGCGGCAGAATTGATGGATGCCGGAGAGGCCGGAGATGATGACGTGGTCGGCGACGGTGACGTGGCCGCCGAGGGTGGCACCGTTGGAGAGGATGCAGTGGTTGCCGACGATGGAGTCGTGGGCGACGTGGGCGTAGGCGAGGAAGTGGTTGTCGTGGCCGACGACGGAGGGCTCGGCGGTGGTGCCGCGGTGGACGGTGACGTTTTCGCGGAAGGTGTTGCGGTCGCCGATGAGGACGCTGGTGGGTTCACCGGCGTATTTGAGATCCTGGGAGCGCTGGCCGATGGCGGCGAAGGGGTAGAATTCGTTGTCGGCCCCGATGGTGGCGTGGCCATCGATGACGACGTGGCTGTGCAGATGGCAGCGGTCGCCGAGGGTGACGTTGTCGTTGATGACGCAGTAGGGGCCGATGGTGACATCGGCACCAATGATGGCTTTTGGCGAGATGACCGCGGTGGGATGGATCACGGGGAGAGGTCTTAGACCGGATCAGAGGGAAGGGGAATAGCCGGGTTGGGGAATGTGCGGGTCAGACGGGTCGGACGGGTCGGACGGGTCGGACGGGAAAGTTAACGCAAATTATTTGCAAAAGTTAACGCAAATTACTTGCAATAGAGACCTAGTCGCGTTAAGAGATGCGCATGTCTTTACTAATTCGGGGGTTGGTGGCGTTGATTTGCGGGATGGGGTCGCTGCAGGCGGCGGGGTTGAAGGTGGGGGTGTTTCATCCCTTGCTGGTGGATTTGGCGAAGCAGGTGGGTGGGGACGCGGTGGAGGTGGTGGATTTGGCGCAGGGGACTTCTGATCTGCATCGCTTTCAGCCGGGGCCGCAGGAATTGAGCAAGGCGCGGGGGGCGCAGCTTTACCTGGTGGCGGGGAAGGGATTAGAGCCGTATTTGAGCAAGGTGCAGAGCATCGTGGGGGCGGACCGAGTGTTGGAGGTGGGGCGGAAGATTCCCTCCTTGAGCTACGGCAAGGGAAGCCAGCTGCATGCGTGTTGTCCGGATGATCACGGCCATGACCACGGTGGGATCGATCCGCACTGGTGGCATTCGGTGGATGCCTGGCGCCGGGCGGCGTCGATCGTGGCGGATGAGTTCTCGAAACGTGATCCGGCCAACAAGGCGCTCTATGCGGCCAACGCCAAGAAGTTCCGCAGCGAGATGGATGCGTTGGACAACTGGGTGAAGGGCCAGATGAAGCGCGTGCCGACAAGCCGCCGGACCTTGGCCACGGCGCATGCCGCCTTTGGCTATCTCTGCAAGGACAATGGTTGGAAGATGTTGCCCATCCAGGGCATGAACCGGGAACAGAGTCCCTCCTCGAAGTGGCTGGGGGAGATGGCGGCCGTGATCCGGGATCAGAAGGTGGGGGCGCTCTTTCCTGAGGAGAGTCACAATCCGAAAGTGTTTCAATCCCTGGCAAAGCAGACCGGAATCACGGTGGGCAAGCCCCTGGTTGCCGACAGTTATTCGTCGATCGCCGGAATGTTCAAACACAACGTCACCATCATCGTGGGGACGCTGGCGCAATAAATCTCAGTACAAACCACGCACATGACCAAGACCGTCCTGATCCTGCTGGCCGCGGGTGGAGTTGCCTCCGCCCAGGATTTCCTGGAGAACGAAGCGCCGAATCTCGGAGGCATTCTGTTTCCGAGTCTGCATGCCGCAGCTGTCTACGGAGACAGCTCTCGTGATCCCGCTGATCTGGCTGCACACGGCCACGACCCGAACGACCAATTCACCTTGCAGGGGATCGAGGCGGGGCTTTCGCTTCGTGCGGGGGAGTATCTGGAGGGCTTTGCGAACGGAGTCCTGTTCATGGACCTTGAGGATGACTTTGATACCGAGTGGGAGGAGGCCTTCCTGAAGTTGGCCAACCTGCCGGGCGGCTTTGAAGTGCGCGGGGGACGGATGTTGAACCGGGTGGGGCGCCAGAATGCGACGCACCTGCATGCCTGGGACTTCGTGGATGCGAACTTGCTGACCAGCCGCTTCCTCGGGGATGAGGGCCTGATCACGAACAGTGTCGAGTTGACCTGGCTGGTGCCCACGCCGTTTGAGTCCGCGCTGAGCATCGCCTTTGGTGAAACCGTGCCGCATGAGGAGCACGCCCATGGCGACGAGGAGGAGCATGAGGGTGAGGAAGAAGAGGAGGAAGAGGAGCATGAGTTGGAAGGCGAGGATGGTCTCTTCGATACCGACGTCCTGACCCTTCGCTACGAGGGGATCTGGCATTACAATGACTTCCACCGTTTCCGTTTCGGCGGCAGTTTCCTGGTGGGAGACAACCGCTTCATGCGGACCACTACCGCGACCGGGTTGGATTTTGAGTATGGATACTACGAGAACGGCTTGGAGGGTGGCGGTCGCTCGGTGCGCTGGCGCACGGAGGTGATGTGTCGCGAGGTGGAGTATCAGCATGAGGATGGTGATGGCAGGGGGACTTCTGACGAGCTGGGCCTTTCGACCCAGGTATTGATGGGATTGACCGAGGATTGGACCGCCGGCTTGCGGTATGACTGGGTGGAAGGCAGCGACGATTTGCATGAGTTGCCGGAACGCCACCGATTGAGCGCTGCCGTGACCCGCCATCTGAGCTTTGGCGACGACGCCGACGGCTGGGTGCGGTTGCAGGTGAATCACGAAGATCACGAGGAATACGGCGATGAGTGCAGTGTCTGGGTCCAGTTCGGATTGAACTGGGGCGGCGCGGAGGTGCGGTGAGCAGAGGAGTGGAAGTTGAGCGTGGAGAGTTGAAGTAGCGGGGGGGCGTGGTAGAGGTGAGGCACATGAGACGCGTGCCCCTGCTGTTCCTGCTGTTCCTGCTGGTTTGGATGGTCCTCGTGGGCCGTTCCGCAGCGCATGACATCGAGCAGGTGTTTCTCCGCCTGAACCTCGGCCAGGAGGAGTGGAGCGGGGTGGTGGAGTTGGATGCGCTGATGGTGTTGGAGATCACGGCTGGGGGGAAGACGGAGGAGGATGGGACGAACGGGTGGTTTGCGGAGCTGGAGGAGGAGCGGGTGCGGGAGTTTTTTGGGGAGACGGAGCAGTATTGGCGGGAGCGGTTTGTGATGAAGGTGGGGTCGGTGGAGTGTTCGTATGAGATCACCCTGCCGGATCCGGTGGTGATGCAGGGGGATGTGGCGGGGAGTCCGGAGGAGGGGGCCTGGATTAATTTGACCGTGAAGGGGACCTATCCGGATG
>JAQCFL010000370.1 GCA_027619375.1 Verrucomicrobiota bacterium | reverse complement strand
CCTCCCCCTCGCCACCGCAGACATCCAACACGAGCTCGACCGCCGCCGTCCCGGCCAAAGCGAAATCGTCACGCCGCGCAACGAGGCCGACGAATGCGAGATCCTCTCCGGCGTCTTCGAAGGCCGCACCCTCGGCACCCCCATCGCCATCCTCGTCCGCAACAAGGATGCCCGACCTTCCTCCTACGAGGAAATGGCCGTCAAATACCGCCCCTCTCACGCCGACTACACTTACGACGCGAAGTACGGACTCCGCAACTGGCAGGGCGGTGGACGCTCCTCGGCCCGCGAAACCATCGGCCGGGTCGCCGCCGCCGCCGTCGCCCGCAAGGTCCTCGACCACCTCGCCCCCGGCATCGCAATCCTCGCCTGGGTCAGCCGCATCCAGAATCTCGAAGCAACCGTCGATCCGGAAACCATCACCTCCGAGATCATCGAATCCAACATCGTCCGCACCGGTGACCCCGCCGCGGTCGATCCGATGATCAACCTCATCAAGGCGGCCCGCAGCGAAGGCAATTCCCTCGGCGGCATCGTCGAGGCCGTCGTCCACGGCTGTCCCGCCGGACTCGGCGAACCGGTCTTCGACAAACTCGATGCCGAACTCGCCAAGGCCATGATGAGCCTTCCCGCCACGAAAGGCTTCGAGGTCGGTAGCGGCTTTGAAGGCACCCGTCTCACCGGCGCGGAACACAACGACCATTTCTACATGGACGGCGATCAGGTCCGCACCCGCACCAACCGCTCCGGTGGTATCCAGGGCGGCATCTCCAACGGCGAAGCAATCAACTTCCGCGTGGCCTTCAAACCCACCGCCACCATCATGACCGCCCAACCCACCGTCACCACCGACCACGAGGACACCGAACTCAAGGGCCGCGGCCGCCACGATGCCTGCGTCCTCCCCCGCGCCGTCCCCATCGTGGAGGCCATGACCACTCTCGTCCTCTGCGATCATCTCCTCCGCCAACGCGCCCAATGCGGGCTCCCCACTCCCTGAACCACTGCTCCCATGGAAGGCTTCGACATTCCCACCATCGCCACCGCCGGCGGCCTCGCCGTCATCATCCTCGCCCTGACCGCCATCGGCTTCGTGAAGGGCATGATTCGGATGTTCTTCGGGCTGCTCGCCTTCGTCGCGGGGGCCCTCACCGCCTTCTGGGGCTACAAGCACGGTGACGCCATCGCCGGCTACGTGGTTTCCGACCCCGATCCCTGGATGTCCGGCGCGGTGGGCGTCATCCTCGGCCTCGCCGTCATCTTCACTGCCCGGGCCATCTTCGGCATGGTCGTCAAACCCACCAAGGTCCAGGAAGGCAAAAAACAGAACATGCCCGCCATGGGTGCCGTCCTCGGCCTCATCCTCGGACTGCTCCTTTCCTGGTTCTCGCTCTCCTCCATCCGCTATGTCGGCACCCTCACCGATCTCCAATGGGTTCAGAACTGTCTCGCCGAGGAAGGAAAAATCACCAAGGTCGACAAACCCGCCCTCGTCAAGTTGCGCGACCTCCTTGATGGCACCATCCCCGGCCAGTTTCACAAGGAATACGATCCCCTCAACCATCCCGTCCGCGCCGAAGTCGCCAAACTCCGCATTCTCACCGAGCACCCCTACGCCATCACCCAGGTCAGCGTGAACAACGGCGTCCGCGGAGCCTTTCGCCAGACCGACATCCGCAACTTCCTCGAAAACTCCCAGGGCCTCACCGCCTTCATCAAGGAATCGAACTTCAGCCACCTTCTCGAGGCGGACTCCGTCCGGATTCTCAGCGAACTCCCCGCCGCGCGGGAGGCCCTCATCGGCGTGAACATCACCGCCGCCCTCGGCGTCGAACCGGTCGTCAAGAAAACACCCAAAAAGGAGAAAAAAAAGGAGCCCGAGCAACCCCTCGACCCCAACGCCCCCAAACCCGGCTCCGCCCGGATTTTCTAACCACCGTGGCTGTCGGCGTCCCGCCGCAGGCCGTTCCCGCGGCGTCCCGCCGCGCTCCTTCTACCCAACCAACGATAACCGCCCCCCATGCCCCGCGAGGATTACATCGTCACCATCGGCCTCGAGGTCCACTGCCAGGTCAAGACCGAGAGCAAAATGTTCTGCCCCTGCCGCACCGGCTTCGGCGAGGAACCCAACACCAATGTCTGCCCGGTCTGCCTCGGCCTGCCCGGCGCCCTGCCCGTCCTCAACAAAAAGGCCATCGAGCAAACCATCCTCGCCGGCCTCCTCCTCGACTGCGAGACCCCCGAAACCTCCAAGTGGGACCGGAAGAACTACTTCTACCCGGACATGCCCAAGAACTACCAGATCTCCCAGTTCGACCTCCCTCTCTGCATCGGCGGCAAGGTTCCGCTTTATCCGCAAAATTACCCCAAGGAGACTCAGGACGAGATCCTTAACCCCGGCAAGGAGGTCAAGCTCACCCGCATCCACCTCGAGGAGGACGTCGCCAAGTCCACCCACCTCGCCAACTCCAGCGTCATCGATTTCAACCGCGCCGGCACCCCCCTCATGGAGATCGTCTCCGATCCCGACATCGACACCCCCGAGGAGGCCTTCGCCTACCTCAAGACGGTCCAGCAAATCCTCATCTACGGCGGCATCTCCGACGCCGACATGGAGAAGGGCCAACTCCGCTGCGACGTCAACGTCTCCCTCCGCCCCCACGGCCAGAAGGAACTCGGCGAGAAGGTCGAACTCAAGAATCTCAACTCGACCTCCGCCGTCCGCCGCTCCCTCCACTACGAAATCGAACGCCAAACCCGCGAACTCGACGCCGGCACCGCGCAGATCCAGTCCACCCGCCGCTGGGACGACGACCTCGGCGAAACCCAACTCATGCGCACCAAGGAGGACGCCCACGACTACCGCTACTTCCCCGATCCCGACCTCCTCCCCGTGCAGTCCGGTCTCATCGTGGCACGCATGCGCCAGCACGTCCCCGAACTCCCCCACGAAAAGGCGGCAAACTACACCAGCAAACTCGGACTTTCCGACTACGACGCGGCCGTTCTCACCGCCGACCAACAGCTCGCCAACTACTTTGAAGCTGTCCTGGGCCTCACCCCGGGAACTCTTGAAACTGAAAACTTCAAACTGAAAACTCCCGCGAAGCGGGCGGCCAACTGGGTCATCAACATCCTCCTCGCCCACCTCAACGAGGCCGGCCTCTCCCCCGCCGACTGCCCCGTCCCCCCCGAAAAACTCGCCGCCACCGTCAACCTCGTCGAGTCCGGCCACGTCTCCAACAACCAGGCCAAGGAGATCTTCGAAGCCCTCTGGCAGTCCCCCGAAAAAGACCCCGCCGCCATCGCCAAGGAACTCGGCTACGAACCCGCCGACACCGACGCCATCGACACCCTCATCGACGAGGTCATCGCCGCCAATCCCGACAAGGTCGCCGAAATCCAGGGCGGCAACGAAAAGCTCCTCAACTTCCTCACCGGCCAGGTCATGAAGTCCTCCCAAGGCAAGGCCAACCCCAAACTCGTCACCGAAGCCCTTCGCGCGAAGTTGCTCTAGCCCTCTCCCCTCCGCGTAGCGGCGCCTCTGCGAGGCGTCGGCGGTTCCACCCCTCTCCCCGCCAAGGCCCCTCCCC
>JAQCFL010000369.1 GCA_027619375.1 Verrucomicrobiota bacterium | reverse complement strand
ACTGGTAATGGCCCTCAATGAAAGCGGGGCCATTTCTCGCCGAGGCTACCTGCTAAGAATTTCCAACCGCCAATTTCCAATTAAATTTCAAATCCAAGACCAAATCTCAAGTGCTGAAGCTCGTGGCCACATCCGGAATCGCGAATGACAACCACGAGAGTTCGAGTTGATGCCCCTCCTTCGATTCGTTTTCCAACTTGGAACCTGGTGATTGGAACCTATTTGGAAATTGGCACGTGGAAATTCGACCCTGCATCCAAGCCAAATCGGCAGCCTGTTGAGGCACGATCCATTCCGAACACTCTTGGTTGCAAACCCGCGCTCCCCATTGCTAATCGGCGGGGAAGGGGTCGGCGGTGAGGCGGAGGTTGATTTCCTCGGGAGTGTAGGGAGGGTCGATGGGGGGGGCGGGGGAGAAGCGGAGGACGGAGAGGGCGAGGGAGGTGGTGGCGGTGAGGAGGAGGGTGCTGCCGACGAGGAGGCGGTGGCGATGGGTGGGTCGGGCGATGAGGCGTTCGACACGGCGGCGGAGGGGGGCGGAGCCGGCCATGGCGAGGGCGGTTTGGGGTTCGCGCCCTGATTCAGCGACGTCGCAGAGGGCGTTGACATAGTCCTTGGGATCGGCCCCGGCGGCGATGACGCGGGCATCGCAGGCGTATTCGCACTGGGCGAGGAGGTGGCGGCGGAGCCACCAGACGAGGGGGTTGAACCAGTGGACGAGGCAGGTGAGGCGGGCGGCAAGGGCGGTCCAGAGGTCGCGGCGGGCGAGGTGGCCGAGTTCGTGGAGGAGGACCATGCGGAGGGTTTGCCCGGACCAGAAGCGGCTGGTTTCCGGGAGGTAGAGGACGGGGTGGAGGAGGCCGGCGATGCAGGGGGAGCCCTGGCCGGGACAGAGGTGGATGGGGATGTTCCGGTCGAGGCCGAGCTGGCTCCGGCAGTCCTTGAGGAGGGCGTGGAGGGTGGGGTCTTCGCATTCGCTGGAGGCGGAGAACCAGCGGCGGAGGGCGCAATAGTCGCGGGTCATCCTGAAGGCGGCGAAGAGGAACCCTACAATCCAAAGGACGCCAAAGATGGGGAGGGCCGTGCCGGAGAGGGCGGCGGTCTGGTCGGGGGCGGCGGAGACCTCCACAGTGACCTTGGGGAGGAGCATGAGGAGGGGGAGGGAGAGGAGCAGGAGGAGGCTGCCGAGGGTGAGGAGGGGGGAGCCGGCCGGATCGCGGCGGGTGGCCAGCCAGCCGATGAGGACGGCGAGGAGAGAGAGGAGGAGGCTGGCGATTAACAGTGACATGGAGTCCGCCGGTTATTGGTTATTGGGGAAGAGGGAAGGGAACGCCGAACATCGAACGCCGAATATTGAATGTTGAATGGGAGGGAGGCGCTCTTGGGGAAGCGGTGGGGAGGCTATTTTTTGTTCAGGAGGTCTCGGATGGAGTCGATGTCCTTTTTGGAGAGTTGTTGGTCGCTGGGGTCGAGGAGGGAGGCGACGAGGTTTTCGGCGCTGCCTGCGAAGTAGGTGGCGAGGAGGTTGCTGAGGGCGGCGCGTTTGGCTTTCCGGGGGGTGACGCAGGGTTTGTAAACGTAGCGGCGGCCCTCCTTGATGTGCTTGACCATGTCCTTGCCCTCGAGGGTGGCGAGGAGGGCGCGGACGGCGGAGTAGGAGGGCGGGTCGGGGAGGTTTTCCTGGACTTCCTTGGCGGTGGCCTGGCCGAGGCGGTAGAGGATTTCGATGATCTGCCGTTCCCGTCGCGACAGTTGTCCCTTTTCCAATCGGTTCATGGGGGCACCCTAAAGGTGTGCTATAAAAGCTGCAATAAAAATGTTGGAAAAGCAGCAGAAAGGAATTGACGAAGATCGCAGTTGCTGGTTTTTTAGCACACATGAAAACAGCGCACAGGAGCGAGAGAAGCTGGCGGGGATGGGTGAAGTGGGTGGGATTGTTGGGGATGGGGACGGTGGTATTGAGCAGTTGTAGTGGTCCGGTGGGGATGGCTCCGCCGTCGCCGGCATCGACCGCGATGCCTTGGAGTGGTCCGGCGGGAGAAGCGGACCGGACTGCAGCCCGTGCGGCGGGTAGTTTGTCCTATGCGCCGGCACCGGAGAGCCGTCCGGGTTTGGGGACGGGATAGGGGCGGGAGGTGGAGTCGCGGATGGGCTACACGAGTTTTAACCGGGCCTCGGGCACGCCGTATGGCGGGGTGGCGACGATCAACTATAATGACCGGGAGGGGATCGCGGCGATGACTGGAGGGAAGTCCTCGGTGTCGAGCATGCAGTCGGCGGCGGGTGGATTGGTGGAGTGGGGGGTGAAAGGGAGTTCGCTGAAGAACTACTACTCGGGTGGTAGGCGGTTTGTGGAGGGGAAGGAGGGGCAGCGCTATGAGTTGGTGGTGAAGAACAAGGCGCGGTCGCCGGTGGAGGTGGTCTTGAGTGTGGATGGGTTGGATGTGATGGATGGGAAGGCGGCCAGCACGCGGAAGCGCGGCTACATTGTGGAGCCCGGGAAGACGCTGGAGGTGGAGGGTTGGCGGACGAGTCCGGACGCGGTGGCCTCGTTCCGGTTCTCGGGAGTGGGGAGTTCGTATGCGAATCTGAAGCACGGGGACACGCGCAACGTGGGGGTGATTGGCCTGGCGGTTTACACCGAGAAGGGGGTGGATCCCTTTGCGTGGATGCCGCGGGAGGTGGAGCAGCGGAGGGGAGCAAGTCCCTTTGCGGAGGCACCGATGACGGGGGTGCGGTGACTGCATTTTTTTGAATTGCATTGAGAGAGTGAAGCGAAAGTGAATGGACAGATCGTTGGTGTTCCGTCGCTGAAGGGTAACAACATGAACAGAGTTTCAACTGAGAAGATCATGAACAAGAGCAAGAGTTTGATGGATCGGGTGACGGTGGGATTTCAGTGTCCGATGAATTGGGAGGCGATGGCGGGGGAGGGGACGGAGCGGTTTTGCGCCAAGTGCCGGAAGAGCGTGACGGATCTTTCCGCGTTGACGTCGGCGGAGGCGGAGCGGTTTGTGCGGGAGGAGGGGAAGGGGGCCTGTATTCGTTTGCAGCGTCGGGAGGATGGATCGTTGGTGACGAAGGGCTGTCCGCAGACCGTGGCGGGGAAGGCGAAGGCGGCGAGAGCGGTGTTGGGAGGAGGGGCGGCGGCGTTGGTGTTGGTTTCGTGCGGCAGTGATCCGGATTGTGGGGGGGCGATTGTGGCGCCGGGGCCGAAGGGAGGGGTGGAGAGACCCATTCTGATGGGGGTGATGTGTGTGCCGGGCGAGGACGACTGATTTTTTGAATCTGATGAAAACGTTGAAAACAGGACCAGTGTTGGCGGCCGCGGTGGCGGTTGGGTTGTTGGCGGGTTCTTGTGCGAAGAGCGGAGGGGTGGTGACGCCGCCGCCGCCGGTGGATTTTGGGAAGTAGGAGGTCGCCGATCTCGCCTTTAATAGACAAAGTGGCGTCTCCCGGTGGGTGCGCCGCCTGCTTGTCTGGAGTGCCGAAGGATATTTGGGAAGGAAAGGTGAAAGGGGCGGAAAGGGTGGTGGGTATTCGGGTTGATTCCATTTGGCCCGGGTCCTTCGGGATGACGGGCCTTGGGTCTCAACTGTGGGGGTTGCTGGGCGGGCCGTGCTTTTCGAGCGCGGCCCG
>JAQCFL010000368.1 GCA_027619375.1 Verrucomicrobiota bacterium | reverse complement strand
TCCCGGTCGCAAGCCTTTCTTCGTCCCTGAAGGGGACAGGGCACAAAGCCCATGGTTTCAACCATGGGAACTCGCCCCAAAACAGCGTCCCACCCTGACAGGGTGGCGGCAAGCATCGCCCATCTCCACCGTCCATCTCCTCAACAACCGCGACCCTCCCTGCACCCCTCCTCCCCAAATCCACAATCCCCGTTCCCCCATACCTACCGCCGCCCCTCAAAGGCCCGCGACAGCGTCAACGCATCCGCATGCTCCAAATCCCCTCCCGCCGGCAGCCCCTGCGCCAGTCGCGTCACCCCGCACTCCTTCCCATGCAGCAGCTCCGCCAAATAATGCGCCGTGGCCTCCCCCTCCACATCCGCCCCCACCGCCAATATCACCTCCACCCCCTTCAGCTCCTCCACCCGCCTCAACAACGGCCCGATCCGCAAATCATCCGGCGTCACATTATCCAACGGCGACAGCTTCCCGCCCAGGCAATGATACAGCCCTCGAAACGCCCCCGACCGCTCGATCGGCAACACATCCGTGGCCTGCTCCACCACGCACAGCTGCGTCCGGTCCCGCTTCCCGTCCGAACACACCGGACACCCCGCCGCCGTCGAAAAAAATCCGCAGGTCCCGCACGCCGTCACCTCTCGCGCCGCCCGTTCCAACGCCCCCGCCAACTTCCCCGGATTCGCCTTCGCATTCTGCAAAATCCACAGCGCAATCCGCTCCGCACTCCGCGGCCCCACTCCCGGCAAATGACGCAACTCCTCAATGAGCGCACTCACCGGTTCCGGATAATCCGCACGTGCCATCTTTCGATCAATGGTTGCCCCGTCCCGAACCATTCCGGCGCGGCGACTTCGATTTGTCCGGCCCCTTCTCCTCCGGCTTTTCCTCCTCCCGCGTCAACGGCACGATCTTCCCCTTCACCACCTTCTCCACCACCGGCTCCGGCAACTCGCACGGCATCCGATGCTGCCGCGCCCACAGGATCGCGCAAAACCCGCTCCAAGCCACCCCCAGCATCACCCCCACCGGACTCCAAAAGGTCCCCCACAGCGCCAGCACCGGAGAGGCCGTCAGCAACAGCACCAGCGCGGTCATCAGCACCAGCAGCCGCCGCGTCATCCCGGGCGTCTCAAACAAAAACCACACCAGCCCATACACCGCCACCAGCACCAACAGGAAATCCCACCACGGTTGCACGCTCTCCGCCGCCACCCCGAACCCCCGCTCCAAATACCATTCCCGAAACGACACATCCGTCCCCTTGAACACCCCCGCCACCCGCAGCAACACCGCCACGGCAAGCGCGAAGCTTCCCACCACAGCAGCAGCCGTGAAGGGATGCCCGTGGGAACTGGGCGAATGCGATTTCATGGACCGGGTGTGCCGTCCGGGGCGGCCTCCGCCCCTCCGGCGGGCCCACCATACGACCGAACCACCATGTCACTCAAGTACTTGTCGGGGTCCTCCACCGACTCCACCCCGAACTCAAAACTCGTCCGCCCCGTGTTCTTCTGGATCAACTTCAGCCCGAACTGCACGTCCCGAAACCGCTGACCGCAAAGCTGCAGCAGGCTCCGACCCTGCTCCGCTGCCTCTCCCGCCAGCTTCGCCAGAGCCTCGTCTGTAAATACCAAATCCACTCCATGCTGCGTCCGGAACCCCCGGCAAAAGGTGTCCATCTCGGCCCGCGCCTTCTCCACATCCACCAACTTCCCCAGCTCCCGATACACTTTCAGCCGCTCCTCCCGGTTGTCGATCAGGTCCGCATCGATCGTCAACTCGGTCACCGAGGTCCCCGGCAACTCAAACTTGAAATCCCGCAGCAGGCGCTCGCAAACGGTCATCAAGGCCCGCGCCCCGGTGTTCTCCTTCTCCGCCATCTCCGACACCCGCCGGATCGCACTCTCCTCAAACCGCGCCCGGATCCCGTAGGCCTCGAACTCCCGCTCATACTGCCGCAGCAGACTCCCCTCCGAAAACTTCAGGATGTTCTCCAAGTCAACCGCCTTCAACTTCTCGCACACCACCCGCACCGGCAACCGTCCCACAAACTCCGCCTCGAACCCGTAATCAATCAGGTCCTGCGTCTCCAACTGCTGAAACAACTCCTCATTCATCGCCACCTCCGACTGATCCGCCCCAAATCCGATCTGCCCCGCGCTCAACCGCCGCTGCACCATCTTCTCCAGTCCCGAAAACGCCCCGCTCACGATGAACAGAATGTGCCGCGTGTTGATGGTGTCCTTCTTCGGCTCCCCGCCACCACCACGGCCCATGCTCATCATCGCCTGCATCTGCCCCCGAATGTCCATCGGATTGCTCAAGGGCACCTCCGTCTCCTCCATCAACTTCAACAGCGTCGTCTGCACCCCCCGGCCACTCACATCCCGCCCGATCATCCCGCCCTTGCTGGCCAGCTTGTCGATCTCATCGATGTAAACGATCCCGTACTCCGCCAACTCCACATCCCCGTCGGCCCGCTGCACCAACTCCCGCACCAGATCATCCACGTCCCCCCCCACATACCCCGTCTCCGAAAACTTCGTCGCATCCGCCTTCACGAACGGCACCCCGATCAATTCCGCAATGTGCTTCACCAGATAAGTCTTCCCCACCCCCGTCGGCCCCACCACCATCACATTCTGCTTCTGCAGTTCCAGCACCTCCGGCAACTTCCCATCCTCCTTCTCCATCGTCCGACGGTACTTCGCGTGGTTGTAGTGATCACACACCGCGATCGACAGCGCCTTCTTCGCTTCATCCTGCCGGATCACAAACCGATCCAAATGCGCCTTGATGTCCCGCGGCAGATAATCAAATTCAAAAATACTGTCCGCCTTCGCCGGCAACTCCTCCTCCGGCAGCCCCTTCTCCGGGGACACCCCCATCCCCGGCACCACGAAGGAACCGCTCGGCATCTTCGAGAACATCTCCTGCATCATCTTCTGAAAATCTTCCGGCTTGGGTGGTTTCTCGTCGTCGTCCGCCATGGCGGCGCACTATCCGCGACCTCCCCCCCCTCCGCAAGGGCTCATTCCCTCACGCCGCAACCCCAACAGTGGCATGACCGTCCCGGTCATCAGCCCTCCCCCAAACGTGGCGGCGGTTTCCAACCGCCATGCCGAATTTCCAACAGTGGCGTGACCGTCCCGGTCGCAAGCCTCCTCCTCCCTCGCAACCTGCCCGTCCCAGTCACCCAGAAGTAGCCAAGGAATCTAAACTCAGGGCCCATGAATCCCCAGCGACCCCGATTGTAGGCGTCGCCAAAACACCACGAAAAAGACAGCTCAACTTCTCACTCGCATCCCCGACCCCTCCCCGCTATCCTGCGGCCTTCATGATCGGGACGCCCCCATTCTTCCCATCCAACCAACGCGCCCCCCTCCGCGCCGGGCCATTACTCACCACCATGGCCATCGCGATCTTCCTCACCTCCTTCCTTTCCGCCTCTACCATGCAAACACCCTCTTCCTCCCCTCTCCACCTACCACTACGACCGATCACCACACCGACGCCCTCCTCCTGCCCGACCCAAATCATCCCCCCGCGCGGAAAAGCCACCCAATCTCCTCCACTCTCGCCCTCCCACAGCCTGGAAACAATCGAGGCCCATCCCCGCGTCCACAGCTATCACCACCAAGCCCGCCCCC
>JAQCFL010000034.1 GCA_027619375.1 Verrucomicrobiota bacterium | reverse complement strand
GATCACGACCCCCCGACCGCCTTCTCCCTCCGCAACGTCACCACCTGCAGGAATCCCCCGGAGGCCCCATCCGCCGAGAGAAAAAACCGGTTCGTGCTCCGCAGCACGATCATCTGGGTTTGCTCGTCCTCCCGCACCGGAATGATGTTGTTCTCCTGCACCGTCCACTCATCCCCGTTCCGGTATGAAAGCTCGTAGATGGTCTGCCCCTTCACCACGTTCACCAGAAAGGTCTCGCGCGTCTTCATCTCCTTCCCCTGCCCGCCGCTGAACCTTATGGCGATCGGCATCGGCGCGAGGTTGTGGACCCGCAGCTTCCCGAACGGCAGCTTGGAGGGGTCGTCGTCGATCACGTAGCCATGAAAGGTCCCGTCCCCCAGCGGTGCCAGAAGCACCGTGACCCGGCGGCTGTTGGACGGCAACGGAACCAGCGAGACGAGGGTCGAGTCCTCCTCCCGGCGCTTGGCCAACTCCTTGGAAAGGGCGGTCTGCGGGACGGCCTGCCCCGGCTTGGGCTTCTCGATCACGAGGGGCTTGGATTCGTGGTCCTTGTCCTCCGGCGTCCCCGGCCCCCGCTCGACCGGCACCGCGCCGCTACCGGACTGGTGAATCTCGAGCACCTGCGGCCCGCTGTAGCTCACCGGCTCGGAATACGTGAAGGCCCGCGCCGTGATCGTCCCCTTCTTCTTCCCCGCCTTGAAGGATAGTCCGCCGATGGCATCCCCCCACGCCACCACGTCAATTTTGAGGGACACCGAACCCTCCTGCGCCGGAAGCGACGGGGAGAGGGCCGCAAGGAGCAGAACGACGGAGAGGATTCTAAATGTCATTGGGGGAAAGCCAGCGGAACGAGACCATCTCAAAGCGCCGGCCGAAGGTCTTGTTCGTGTTAACGAGGTCCCCGGGGCGCTCGTGGGACGCGTCGGCAGGATCAACATAGGCTGGTTGGCGCTGCACGATGGCCTCGCAGTGGGCCGTCGCGACCACCTGGCCGGTGGAGTCCCGGGCCTCGCCGAGGGCGCGGATCCGGAAGGTGTCGGAGCGCGCCGATATGGAGGGTCCGATGACTTGCAAAACATCGGCCTGCGTCACCCAGCCGGGAATTCCGGTGGAACGGTAGCCCATCTCGCGCGACAGGTCGCCGCGACCCGGGGAACCCTCCTTCTTGAGCATTTCCTGATCCGCCACAATGCTGGCCACCGCCCCGAAGTTGTTATCCCGCGAGGTCGTTGCCCAATCGGGGTGCCTCGGGTACTGGTCTGCTGGACGTCCAGGATCGTCGTCTCCATCCAGGTCTGCTCGCGGGCCAGTCTGACCTGTCCTCGGGTTCTTTTTTTCAAGCAACACCGCCCGGTCCTCCTCAGCCCGTTTGATCCCCGTAAAGCTGTTGCGCGTTCCATCCTGGCTGATGTTGATCCCGGACTCGTCCAGCGCGAACTGCAGGGCCCCGCTGCGGGTGAGTCCATTCTGCTCCGCGTCATTCTGCCCCGCGAAGGGGGCCAGGGTCCGGTTCACGAAATGGGACAGGGACACGAAGGGACCACGCAGCCGGACCTGCTTCACGATCTCCGTGGCCAGGTCGTCGATCTCCACGTCGGTGAGCCGCCGGTAGCCGGCAAAGGAATCTTTGCCCTCCCCGGTGGGCGGAACCCGATGACCTGCGGGCTGCTCCAGGCTGCGGGGAAAGGTCGCCTCCGGAAATGCGGTGGAGTCCGCCTTGTGCTCGAAGTATTTCGCGGTGGCCAGAAACACCTTCCACGCAGTCTTGTCCGTGGAGTTGATGTTGAAGGCCCCGTCGATCATCAGCCCCGCCCCCACTTGCGACGGATCTCGGAGATCAACCGCCCCGCTGTCCGGAGCGGTCACCAGGGTTGGGTTCTCCGGGGTCGATCCACCCGACGGAATGGTCGAGAAAAAATAGCGATCCCAAAGGGAGGTGTTGAGGATGTGGGAGATGTCGTAGTAGTAGCGCAGATACGTGTAGGCTCCCGAGGTGTTGGGGCTGCCCATAAGCACGTAGTCGGTCCGGGACTGCGAGACGAGGTCCCTCCTCACGAGGGGGCAGGCGTAGGAATTGCCGAAGGCATTGCCGGGCTGGTGGCCGATCGAGACCGACTCGTCATCGTTGGTCAGGTCGGCGTGCTGGAGCTGCGCCAGGGAGGCAAACTGCCGGGGAACGGAAAAGAGCACCGTGGCAGCGCTCCCCCGCACCGAGCTGCGCCCCCAGTAGAGCGGATCCAGGGCCAGGTTGCGCGTGAAGCCGATCCCCGTGTCGCCACCGGGGGAGATCGCCCCGAGCTGGCCTTCACTGTCATTGCTCTCCACGAAATACGGCGGCGGATTGTAGCTTGTGATCGCCTTGTGCACGGTGCTGGCCCGCACGTTGAAATCCGCGAAGGTCCGCATCGCCGAGGAACGCTGCCCCAGCTCGTAGCCCTGCGGCATCAGGCTCTTGTAATCCATCCCCGGCTGGCTGATCTGGAAGCTGTAGAGCATCAGCGGCACCGGACCGCCGACCCGGGTCGTCGTGTTGCTGCTGTTGAACTTTCGGGTGTTGGGCGAGAAGTAGCCGTTGTCCAACTCGAAGCCCACCAGGCGGCGCATCCAGTTGTAGCGCCCCCGACCGGAGCCGCCCGAGCGCATCTCCAGCGCGACAAGGGTGGTCTGCCAGCTCTCCCGCACATCCAGATTCTGCGGGAGCGAAACTTCGGTGCCCACGGTCATCTCCACGCAGTTGTTGAAGTCGAAGGGCGAGGCACTCCCGAAGGGCGCCAGGTCCACAACCTGCCGCCGGTTGGCGGTCGCCGCAGGGCGCACCACCCGGCCGGCATTGGTGTAGGCACGGGCTTCTCCGGGTCCGAGGCTCCCGGGCTTGATCCGGAATACGGCCTGATTGAACACGGCGGCCTCCCCTCCCGGGGCATCCAGGTTGCCGTCTCTGTTGATATAAGCGCAGGCTCCGTGTTGCCAGATCCGCGAAGGCTGGTTGCCCGGCGGGGTGACGTTCTTGACCTCGAACTCGAGGTCGTCCTCCCACTCCAACGGCACGGAATACGGGTTCGCAATGGCCACCGCGAATTTCCCGCAGGGATGCAGTTTGAATTTCCCCTCGGGGATTCCCCTGCCGGTGACGGGCTCGAATCGCACCCCCATCAGGATGCGGAAATCGAGCACGACCGGCCCGATCGAGGCTTCGCCCGCACTACTGCGGGAAGACACCTTCAGGACGTCTCCGCTGAGCTTCTCGTGCAGCTTGTAAAAGTCCCGCACGTGGTCCCAGGTCAGATGGGGCAGAGGTTGGGGAGCGTTGCGCCCCCGCGCCGGATCGACGGCCACGGGAATCACGCGCCCCCCCACCAACGGATAGTTGTCGTAGGCCCCCGGCGGCGCCGTTCCGGGGAGATCCACGTCGAGGGCGGCCGTCAGATCCACCCGCATCCCTCCATCCAGAGTGTCCACCAGAAGCCCCCGGCTCTCCGCGGTGGCGGAGTGAAAGATCGTCTGTTCCACGGTAGGACTCCCCCCAGAGAGGGCGGGAAGCAGCAGCTTCGCGGTGGGCACCGTCACGATCCCGGGCAACACCTGGTCGGCGTCGCCCTCAGGCGAGGGATAGGCCTCGAAACCCGGCACCGTTTCCCAGCCGCGACGCTGGGCCACAAGCGCCGCGTAACTGTCGGGATCCTCATTGCTCCGCTCCATGTTCAGACGCGCTTTCACCCCTTCGTCCCCCACCCAGTAGGCGATCGCACCCATCAATCCACCACCCGCCCCGGCCTTCACCGGAACGATCGGCACCGCCACATACTTGCCCAGGCTGTCTGCCCCCGTCCCCACTGTGTTCGGGCCAACGAGGACGGCCGCCACGGCGGGATCCCTGACGGTCCCGTCCGATCCCACCACGCAGGACTCCCGGGAGGGAAGAATCCCCAGCGCCGGTGCCGCGGGATTCGGCAGTCCGCTGACCAGCCACCGCTCGATCTTCGGAGCGGGCGTCTTGACGTAAATCTTGGCGGGATCGTCCGCGTTGCTGAACACGCCCGTCCAGTAGCGCGTCCCCGGCTGGACGCTGCTGAGGCCCTTCTCCTGCCGGTCGATGCTCACGCCGTTCTGCGGCGGCTTTCCGGCTTCCAGCGCCACCCCGCCCGCACCTCCCGCAATATCCGCCGTCGCCGTGACCCGCTGATCCGGTCCGGCCGCTTTTTGCAAATCACCAATAGCCAAAATGAGGGCGAGCCGCGCATTGGCCCGAGCAACCTCCTGGGCACTTGATTGTCCCGCCGCCCGAACCGTAATGGTCGAGAGGCTCAGCAGCCCGATGGCAACCACCGCCAGCAAAATCAGCATCGAGACCGTCACAATGATCGCGAAGCCCGGGACAAATGAACCGACTCCATCGTGACGGAGACCCCGTCGGGGTCGCGTCAAGGCAGTCGTGTGGGGATTCAACATTAGGAACAAAAAGTGATTACAGGATAAATACGAGCTCCCATCCCCCGCGTCAACGGCATTTCTCCGACAGCCTGGGAAATTCCGTCCCGGAGAACGATCGGCATCTCCACCAGAACTCCTTCCCCCTCAATGAACACCGCTCGACCCCCGATTGGGACAGCGGAGGCCATTTTCATGACTATTTGGGAATTGGATCGTGTGAATTCGACGACCGCAACCTGACGCTTCGGAAAATTTCCAACCCCTCAAGCTCCAAATAAATTTTCGCAGCAGCCTCAGGCCACCCGACGCCGGGAACTTCCCCCGCTGCGCCGACGACGCTGCGACGAGCGCCCCGCGGGCCGCCCCCCACCACCGTTGTTCCCGCGTCCCGGGTTGCCGACTTTCTTCAGCCCGCTCCGCTGCCCGAGCGCATGCTGCTCGGCAAGACCGGCCGCATGCCACTGATGGGCATCGTCCACCGCGATCTTCTGCTGGATGAGTTTCTCAATGTCGCGCAGGTATTCCCGCTCGTCCGTCGCACAGAACGACACGGCGTGACCCGACGCTCCGGCCCGACCAGTCCGGCCGATCCGGTGCACGTAGGCCTCCGGTTCGTTGGGCAGATCGAAGTTCACAACAAGGGTGATTGATTTCACATCCACCCCCCGCGCCGCCACGTCCGTCGCCACGAGTACTGGAAACTTGCCGCTACGGAAACGATCAAGCGTCTTGTCCCGCTGCGGTTGGGAACGATTGCCGTGAATCGCCTCCGCCGTGATGCCGGCCTTGTTGATGTAGCGGGACAGCTTGTCGGATCCGTGCTTGGTCCGCGAAAAGACGAGAGCGAGCTCGCCCGGCTTTTGCTTGGCAAGCAGTTCCAGCAGGAGATCGCGCTTGTTGTCGCGCTCCACAAAGCAAACCCGCTGCTCGACCGTCTCCGCAGTGGTCGTTTCGGGCGCGATGGTCACCGTCACCGGATCGCGAAGAATGTTGTGGGAAAGTTCCACGATGGAGGGCGGAAGGGTGGCCGAGAAGAAGAGCGACTGGCGCTTCCTCGGCAACATCGCCACGATGCGTTTCACGGCGGGCAGGAATCCCATGTCCAGCATGCGGTCCGCCTCATCAAGGACGAAGAACTCCACGCTCGAGAGATCGATGTAGCGCTGCTGGATGAGATCCTCCAGACGTCCGGGACAGGCCACCAGAACATCGACCCCGTTGCGCATCGAGTTGACCTGCGGCCGCTGCCCCACCCCGCCAAAGACGAGGGCGTGCTGCATGCGAAGATGCGCACCATAGGTTTCCAGGCTCTTCCCGACCTGCGTGGCCAGCTCCCGCGTGGGGGTCAGGACCAGAACGCGAGGAGACTTCGGCCGGAGCGGTTGGGGGTTGGAGTGCAGGAGCTGCAGAATCGGCAGCGAGAACGCCGCCGTCTTGCCGGTGCCGGTTTGCGCACAGCCCAGCAGGTCGCGGCCCTCCAGCAAATGCGGAATGGCCTGCGCCTGGATCGGCGATGGAATTGTATAGTTGCGCTCGGTAAGGGCGCGTTGGATGGGCGCGGCCAATGGCAGCGCCTCGAACGTATTCGGGGTCATTTTGTAGTGTGCCCGGCTGCCTTGTTGGCGCCTGGGCGGGTCTCGATGAGGGGTGTTTGATAGGAACCCAGAACTAATCTCTCATCGATGAAGACCGGAATCGGGGCCGGTCAGTAATTGATCCGGCGGCCTGCCAAAGCGGCGGGACGGCGGAGAGATAGGCCCGCTTCCACCGATAGCAAGACCTAATTGGCGTATTTACAGCCCCTTGGATCCCAAACCGCCGATCCTAATCCTACCAACGCAGATGGAGCGCCCCCACCACAAAGGCAAACAGCCGATAGATGACCTCTCTCGATCCGCCCTCCTCCTCGCCCTCCGCCCCGCCCTCCGCCCCCCGGCTTTCCCCCACTCCACCGCGTATTTTGCGCCCCTCTCAGCCACTTATTTCGACTTTGTGAAAAGTTTCACAAAGTCCTTGCCCGAGGGGGCAATTTGCGGCCTCATCCGCTGGGCCTACTTCGATGAGCGAGCCGAGCGCAAAATCTTCCTTCGAGGTCCCGGATTCCGGGGCGAAATCCGCGCAGGCGGCCGTTGATTATCAATCCTCTACGGAAGATCTGCTAGGCGAGAAGATGGTCCTGAATATGGGCCCCTCACACCCCGCCACGCACGGCGTTTTGCGGCTCATTTTGGAGCTGGACGGCGAGATCGTCACGAAAGCCGACCCCGACATCGGCTTTCTACACCGCGGCGACGAGAAAATCGCCGAAAACATGCACTACAACCAGTTCGTGCCCTACACGGACCGGCTCGACTACCTCGCCCCCCTCGCCAACAACGTGGCCTACGCCTGCGCCGTCGAGAAGCTCATGGGCTGGGAACTCCCCCCCCGCGGCCAAGCCGTCCGCGTCCTCGCCTGCGAACTGGCCCGCGTTTCCTCCCACATGCTCGGCGTCGGCGTCTTCGCCATGGATGTCGGCGCGATGACCGCCTTCCTCTACACCTTCGCGGAGCGCGAAAAAATCTACAACCTCTGCGAACAGCTCACCGGGGCCCGCTTCACCACGTCCTACACGCGCATCGGCGGCCAGATCCGCGACCTGCCCCCCGGCTTCATCGAAAACGTCCGCGTCTTCATCAAGGAATGTGCCGTCACTGTCGACGAAATCGACCGCCTTCTTTCCAACAACAAGATCTTCATCAACCGCACCAAGGACGTCGGCATCATCACCCGCGAGGACGCCATTTCCTACGGCCTCACCGGCCCCAACCTCCGCGCCTCGGGTGTGGAACGCGATTTGCGGAAATGCAGCCCATACCTCGGCTACGAAAACTACGAGTTCGATGTCCCCGTCGGCGAGAACGGCGATTGCTACGACCGCTACCTCGTCCGCATGGAGGAACTCCGCCAGACCCTGCGCCTCATCGAGCAGGTCATGAACAAAATGCCGGACGGCCCCATCAACGTCGGCGATCCGAAGAGCGTCCTCCCCGACAAGGAACGCGTCCTGATGAGCATGGAGGAACTCATCCACCACTTCATCGTCTCCACCCAGGGCATCGAGGCCCCCGAGGGCGAAGTCTATTTCGCCGCCGAGAATCCAAAGGGCGAACTCGGCTTCTACATCAACTCCAAGGGCGGCGGCGTCCCCCACCGCCTCAAGATCCGCGCCCCATCCTTCGTCAACCTCTCCATCCTCTCCAAGCTCCTCCCCGGCTGCATGGTCTCCGATATCCCCGCCATCCTCGGCTCCCTCGACTTCGTGATGGGCGAGTGCGACCGATAGCTTCCTCCCATGTCTGACGTCCTCAACAACCTCGTCGCCTCTCCGCAAACACCGGGGACGAAGCACTACACCCCCTTCGCGGCCACCGACGACGTGAACGCCCAGGCCGACCGCCGCATCGCGCAATACCCGCCCGACCGCAAACGCTCCGCCGTCCTCCCCCTCCTGCACATCGTCCAACACGAGTTCGGCTTCATCTCCTCCGACGCCATCGACTGGATCGCCGGCAGGCTCGGCATCGAGCCGATCAAGGTCCTCGAGGTCGTCACCTTCTATCCCGGCCTGCGCCAAACCGCTCCCGGCAAATACCACATCCGCGTTTGCCGCACCCTCTCCTGCGCGATGGGTGGCAGCTACGAACTCATGGAGAAACTCTGCGAACTCACCAAGGCCGACCTTTCCAAGATGGACCCGCACCACCACCCCATCGTCGTCTCCCCCTGCGGCACCTGGTCGGTGGAATTCGCGGAATGCCTCGCCTCCTGCGGCACCGCCCCGGTCTGCCTCGTCAACGACGACTTCCATGAGGGCCTCGCCCCCGAAAAGGCGTCCGACCTGCTCAAGCAATACAACGACTGAACCCATTTCTTCCCGGAGCGTGAGCGACATTCAATACATCCACGGCAAGCAGCCCCACCCGCGGGAATACCGCCTCATCTTCCGGAACGTGGACCGCGTCGGCTGGGATCCCTCCCTCCATACCTACCGGAACGATGGCGGCTACGAGCAACTGCGCCACGCCCTCACCATGGACCCCAAGGCCATCACCGACGAGGTCAAGGCCTCCGGTCTTCGCGGTCGTGGCGGTGCGGGATTCCCCACCGGCGTGAAATGGGGATTCATCCCGCCTAACAACACAAAGCCGGTTTACCTCATCTGCAACGCCGACGAGTCCGAGCCCGGCACCTTCAAGGACCGCTACATCCTCCACCAGGACCCGCACCAACTCATCGAGGGCATGGTCATCTCCTGCTTCGCGGTCGGGGCCAAACTCGCCTACATCTACGTCCGCGAGGAATTCCCCGAGGCAGCCCACATCCTCGAACGCGCCCTCGCCGAAGCCCGCGAGGCAAACCTCCTCGGCCACAACATCCTCGGTTCCGGCTTCGACTGCGAAATCCACGTCCACCGCGGTGCCGGAGCCTACATCTGCGGCGAGGAAACAGGCCTCATCGAGTCCCTCGAAGGCAAGCGCCCCTACCCGCGCATCAAACCGCCCTACTTTCCCGCCGCCATGGGCCTCTACATGTGCCCGACCATCGTCAACAACGTCGAGTCGCTCTGCCACGTGAAGCACATCATCCGCATGGGCGGCGAGGAATACTCCAAACTCGGCACCCCCCGCAACACCGGCACCCGCATCGTCTGCGTCTCCGGCGACGTGAAGAAGCCCGGCTACTACGAGATCGAGGTCGGCAAACTCACCATGGGCGAACTGCTCCACGAGGTCTGCGGCGGACCAAAGGACGGTCGCTCCTTCAAGGCGGTCATTCCCGGCGGTTCCTCCGCCAAAATCATGCGCTGCGAGGAGAGCTTCAAGATCGGCAAAGGCGACGATGCCAAGACCCTCAGCTTCTACGATCTCCCCCTCGACTTCGACACCCTCGCCGCCGCAGGTTCCATGGCCGGCTCCGGCGGCGTCATCGTCATGGATGACTCGCGCAGGATGTCCTGGGTCCTCAACAACCTCAACAAATTCTACGCCCACGAAAGCTGCGGCCAGTGCACCCCCTGCCGCGAAGGCTCCACCTGGATGCGCAAGATCACCGATCGCCTCGTGGCCGGCACCGCCGCCCCCAGCGACATCGACACCCTCAACTCCATCGCCTACCAGATCGACGGCAAGACCATCTGCGCCTTCGGCGAAGCCTGCTCCTGGCCCGTCGAGGCGATGATCGACAAGTTCCGCGACGAACTCATCTCCGAAACCTCCGAGTCCAACGAAGGCATCGCCCACAGCGCCGAAAACGAAGCACAGCGGCGATTCCTCCAACCGTCCCAATCATGAGCGAATCCACCACCGAGAAACTCCCCAAGGACCTCGCCGCCGAGAATGGCATGGTGAACGTGCAGATTGACGGCAACTGGATCCAGGTGCCCAAGGGAACCCGCATGATCGAGGCCTGCAAGATGGCCGAGAAGGAAGTCCCGCACTATTGCTACCACCCCAAGCTCTCCTCCCCCGGCAACTGCCGCATGTGCCTCGTGCAAATGGGCATGCCCCCCCGCCCCGCCCCCGGCGAAGCCCCGAGCTACGGCGAGAACGGCTACCAGGAGATCGGCTGGATGCCCCGCCCGGTCATCGCCTGCGCCAATACCGTCGCCGAAAACATGGGCATCCGCACCACCGGCGAGTTGGTCGAAACCTGCCGTCACGGCGTGATGGAGTTCCTCCTCATCAACCACCCCCTCGACTGCCCCATTTGCGACCAGGCCGGCGAATGTTCCCTCCAGGAGTTCTCCGTCGAACACGGCCGCGGCAACTCGCGCTTCGTCGACAACAAGGTCAAGAAGCCCAAGAACGTCGACATCGGCGCCCGCATCCGCCTCGACGACGAACGCTGTATCATGTGCAGCCGCTGCATCCGCTTCATGGACGAAGTCGCCGACGATCCGGTCCTCGGCTTCACCGACCGCGGCACCCACACCACCGTCACCGTCCACCCGGGCCACCTCCTCGACAACAACTACTCCCTCAACACCGCCGACATCTGTCCGGTCGGCGCCCTCACCGCGAACGACTTCCGCTTCCAGATGCGCGTCTGGTTCCTCAAGGAAACCAAGAGCATCGACACCAACTGCGCCACCGGCGCCAACACCGTCCTCTGGACCCGCGGCAACGAAATCTTCCGCGTCACCCCCCGCGAGAACAACGAGGTCAACTCCTGCTGGATGCCCGACAACCACCGTCTCAATTTTCACTACGTCAATTCCGAGGCGCGGCTCAACACCCCCATGATCCGGAACAAGGCCGGCGTCCACGAGCCCTCCACCTGGGCCGCCGCGGTGCAAAAGGCCGCCGAACATCTCCGCATCCGCCAATCCGGCGAGATCGCCATCATCGGCTCCGGCAAACAAACCAACGAGGAACTCTTCCTCCTCGGCAAACTCGCCGAAACGCTCGGCACCGATCTCCTCACCCTCGTCCCCCGCTTCGGCGAGTCGGACGGCAAACTCATCTCCGCCGACCGCAACGCCAACACCACCGGCGCCACCCTCCTCTGGGACACCGAGGATCCCTACGCGAAACTCGACGCCATCCGCGAGGGCGTCCGCAGCAAGCGCATCAAGACGCTGGTCGTCTTCTACGAGAACATTCTCGAAACGGCCGGCTTCAAGGAGGCAGACCTCGCCCATCTCGACCTCCTCGTCTCCAACCACATCCTCCCCAACGGCACCGCCAAGTGCAGCCACGTCGTCCTCCCCGGCGCCTCCTTCGCTGAGAAACGCGGCTCCCTCGTCAACATCACCGGCCGCCTCCAACGCATCAACAAGGCCATCGAACCGCCCGCCGGCGCCATGGACGATTGGGAAATCATCCGCGACCTCATCGCCGCCCTCGATAAGAAAGCTCCGCCCCTTTACCTCATCGAGGATGTCCTAAAGGCCATCGCCAACGAGGTCCCCGCCTTCGAGGACCAGAACTTCTCCAAGATCGGCGACCTCGGCGTCCAAATCACCCTCACCGGCGAAACCATCCCTCTCCTCGAAGCCGAATACCACCGCATCGAACGCGGTGAAATCGTGGGCTGAAGGCCGTTATCAGTTATCCGTTATCAGAAAACAGTGGACCAAATCAAAACATTCGAAGACTTGAAGTGCTGGCAGGCCTGCCGGGATCTTAAGGCGTTCGTCCGGGTCTCCGTCGTTCCGATTCTGCCAAAAGAGGAACGTTGCCGCCTTACGGACCAACTGATCCGCGCAGCGAGATCGACAACCGCCAACATCGCGGAGGGCTACGGTCGATTCCATTACCTCGACAACGCCAAATTCTGTAGCAACTCCCGAGGCTCCTGCTGGGAGGTCCTCGACCACTTCATTACTGCCCACGAAGAGGCATTCATCGACGAGAAAGCCCTGAGCGAAGGCCGGAAGATCGTCAACACGGCCATCAAAATCTTGAATGGCTACATCACCTACTTACAGAACTCATCCCGATCAGCGAAGTCCACCAACCCCTCGGACCCTGATAACGGATAACCGATAACGGATAACTTTCCCAATGGACCTCGCCTTTCTAGCTGCCTCCGCGATCAAGATCTTCGTGTTCACCTTCCTGATCACGCTGCCCATGATCGCCTACTCGACCTACGCGGAACGCCGGGTCAGCGCCATCCTTCAGGACCGCGTCGGACCCAACCGCGTCGGCATTCCCCTCACCCTCTTCGGCGGCAAAAAGGACTGGAGCTTCTTCGGTCTCCTCCAACCACTCGCCGACGGATTGAAAGGCCTCCTCAAGGAGGACTTCACCCCCGCCTACGTCCGCAAGAGCTACTACTGGATGGCCCCCGCCCTCACCGCGGTGCCCGCCTTCATCACCGTCTGCGTCATCCCCTTCGGCTCCGAGATCACCATCTTCGGTGAAACCATCAAGCTCGTCATCGCCGACATCGGCGTCGGCCCCCTCTTTATCTTCGCGGTCGCCTCGCTCAGCGTTTACGGCATCACCATCGCCGGTTGGGCCTCCAATTCGAAGTACCCTTTCTTCGGCGGCGTCCGCTCCTGCGCCCAGATGATTTCCTACGAGATCGCCCTCGGCCTCTCCATCGTCCCGGTCCTCATGGTCTTCGGACAGCTCAACCTCTCCGACATCGTCAACGAACAGGCCCGCAACGGCTGGCTCATCTTCCCCGCCTGGGGCGATGGCCTCAACCTCGGCCGCTGGCTCCTCGTCATCCCCCTCGCCATTTCCTTCTTCATCTTCACCGTCTCCATCTTCGCGGAAACCAACCGCATGCCCTTCGACCTCCCCGAGTGCGAAACCGAACTCGTCGGCGGATACCACACCGAATATTCCTCCATGAAGTTCGCCCTCTTCTTCATGGGCGAATACGCCGCCATGATCGTCGGCTCCGCCCTCATCGTGACCGTCTTCTTCGGTGGCTGGTCCCTCGGCTTCGGACTCGATGCAAAGTTCCTCATGGATGAAGCCGGCAACTGGAAGGCCTGGGCCGGCCTTGTCCACCTTGGCGCCTTCCTCACCAAGGTCGTCGCCTTCATCGTCTTCTTCATCTGGGTCCGCTGGACCGTCCCCCGCTTCCGCTACGACCAACTCATGAAACTCGGCTGGGTCGTCTTTTTCGAACTCGCCCTCGTCAACATCTTCCTCACCGCCGGCATCATGTGGTGGATATCTAGATAGGCTTTCTTCAGACAGAATTCACAGAATTTACAAAATTGGGATCCATGCAAGATAACGAGAAATATGATCTAGCCGGACAGGTGATTGGCTGTGCTATGCGTGTCCATGGAACTCTCGGATCGGGCTTCCTTGAGTCTGTCTACCAGAACGCACTCTGCCTCGAACTCTCCGAACTCGGACCGAGCTTCGATACCGAGAAAAAACTCACTGTTTTCTACCGCGAGAAACCTGTGGGCACGTTTTCAGCGGACATCATTGTCGGCGACGCACTCATTATCGAACTCAAGGCCACCCAAGCGCTCCTCCCCATTCACGAAGTCCAGCTCGTCAACTACCTAACCGCGACCGGAATTGACGAAGGCCTCCTCCTCAACTTTGGCACCTCCAGCCTCCAGTTTAAAAAGAAGTTCCGCAGCCCAAAACCAACCCAAGACCCACCGGATTTGCTCACCTGAACTCTCTCCCTTCGGAAAAATTCTGTCAATTCTGTTAATTCTGTCCAACTCCCCCCTTCCCCACGAAATGGCCTACATCAAAATCAAACGCCCCGAGTTGTCCCTCGCCGACAAACTCTACGTCCCCGCCATCATCAAGGGCCTTTGGTTGACCTTCAAACACGCCGTCGCCTCGGTCCGCGGCAAGTCCCAGGGCGGAAAGGACATGGCCTCCTCCGGCCTCGGCATCACCATGCAGTATCCCGAGCAAAAGTGGGACGAGCACCTGCCCGAATACTACCGCGGCGTCCCCGCCCTCGTCACCGACGAACAGGACCGCGAACGCTGCGTCTCCTGCCAACTCTGCGAATTCATCTGCCCCCCCAAGGCCATCAAGATCATCCCCGGCGAGATCCCCAGCGACGACGAATGGGCCAAGGTCGAAAAACGCCCCAAGGAATTCGAAATCGACATGACCCGCTGCATCTACTGCGGCATGTGCGAGGAAGTCTGCCCTGAACAAGCCATCTACCTCCGCCAGGACTACGCCGTCACCGGCCTCACCCGCAAGGAGATGGTCAACGACAAGAAACGCCTCTACGAAATCGGCGGCAAGCGCATCGGCCTCGTCAACAAGTGGAATGAGTTGAAATGAGTTATTGGTTACTGGTTAGTGGTTATTGGTTATTGAGAAAAAACAGCATGAGCGAAGTCCGGACATTTGAAGATCTTGAAGCGTGGCAGGCCTGCCGGGCTTTCCGGATCCTTGTCCACCGTCAGATCTTACCCTTTCTGTTGGAGAAGAAGGAATTTGACCTTTGCGACCAACTCAAGCGTTCCTCCCGGTCAACCACCAACAACATTGCCGAGGGCTACGGCCGTTTCCACTACATTGACAACCGCAAGTTCTGCTCAATTTCTCGTGGCTCCCGCTTCGAATCCCTGGACCACATCATCTGCGCCAACGACGAAGCCCTCATTTCCGACTCCCTCCTCTCCTCTGCCCGAGACCTGTTCGATCACTCCCTCAAACTCCTCAACGGTTATATGGCCTACCTCAAGCGTGCTGGCGATCCCCCCAATAACCAATAACCAGTAACCAGTAACCGGTAACCGACCGCACCACCAAAATGCCAAGTATCGCCTTTTACATTTTCTCGCTCATCGCAGTGACGGGTGCGGTCGCCCTCGTCGCTTTCCGCAACCCGGTCTCCAGCGCCATGGCCATGACCGGCTCCTTCATCGGTCTCGCCGCCCTCTTCGTCGGCCTCAATGCCTACTTCGTCGGGATCATCCAGATCCTTGTCTACGCCGGGGCCATCATGGTCCTCTTCCTCTTCATCATCATGCTCCTCGACCTCAAGTCCGAGGAACGCAGCAAGCCCCAACCGCTCATGCTCGCGGCCTGCCTCGTCATCCCCATCCTCTTCCTCGTCCAACTCACCGGCGTCCTCCAAAGCACCAAGGACGAACCCCACAAACCGCTCAACCTCGTCGCCTCCGCCAAACATTTCGAACGGGCCGAGGGCGAGCAGGAGACCATCATCCACCAAAACCTCGCCAAGGAGGAACTCCCCGACGTCCACCTCATCGGCCTCACCCTCTTCACCCGCTACAACTTCCCCCTCCAAGTCGTCGGCGTCCTCCTCCTCGTCGCCACCATCGGTGTCGTCTCCCTCTCCAAACGAGGTTCCGACCGCCCCGCCAAACCTTCCACTGACTCCTAACTTCTGGCTTCTGACTCCTAACTTCTGAATATGGCCTCCCTGCACGACTACCTCTTCGTTTCCGGCCTCCTCTTCGCGATCGGCTTGGCCGGCGTGATCTTCCGCCGCAACATCATCGTCATCTTCATGTGCCTCGAGCTCATGCTCAGCGCCGCAAACCTCACCCTCGTGGCCTTCTCCCGCTTCCACACCGACCATACCGGCCTCCCCGACTACAACGGACAGATGATGGTCTTCTTCGTCATCACCGTCGCCGCCGCCGAGGTGGCCGTCGGCCTCGCCATCATCGTGGCCCTCTACCGGGCCCGCCAAACCATCAACGTTGAAGACCTCACCACCATGAGGGGCTGAACCAACAACTCATCGACAGAATTCACAAAATTCACAGAATTTCAAAACATGAACAACCAAGAGACGGACAACACCTTCATTCACGAGTCATGCTTGCTGGCTTCTGAACTCCAGTGCGTCCACCCGGCCTGTCCCCAATTTTGTAAATTCTGTTAATTCTGTCTCCCCTCTTTCTTCCGCAGTCGACATGAACGAAGCCTGGCTACTCCTGATCCTCCCGCTCGCCGCAGCGGTCCTGATCCAATTGCGCCTCAAGCGCATCCCCGCCCTCGCCGCCGCGGTTTCCGTCCTCTCGGTGGTCCTCACCTTCCTCCTCTCCCTCATCTTTGCCGCCAGCGACACGGTCGATGAGGCGGTCTTCACCTGGGCCGCGGCCGGAGACTTCACGATCAAGATCGGCCTGCAACTCGACAAGCTCTCCAAGGGCATGATGATCATCGTCACCGGCGTCGGCGCCCTCGTGCACATCTTCTCGCTCGCCTACATGAAGGACGACGAAGCCAAGGCCCGCTACTTCTGCGGACTCTCCATCTTCATGTTCTCCATGACCGGCATCGTCCTCGCGAACAACTTCGTGATGATGTTCATCTTCTGGGAACTGGTCGGCTTCAGCTCCTACCTCCTCATCGGCCACTGGTATCAGAAAGACTCCGCCGCCGAGGCCGCCAAGAAGGCCTTCCTCGTCAACCGCATCGGCGACTTCGGCTTCCTCATCGGCATCCTCATGCTCTGGGGCCTCGCCGGCAGCCTCGTCTTCGACCAAATGGCCCTCCCCGCCCAGGGCCCTCTCCTCACCGCCGCCGTCCTCCTCGTCTTCTGCGGCGCCCTCGGAAAATCCGCCCAGTTCCCCCTCCACGTCTGGCTTCCCGACGCCATGGAAGGCCCCACTCCCGTCTCCGCCCTCATCCACGCCGCCACCATGGTCGCCGCGGGCGTCTACATGCTCTTCCGCCTCCAGTTCTCCTTCGTCGACGCCGAAGGCATCCGCCAAGGCTGGCAACTCTTCGCCAACCACTCCGGCGAAATCATCGCCTGGATCGGTGGCATCACCGCTCTCCTCGCCGCCCTCATGGCCACCCAGCAGGACGACATCAAAAAGATCCTCGCCTACTCCACCCTCTCCCAACTCGGCTACATGATCATGGCCATCGGCCTCGCCGGACACACCGAAACCGGCCACGCCAACCTCGCCGGCGAATCCGGCATGTTCCACCTCTACACCCACGCCTGGTTCAAGGCCCTCCTCTTCCTCGGGTCCGGCGCCATCATCTACGCCTGCCATCACGAGCAGAACATCTGGAAGATGGGCGGCCTCGCCAAACGCATGAAGGCCACCACCCTCACCTTCGTCATCGGCACCGCCGCCCTCATGGCCGTGCCCTTCCTCACCTCCGGATTCTATTCGAAAGAGGAAATCCTCCTCGCCACCCTCGGCCACGACGGCGGGATGACCCCCCTCTTCTTCGTCGCCGCCTTCGTGGCCTTCCTCACCCCCTTCTACATGACCCGACTCCTCGTGGTCACCTTCCTCGGCAAACCCCGCAGCCACGGCGCGGAGGAGGCCAAGGAAGTCGGCGGCCTCATGCTCGTCCCGCTCGTCATCCTCGCCGCCCTCGCCATCGCCTCCGCCTTCGTCATCGAGGGCATCGGCATCAACATCCCCGCCATGTTCTCCGCCATCGATCCGCGCAGCCACGGCCATCATCCCGACTCGGCCGTCACCGCCCTCGTCCTCGGCACCTCCTTCGCCGCCCTCTTCGCCGGCGTCGGCCTCGGCTACTTCCTCTACAAGGACCGCGAGACCGATCCGCTCGAAAACAACGACCTCTTCCAGGTCTTCCGCAACAAGTTCTACATCGATGAACTCTACCTGAAGATCGTCCGCATCGGCCAGGACTGCGTGGCCGCCATCATCCACTTCTTCGACGAGTTCATCATCAACGGTCTCCTCGTCGGCGGCCTCTCCCGCTCCGTCGGAGGCCTCGGCAACCTCTTCCGCCGCATGCAGTCCGGCAACCTGCAAATTTACGCCCTCCTCTTCGGCGGCGGCATCCTCCTCGTCGTTTACCTCACCGTCTTCTTCACCAGCTAAACACCATGTTGGCCTTCCTCATTCTCCTTCCACTCTGCGCCGCGATCGCCATTCTCGGCGGCTTCTCCGCCCGGGGCACCGCCGTGCTCGCCACCGGGGCCAACCTCGTCCTCGGCCTCATCCTCGCCGCCCTCTGGTCCAACAACCCCGACATCGGCAGCCTCTCCCTCCAGGTCCTCGACAAACCCGCCATCCACCTTTCCCTCGGCCTCTTCGATGGCATGAGCGTCACCATGATGCTCCTCTCCGTCATCGTCGCCTTCGCCGCCATCTTCTCCGGCAAGTGCCCCGCCGGCAGTGAGAAACTCTGGTATGTTTCCTGCCTCCTCATCGCCGCCGGCGCCATCGGCGCCTTCCTCTCCACCGATCTCTTCTTCTTCTACGCCTTCCACGAACTCGCCCTCATCCCCACCTTCCTCATGATCGGCATGCTCGGCACCGGCGACCGCAAGGAAGCCGCCTGGAAGATCACCATCTACCTCGCCTTCGGTTCCATCATCCTCCTCGCCGGCCTTCTCTGGCTGGTCAGCGCCTCCGGCGCAAACTCCTTCCAGTTCGACGTCCTCCTCGCCGCCGGCACCATCCCCGAACCCGCCCAACACGGCATCGCCGCCCTCCTCCTCGTCGGCTTCGGCACCCTCGTCTCCCTCTTCCCCTTCCACTCCTGGGCCGCCCCCGCCTACGCCAGTGCCCCCGCCCCGGTCTCCATGCTCCACGCCGGCGTGCTCAAAAAATTCGGCCTCTTCGGCCTCCTCCGCCTCTACCCCATGGTCTCCGAGGGCATCCAATCCTGGGTCCCCCTCCTCGTCATCCTCCTCCTCGGCAACATCCTCTGGGTCGGCATGGTCACCATCAACCAGAAGCGCCTCGACTCCATGCTCGGCAACTCCAGCGTCATGCACATGGGCTACATCTTCCTCGCCTTCGCCGCCCTCGCCGAGTCCGGCGGCGCCAACGACATCGCCCTCCCCGCCGCCGTGGTCCTCATGTTCGCGCACGGCATCTCCATTGCCATGCTCTTCGCCCTCAGCGATCGCATCCAACAAGCCACCGGCACCCTCGAACTCCGCGAACTCGGCGGCCTCGCCAAAGCCGCTCCGCGCCTCGCCTTCCTCTTCGGCCTCGCCGCCATGGCCTCCATCGGACTCCCCGGCCTCGCCAACTTCGCCGGCGAAATCATGGTCTTCCTCTCCGGCTTCCGCCACTGGACCCCCGCCTACGACCTCCCCCTCGGCCAGAACTTCACCGCCGTCCAACTGGGCACCATCTGCGCCCTCTGGGGACTGGTCATCAGCGCCGTTTACATGCTCCGCGCCTACCGCCAAACCTTCCAGGGCAAACCCGTCCCCGCCACCGATAATGCCAAGGACCTCTCCTGCTGCGAACGCATGCCCGCCGTCATCCTCGCCATCGCCCTCCTCGTCGTCGGCCTCTACCCCAACAGCATTCTCAATTTCATCAACCCTCCGGAGCGCCCCAGCGCTCCCCTCTCCCAGTCCGATAACTGATAACGGATAACTGATTTCCCAATGTCTCCCTACCTCCTGGAAGCCTACATCGTCCTCGTCGGACTGGTCATCCTCATGCTCGAGGCCTTCGTGCCCGCGCTGCGCAAGGAACACCTCGGCGTCTTCGCCATCGGCGGCCTGGTCTTCGGACTCGTCCTCCTCTTCGTCGCCAAAGCCCCCGCCCACCCCGAAGGCAACGTCGAAATGGCCCGCTTCTACGCCTTCGATTCCCAGGCCATCTTCTACAAGGGCCTCGCCCTCGTCTGCACCATCCTCGTCCTCCTCCTCGCCATCGACTACCGCGCCATCCTCGCCAAATTCACCGAGAACCCCGGCTCCGAGGAAGGCACCGGCGAATACTACGCCCTCCCCATCTTCGCCTGCGCCGGCATGATGTGGATGGCCTCCGCCCAGGACCTCGTCTCCATCTTCGTGGCCCTCGAACTGGTCACCATCACCTTCTACATCCTCGTCGCCTACATGCGCCGCAACGTCGGTTCCCTCGAAGCCGGCGTGAAATACCTCATCCTCGGCGCCCTCTCCACCGGCTTCCTCGTCTACGGCATCGCCTGGATCTACGGCACCACCGGCACCACCGATCTCTCCCTCATGGCCGAGCGCCTCCAGGCCCTCCCCTCCGCCACCCCCGCCCTCTTCGGCCTCGCCCTCCTCCTCCTCGCCCTCGCCTTCAAGATCGGCGCGGTCCCCATGCAACTCTGGATCCCCGACGTCTATCAAGGCGCCCCCACCCCCACCACCGCCTTCCTCTCCGTCGGATCCAAAGCGGCCGGCTTCATCATCACCCTTCGCATCCTCAAGCCCTTCATGGACCGCGAATCCGTCCCGGAGATCGCCCAACACACCACCTTCATCCTCCTCGTCCTCTGCGGCCTCACCATCCTCTACGGAAACCTCGCCGCCATTCCGCAGACCAACTTCAAGCGACTCCTCGCCTACTCCTCCATCGCCCACGCCGGATTCATCCTCCTCGCCGTCACCGCCTGGGGCAAAGGCAGCGAAACCACCCTCAGCACCCCCCAAGCCGTCGGCTTCTACCTCGCCACCTACCTCATCATGACGATCGGCATCTTCTTCGCCCTCGTCACCATCCGCAATGCCACCGGCAGCGAGGAAATCGCCGCCTTCGATGGCCTCGGCAAACGCAGCCCCGCCCTCGCCCTCGCCATCACTGTCCTCCTCTCCGCTCTCGCCGGACTCCCCCTCACCGCCGGCTTCTACGGCAAGTTCTTCGCCTTCCGCCTCGCCATCGACGCCGACCTCTGGTTCGGCGTCGGCCTCGCCTTCATTGGTGTCGCCGCCGGCTTCTACTACTACCTCAAAGTCATCCGCGCCATGTACTGGCGCACCAGCGACGACACCTCCCCCATCGCCATCTCCCCCATCGCCCGCTACGCCATCGGCACCCTCACCATCCTCACCATCATCCTCGGCTTCTGGCCCAACCCCATCCTCTGGCTCCTCGGCGCGTAGTCGCACCTCTCCCCCCCTGTCCCAACGGGACAGTTCATACCAGCCCCGGATGAAGTCCGGGGGCCAAATAGGTGACCGGTCCCGAACCTCATCCGCCCCAAGGGGTGGGACCGACCTCCGGGCGGTCCGGCGGTTAAAACCTCCCGATCACCCTTCCGCCTCCCGCCTGTCCCCTCCAATCGCCTCCCCTCCCTCACCTCCGCAGTCCCTCCACACCCCTCCCCGCATCCGCACATAACCGTCAGACTCAGGTCCCTGCCTTCCGAATTTTGCTTTTAAGATTTGGATCTGAAATTCATTTGGAAATTGGGAGTTGGAAATTTCCCGCTGTCCCAGCCGGGCCCCATCCAACTTCCACGTTCCAAATTTCCAATGACGTCCAATCACCCCGGTCAGGGGTGCCCGCGGCGGACGATCCGCCCTCAACCTCTCGCGGCGGCTGCGACCCTTGCCAAGGTCGGGAACACTTGGGTTGACCGGTGGTGTCGTCGCGTTGCTCCTCAACCACCGGCTAATGGCTCTGGATCCCTCCGGGATGTTCATGCAGGTTCTGATCCTCACCCGCTTCGAGGGATTTCATCACCCCTCAAAAACCGCCAGCGTCGTCCCCTCCAAAAACTCCGTCGACTGCCTCTCCAGTTCCACAAACCCATCGTGCAACGGACACGGATTCCCCGTCCCGCACCACCCCGGCCCAAACGGACACGGCGGCTCCTCCTGCTTCCGCTCATAGATCCAAACAATATCCGCCAGGGTGATCTCCGCAGGATCCCGCGCCAACCGATACCCCCCACCCGGCCCCGTCGTCCCAATCACCAAGCCCGCACTCGACGCCTCCGACAACAACTTCGCCGCCAAGGCCTGCGGCATCCCCCGCGCCTTCCCCACCTCCGCCGAGGTCACCGCTCCCCCGTCGGAGGCATACACTTCCGCCAAATAACTGAGCGCCGCCACTCCCTGACGCGCCGTCTTTCCGTACCGAATGATCCCCAACTCTAACGCATCAGTTGCGCATTTCACCACGCCAATTATTAAAAGATGTTTTACTCTTGCTTTCTGCAGACCTCTGGGAGAAACGCCACATCATGCAAAGTCTGCTCAGCCGATCAATCCTCCCAATTTTGGCCACCGGTCTCCTCGCGGCCTCGGCCACTGCGGAAGAATCCCCTACCGAGGGCAAAGCCCCCGTCGCCCTTCCTCCCCACATCAAAGGCGAGGAAATCGCCGTCCTCACCACCCCCCCC
>JAQCFL010000367.1 GCA_027619375.1 Verrucomicrobiota bacterium | reverse complement strand
TCCCCACCCGCCCCACTCTCCTCCACATCAAACACCAACGCGGAATCCTTCTCCCCCGGAAACACAACCTTGATCCTCTTCAACCCGTCCCGCCCCTCGAACTCCTTCGTCAGAATCCACCGCCGCACAAATCCCGCTACCGACTGCCGCGCCTTGTCCTTCACCGTCTCGATCACCTCCTCGCTCCCCGCCCTGCGGCTCAGCTCCCCCGTCAAATCCCGCTCCAGCTCCGCCAGCTTCTGCGGCGCATCCCACCGCGACCACGCATTGTCCGCGTAGCGCTCAAACCCCTCCGTCAAAATCGCCGGCGGATTCGACGGCCGCACTTCCGGACTCCTCACCGTGCACAGGTCACCCGACACCTCCAGCTCCCACGGATCCGATAGCAGGATGTGATACCGGAACACCACCGGCACCCGGATCCGCACCGTGGAGGTTCCCGCATAGAGCCCCCACCACGCATAGGTCGTGCGCCGCTCGATGCGCTCCATCGTCCCCCGCGTCGCCACCTCCAGCACATCCCCCTTGTTCCCCTTCGTCCAAAGCACTGTCTCCATCCACGACTCGCTGGCACTCTGCACCGCGCCGGCCCCCCGCAACAGCTTCATACCCTCCAGCGCCAGCAGCACCACGCCGACAACCGCGAGACCGACCACAATCTGAACAAGGCGTTTTCTCATTTCAATGGCTCTAATAGACCTTGGCTCGAACTCCCCGGACCCGTGCGCCGACTACCCCATCCTCACCCGCGCATCCTTCTCCAACCACACCCACATCGACTCCAGACTCCCCTTCACCCGCGCAAGCTCCGCCTCCAGATCCGCCGGCCCCGGCTCCCCGTTCCCAAACAGGTAATACTTGATCTTCGGCTCGGTCCCCGAAGCCCGCACCGCGAAGCGCCGTCCATCCGCCAGCGTGATGTTGATCATCCCCTGCTTCGGAATCAAATCCCCCTCCTCATCGTAAATGTCCTGCGTCAAAAAATCCTGACTCTTTGCCACCGCCACCCCATCCACCTCCTTCGGCGGCGACACCGAATACGATTTCGCCAGCGCCGCGATCTTCCCGGCCCCGTCCGCCCCCTCCATCACCAGGCTCACCCCGTGTTCCAGGAACACCCCGAACTCCACGAACAAATCATCCAGCAAATCCGCAATGGTCTTCCCTTCGCTCATCGCATAGGCCGCCAACTCCGCGATCATCACCGCCGCCCCGTTCCCATCCTTGTCCCGCACGAAATCCCCGCCGAGGTAACCGTAGCTCTCCTCACTCCCGAAGACAAAAAACCGCGAATACTCCAGGCGCAGCGCCCGGCTCTCCTCCTCGGTCAGCGAACGATAATCGCCCTTCTTGCCCGCCGGAATGGCATCCTCATACTTCTTGAGCTTCTCCCCGATGTATTTGAACCCGGTCAGCGTGTTCAACACTCCGATCCCGAACTTCTCCGTGATCGCCGCCTGGAAATCCGTCGTCACAAACGTCTTCACCACCACTGCCCGGCTCCGGTTCGACTCGGTGATGATCCCCTGCTCCACCAGCGTCTTGATCCGATACCACCCCAGCAGCGTCCCGATCTGGTTCCCGGTCAGCAACTGCATCGTCCCCTTCCCGTTCCGCACCACCACCCCCATCCGATCGCAATCCGGATCCGTCCCGATCACCACCGAGGCCAGCTCCTTCTCCGCCAGATCCACCGCCATCTGCAGCGCCGCGGCGTTCTCCGGATTCGGCGAGGCCACCGTCGGAAACCGCCCGTCCTGCACATCCTGTTCCGGCACCGTCAGCACCTCGAATCCCAATTCCTTCAGCATCGGCACCACGATGTGTCCACCCGTCCCATGCAAATTCGTGTAGGCCACCTTCGCCGAACGCCCCTCCAACAACTCGGGACGCAGCAGGAGCTTCCGCAGACGATCCATGTATTTCCGATCCATCGTCTGCCCCAACTTCGTCAGCGCTCCCTGCTCCGTTTCCGCCAAAGCCTCATACGCCTCGCTCTCCAACGCGTTCACCTCCTCGATGATCCCGCTCGCATGCGGTTCCACGATCTGCGCCCCGTCCGAAAAATAGGCCTTGAAGCCGTTGTCGTGTGGCGGATTGTGACTCGCCGTCAGCACCACCCCCGCGTCTGCCTTCAGCTCCCGGACTGCAAAGGAAAGCTCCGGCGTGGACCGTGGCCCCTCGAACAAATACGCCTCACACCCCAACTCCACCAACACCTTGCAGCAATACGCCGCAAAGTCCGCCGAGAAATGCCGCGTGTCATGCGCAAAGACAAAGACCGGCTTCCGCTCCTCGCCCAGCGCCGCGATGTTCCGCTTCACGTAGGTGATGAACCCCTGCATGGCCCGGCCCAGATTGTAGTAATTCATCGACGCCGTCCCCACACAGGGATGCTCCGGCCGCCCCAAGGGACCACCCGCCCCCTGCTCCGCCTTGGTCACCACCTTCCCGATCGTCCGCCCCCGCAAGCCACCCGTCCCAAACTCCATCGTCTTGTAAAAGCGGTCATTGATCTCCCCCCACTCCTGCCCCGCCACCAACTCCTCCACCACGGCTGCCGCCAAGGGGTTCGCCGTGCCAGACAACAGCCGCTCCACATTCTTCCGGGACGACTCCAGGACCTCTCCGCTCGCTACGGCCTGCGCCAATCGGGTTTTCCATTCGCTCATGCTGTGGCGCATGATAGAAGCCGACGCCGTCATTGCAATCCTCTCATGATCCACCTCCTCAACGCTGCTCTCAGGGCGCGAAAGCAGCTGAAATTTGGCGATACCGACGCCTACCGCCTCATCGACGGCGCAGGCGATGCCCTGCCGGGAATCTACCTCGAAACGTTCGCCGACCGCTGGCTCCTCTCCACCCAGGCCCCCAACATCGCCCCACCCCTCCGCACCTGGCTCAACGAATCCGGCAAAACGGTCTATTGGAAGAAGCTCGATCAACACGAGAAGGAATCCCCCCAACACCTCTGCGGCCCGAAACAGGACGAACCCTTCCTCATCCGCGAGAACGGCCTTCGCTTTCAAGTCAGCTTCCAGTCCGGCTACTCCCAGGGCATCTTCCTCGACCAGCGCGACAACCGCCGCCGCGTCCGCGAGTGGACCAAACCAGGCCACACCATCCTCAACACCTTCGCCTACACCGGCGCCTTCTCCGTCACCGCCGCCGCGGCCGGCGCCACCACCACCCTCGATCTCTCCCAGCCCTACCTCGACTGGACCCGCGACAACATGCGCCTCAACGAGATCGATCCCGAACAACACCACTTCATCAAGGGCGACACCTTCCGCTGGCTCAAGCACTTCGCCAAACAGGAGCGGCGCTTCCACGGCATCATCCTCGACCCCCCCAGCTTCTCCCGCGACGACAAGGGCAGGGTCTTCCGCGCCGAATCCGACTACGGCACCCTCGTCGAACTCGCCGCCGCCTGCCTCCACCCCGGCGCCTGGCTCCTCTGCTCCACCAACCATCGGGGCATCACCCCCCGCTCCTTCCTCCAAACCATCCGCGCCGCCCTCCCCCGCCACGCCGACCTCGACGCCCTCCCCATGCCTCCCGACTTCAACGGCCATCCCTACCTCAAGTGCATCTGCTGGCACCCCGCCGGGGACGGTGCAAAGTACCGCGAATGAAGCCATCTCCAAGACTCCCCGGTTCCATGAA
>JAQCFL010000366.1 GCA_027619375.1 Verrucomicrobiota bacterium | reverse complement strand
GGGGGGGGGGGGGGGGTTGGCCTCGTTGTTGGGGGAGGCGGCGGTGTTCAAGGGGGAGCAGGAGGCGTTGTTGAAGCAGCATTTTCCGGGGATGAACATCGGGGCGAAGAGTCTGCAGAAGTGGTGGGCGCTGCAGTTGGCGGACCTGTCGAAATTGTCGGTGACGGAGACGATGGATGCGCTGGCCTCGGAGGAGGCCTTGGAGAAGGCGCTGGTGATTCGATTTGAGGGTGGGGAGCGCGGGGTGCTGGAGTTCCGGCCGGAGCTGTATCGTGATTTGTTGGCGATCCCGACGGAGCAGCGTCTGTTGTTGTTGAAGCCGGTGTCGGATCGCTTGAATCTGATGGCGTTCACCACCTTTCCCGGGTATCGGCCGATTTTGTTTGGGTATTTGACGATCCTGTCGGATTTGGCGGAGGAGAAGGATGCGGAGATCGACTCCCGGGTGGCGTCTCTGGCGGAGCGCCGGGCGGAGATGGTGGAGCTTGGAAAGCGGGCCCGGGATTTGCTGGAGTGGTATCGGATCAACACCGCGGAGGGGTTGAGCGGGGAGTTTCGGGATTACCTGGAGTTGAAGCAGCAGTTGGAGGCGGAGCGGAGTGAGAACAGGGGGCCGGTGGCGGATTATTTGCGGCAGGTGCAGAAGATTTACGGGGAGTGAGGGGAATGGGGAATGGGGAGGGCTGATTAGGAGGGGAGGTGTTGGTGGAGCCAGGATTGGAAGGCTTGATGGTTGTGGAGGTCGTATTGGTGGGAGGGGAAGCCGAGGGCCCGGCCGGTGGCGATGTTGGCGGGGAGGTCGTCGAGGTAGAGGGTGGATTCCGGTTGGAGGTCGTGGAGTTGTAAGGCTGCTTCGTAGATGGGGAGGTCCGGTTTGAGGGAGCCGACTTCGTAGGAGAAGACTCGGCCGTCGAAGCGTTGCATGACCTCGTAGGTGTCGAGGATCCAGGGGCCGTGGATGGAGTTGATGTTGGAGAAGAGGAAGAGGCGGAGGCCGTGGGCTTTCATGGTGGCAATGGCCTCCCACATGGCGGGGATGGGTTGGAAGATGGAGCGCCAGGCATGGCGGAAGGTGTCGGCGCTGCCGGTGAAGCCGAGGCGTGCGGAGGCCCAGGCGATGAATTCGTCCTCGGGGATGCGGCCGGTCTCGAAGTCGTCCTTGCGATCGAGGAGGGAGTGGACGCGGGCGAGGGGATCGGGGGAGTCGGGGGGGACGAGGCGGAGGAGGGCGGACTCGAAGTCGAAGGCGAGGAGGACGTTGCCGATGTCGATGAGGGCGGCGTTGGGGGGCATGGTGGGAATGCGGAATGCGGAATGTGGAGTGGGAAGAGGGAACTGGGAACTGGGAGTTAGGGAGTGGAGGGGTGGGCGAGGTTGAGGATGAAATTGGCGGCGGTGAGGGAGGCCTGGGGTCGGGCGTGGCGGGTGAGGCGGCGTTTTTGTTGGCGCCAGAGGGCGGCGCCGTCGGTGAGGAGGTCGCGGAGGGCGGCGGCGAGGGCGTCCGGGGTGTCGGCGAGGAAGCCGCCGCCGATGGATTTGAGGAGTTGGAGGTTGCCCTCTTCCTGGCCGGGGACGAGGTGGTGGATGAGGACGGGGCAGCGTGCGGCGAGGGCTTCGTGGACGGTGGCGCCGCCGGCCTTGCCGATGACGAGGTGGTGGTTGCAGAGGAGTTCGGGGATTTTTTTGGACCAACCGCGGAGGTGGACGCGGCCGGGGTAGGCGTCCTTCATTTCGCGGGCCCGGCTGTAGAGTTTGCGGACGTTGCGGCCGAGGACGATGGTGATTTCGGTGGGCCAGCCGGGGTGGTCGAGGACGGCGCGGGCGGTGCGGCGGACGGTGGGGCGTTTGGCGGTGGGAAAAAAGAGGACGCGGAATGGTTTGGCGGGATCCTCGGCGGGGGTGGGGGCGAGGGTGCCGAAGCGCTGGTGGACGGGGAAGCCGGTTTCGATGATGCGGTTGGCGGAGATTTCGCGGTCGATGAGGCGGCGTCGGGTTTCGGGATCGGTGACGAGCCAGAAGTCGGTGGGGGCCTTGCGCCAGGCGGCGTTGATGTTGAAGGAATCGGTGACGACGGTGACGATGGGGCAGCGCGGTTCGCCCTCCTCGAAGGAGCGGGCGAGGAAGTAGGGGTAGAGCGGGTAGGTGCTGACGACGATGTCGGGGCGGAAGGCGCGGAGGCTGTCGCGGAGGGCGTGTTCGACGCGCCGCATGAGGGGGATGTTCTGTTTGGAGAAGTCGCGGCGTTCGACGCTGTTGTAGATGCGCGACCAGGTGCGCGGGGCGTGGGTGGTGATGAAGCGGTAGCCGGAGCGGAGAAATTCGTTCACCCAGGGGGCGCCATTCGCGCAGGGATCGACGACTTCCACCTTGGCTTGGCCGTGGAGGGCCCGGGCGAGGTTTCGGGCGGCGCTGTTATGGCCATCGCCGAATCCCGCGGTGGTGATCAGGACGCGGGGGAGGCGGTCGACCGTCATCTGGGACCGTTTGTACCGGGGCTAGGGGGTTGCGTCGATGCGCATTTCGGCCCAAGTTGGGAGCAGCACCGATGCGCAAGAAACGAGATCATTTCGCGAAAGGGCCCGATGGCGGGATCCGCGAGGTGCGTGATGAGGTGCGTGATGAGGTGCGTGAGGAAGAGGATGTGGTGCGTCTGGGGGTGGATGGGTCGGAGCGGGTGCGGGAGGTGGAGCGGCTTGAAGTGTCGCGGGGGAGGCCGGGCCAGCGGGTTTCGGGGGAGATGGTTTCGAGGTTGGGGTTGTTGCCAGAGTTGGACGAGGAGATGGGGGAGCAGGAGGTGCAGGAGGTGTTGGATCCGGAGGAGATATGGGATGAAGGGCGGAAGACCTTGGGGAAGGTGCCGATTGGCTGGGTGGTGGTGTTGGTGTGCTTTGGGCTGGGGGTGTTGTTCATGGCGCTGTGGCGGATACGGAAGGGAGATGAGAAGTTGTCCCTGCAGACGGAGCGGGTGGAGGCGAGGTTGGAGAAGGAGCGGGAGGAAGGGGAGGTGGCGGCGCAGTTGACGATGAGGATCAAGGAGGTGGCGGATTTGTATTTGGCTGCGAGAACGGTGGAGGAGAAGCTGAGGCATGTGCGAATGCCGGAGAAGGTGCGGCCGCTGATGGAGGATTACTATCGGACGCATTCCCTGGATCAGAGATTGACGGAGGGGTTCTATTTCTTTGAGCCGATTGCGGTGCAGCGGCATCCCTTCCTGATATTGAAGATGCAGATGAGGGGGGGCGGGGACGTGGTGCTGGTGATGGAGGAGGGAGAGGATGGAGATGTGAGGGTTGATTGGGAATCGGATGTGGCCTACGCGACGATGACGCTTGATGAGTATGTGGAGAGGAAGCCGCTGGAGGCGACGGAGTTTCGGGTGAACGTGGCCTACGATTCCTTCTACTCGTTCGAGTTTTCCGATCAGGATCGCTATGTGAGTCTATTTCTTTCCGAGCGTGATCGGCCGGGTTTTCTTTTTGGCTACGCGGAGCGGGGGAGTTTGGTGCACGAGCAGTTGGTGGAGATTCTGGGGAGGGACGAGGAGGGGAAGGATTTGCGGAAGGGGGAGCGGGTGGTGGCACCGATGCTCCTGCGGGTGAGATTTTTGCCGGATTCTCGGGGATTGCGTTCGGTGCTGGTGGAGGAACTGGTGTCGCCGGGATGGGCGGTGGTTA
>JAQCFL010000033.1 GCA_027619375.1 Verrucomicrobiota bacterium | reverse complement strand
GGGGGGGGGGGGGCGGGGGGGAGGGCCGGCCCGGGAGCGGAAAGGAGGGCTGGGTTGGCGTCATCCATGGTGCGTGACGGGAAGGACGGCGGCCTGGGCGTTGCCCTGCTCGATCTTGCCGAGGATGTCGATGAAGGCGTCCTCGAGGTTTCGCTGCTCGCGGTGGAACTCGACCACCTGCAGGCCGTCGCGGATCATGCGGCGGAGGACTTCGGCGGATTTTTCCGGATCGTTGACGGTGATGCGGATGCGGGACCCCCGTTTGCGGGACTCGGCCACCTCGACATCGGGATTGAGGACGACCCAATCGGAGACGGCCTGTGGATTTCCAAGGACCTGCACGTCGTAGTAGGCGCCGCCGGCGGCATCGGAGCCCTGCTTGAGGGACTCCGCGTCGCCGTGGTGGACGATGCGGCCGGCGTTGATGAAGAGGAGCGAGTCGCACATCTCGCCGAGTTCGGAGAGGATGTGGGAGGAGATGAAGATCGTTTTGCCCTCCTCGGCGAGGAGGCGGATGAGGTGTTTGAGTTCGACGCGGGCGCGGGGGTCGAGGCCGGCGGCGGGTTCGTCCATGATGAGGATCTGGGGATCATGGATGAGGGCGCGGCCGAGGCAGAGGCGCTGGGTCATGCCCTTGGAGAGTTTGTTGGAAAGGCGGTCGGCGAGAGGGACGAGGTCGGCGAAGCCCATGACCTCCTCGATGCGGGCGCGGCGTTCGGCACCGCGGTAGCCGAGGGCCCGGGCATAGAAATCGAGGTATTCGAGCACGGTCATGTGCTCGTAGTTTCCGAAGTGGTCGGGCATCCAGCCGATGAGGGAGCGGACCTTGTCGGGGTGGTTGACGACGTTGATCCCGCAGATTTCGGCGCCGCCCATGGTGGGGTAGTCGAGGGTGGCGAGGATGCGCATGGTGGTCGTCTTGCCTGCGCCGTTCGCGCCGACGAATCCGCAGACCGAGCCATGGGGCACGTCGAAGGACACTCCATCGACCGCCTTCAGGGTACCGAAGTAGCGGAAGAGGTTGCGGACGGAGATGGCGTGTTCGCTCATGGAGATGATCAGGGAGTGAAGACCGGGCCGGTGAGGACGGCGTGGGTGTCTTTCCAGGAGATGGAGTCGAGGGTGGCAATGCCGGGAGCTTCCTCACTGGTGGCGACGAAGTGTGCGGGGCGGTCGAGGGTGAGGATGAGGCGCTTTTGGTTTCGCCCGCTGAAGCGGTCGATCTCCTCCTGTTTCCACAAGGCGAACTCGGCGGGAGGCATGGGAGTGAGGGTGGTCTGGCGGCCTTGCTGGACGTTGCTGGCCCGCCAGATCCCGCCGTCGTTGTCGAGGAGGACGAGGGATTCGAGGGGGAAGTCGAAGGTGGAGGTGACCACCGGATCGGGGGCGGGAGAGATCAGTTCGATGCGTTCGCGGGTGGGGCGGACGGCTTCCAGAAGGTGGCCGTGTTCGCTGCGGCTCTGGAACCAATCGCCGGCGAGCTGGAGTCCGCTTTCGAGGACCTTGGTTTGATAGCGGCTGTTGCCGCCGTTGTTGCTTTGTGTGACCCGGGCCCAGCGGGAGTCCTCGATGAGGACGGGGCTGAGGTAGGCGGGTTCGGTGGTGGAGAAGCCGGTGGCGAAGAGGACGCCGGTGCGGGCGATCTGTTCATGGGAGAGGAAGGCGGCGTTCTCGGAATTGTCGGAGCGGACTTCCATGAGGAGGAGGCGCTGGCCGCGGCCGCCGAAGCCGTCCTGGAAGACGATGAGGACGATGAGCAGAAGGCTGGCTCCGATGGAGATGATGGGGGTGGTGACGAAGAGGCGGTGGCGGCGGCCGGCTTTGGCAAAGACGAAGAGGTTGACCGGGCCGACGAGGATGCCGAAGGCGATGAGGACGAGGATGAAGAAGATGATGTGGGCCGTCTTGGATCCGAAGACGAAGTGGAGCGGCCAGCTGGAGGAGAAGTCGTTGCGGAGGGATTTGAGGCGGTTTTCACCGCGGGTGGCGGGGATGGTTCCGGCGACAAGGTCGACGGTTTCGGTGGGGTTGAGCTCTCCGGAGGCGGGGGTGGAGAGGAGCGCGACCGTGCCCCAGCTTCGGGAGGTTTTCCGGACGCCCGGTTTGTCCACCTCGATGCCGAGGCCCTTGAGTTGGAGGGAGGGGTCGGAGGAGCAGATGAGGAGGGAGCCACCGAGACGGTTCCACTGGAGCAGGGCGCTGCGGGCTCCGGGGCTGAGGGCGCGCCATTCATCATCGGTGATCAGGCAGTGGTCGTAGCCGCTGTAGGCGAGCCATTGATCGGAGAGTTGTTTTGGATCGAACTGTCCGGCGAAAGGCACCGAGCTGCCGCTGCCGCCGGAGGAAGAGGTTCCACCCAGATGCGTTTCGGTTTCCGCGTCGAGGATGCTGGCGTTCTTCTTGTAGAGCGAGGAACTCATGAAGATGGAGGGCCACTCCGGATCGTAATAGGAACTCATGTTGGCATCGATGGACGCATAGGCGGTGGCCGAGACGGTGAGGTCGAGTTCCGTGGATGCCGAGAAGCTTTGCTGGAAGGCGGTGACGAGGGGGACGAGGAACTCGAAGGAGGTGGATTCACCGGCGGCGCAGGAACCGGAGAAATCGGAGCGCGTTTCGTTGCTCTCGTCGGCCCAGCTGGTGTCGTAGGAGGTGAAGCGGAAGGACCAGTTGCGATCGATCTTGCCGCCGTTGCGGAGGCTGACCCGAACCGGGAGGAAGCCGGAAGTGGGGAGTTCGGAGGTCAGGGCGGTGACGAGGACCCGGGTGCCGGTCTTCTCATCATAGATGCGGTCCACAAGGACCTTCTGTGCCGCGAGAGGAGCGGCTCCGGCGAGGAGAAGGAGGAGAACGGAAAGCAGCCTGCTCATGAAGGGATTCGTGATCAGGATGTTGCGGGGGCCTGGGCTTGGAGGGTGCGGGGAGTGGCGTTGGCCTGGAAGGGGATTTCCTCGAGGAGGTCGTGCACCACGTTGTTGGTGGTGAGGCCCTCGACGCGGGCATTGTAGTCCAGGACGATGCGGTGGCGCAGGACGGCGGCGGCCACGAATTTGACATCCTCGAAGCTGGCGTGGGTGCGGTCGTTCATGAGGGCGCGGGCCTTGGCGGCGGAGGCGAGGGAGAGGGCTGCGCGGGGGCTGGCCCCGTATTTGATGCTTTTGGCGGCGTTGGACTGGCCGGGGTGGGTGCCATCGACGAGGCGGGCGATGTAGTTGCCGACCACCTCGGGGAGAAAGATGCGGCGGACGAGGGCGAGGACCTCGTCGAGGGTTTGGCCGTCCATGATTTGCAAAACTTCCGGCTCGGTGCCGAGTTCGCGGTGGTTGACGATGCGCTCGAGGGTGCCGACGTCGTTTTTGGTGACATCGAGCTTGAAGAGGAAGCGGTCGAGCTGGGCCTCGGGGAGCGGGTAGGTGCCCTCGAGCTCGATGGGGTTCTGGGTGGCGAGGACGAAGAAGGGGCGGGGAAGGTCGTGGGTCTGTCCGAGGACCGTGACGCGGCGCTCCTGCATGGCCTCGAGAAGGGCGGACTGGGTTTTGGGCGAAGCGCGGTTGATCTCGTCGGCGAGGACGAGGTTGGTGAAGATGGGGCCGGGCTGGAAGACGAACTGGCGGCGGCCCTCGACCTCCTGGAGGACCGGGTTGCCGGTGATGTCGCCGGGGAGGAGGTCGGGGGTGAACTGGATGCGCTTCGTGTCGAGTTGGAGGGACTTGGAGAGGCCCTTGACGAGTTCGGTCTTGCCGAGACCGGGGAGGCCTTCGAGGAGGATGTGGCCCCGGGCGAGGATGCCGGTGAGGACGAGATCGATGAGCTCCTCTTGCCCGAAGAGGACTTGATTGAGGGCGGTGCTGAGGGAGCGGACGTGCTTGCCCGCATTGCTGACTTCGGTTTCCGAGGCGTACTCCATGTGATTGTTCCCAGTTATCAACGTTCGGAGAGGAGTGACCAGTGTAAAGAGTGGTCGGAATACCACGATTTTTTCTGGAATTGGGGGGAGGGGTGTCGAACCCGACCGCGGCGTCGATTTCCGCGTCCACCCTGGACGAATCAGGGATTCCTGCGCCTCGCGACGAAAACGCGCGAAAAATGCGGGCTAAACCTCTTCGGGGGCCATCCAGCGGAAGGAAACCAGTCGGAAGCGGCGACCGTAGTCGGTTACCCCGGCGGCCAACTTGGCCGGGTTTACTCCCGCCGCGTCGGGAGCAATTGGTTCGGGGGTGCGTTGCACGGTCGCCTCGCACCAGGCTCGTGCCAGCACCTTGCCCTCGGCATCGACGGACTCGCCGTAGGCCCTGATCATGAAGGTGTCCGAGCGGGAGCTCAGGGTGGAGCCGACCACCTGCAGGACGTCTCCTTGGGTGAGGTAACCGGGAATGCCCCATGCCGTCGACGATGGCTTCAGGGTTTGATCCAGCCGCGTGGTGTCCCTCATGTTGAAAAACTGAACATTGGGCAGCGCATAATCGTTATCCAGGGGAAACTCCTTATCGAAGGATTCGTTGATGCCGGCTGCGTCAATGGCGGCCTCGATGGAGCCCTTGTCGCCGTGCTTGCTGTCGACGAGGCGGCGATTCACGAAGTCGGCCAAGCCGAAGAACGGGGCGCGTTCCTTGACTTCCCGGACGATTTCCCCGGCCAGGGCGTCCAGTTCGTCTTCAGACAGACTGCGGAAGCCGGCGGTGGCTTCCTTGTCCCGGGGATTGGCATCCAGCCATTCTCCTTTGGGGGGGTTCACGAGGCGCGGGAAGGGAATGGCGCCGGTGCTGCCAAATTCGGTGTCGGCGGTGGTGGCGAGGATGGCCTTCCAGGCGTCCTTGCTGGTCGAGTGGACGTTGAATCCTCCCTCCAGCATCAACTGGGTGGCGGCCCGGTGGAAGTCGTTGAGGTCGGCTTCGAGATTGTCACTGGTGGCCCGGAGCCCGATCCGTCCGTTCGGGAGCGGATGCTTGAGGGGATCGGCGAGAAATTCCTTCTTCTGGTTCTCCGTGCCGGTCGACATGAAGTAGTTGTCCCAGAGGTTGAAGTTCGCCTCGTAACTCAGATCATAGACGACGAAGTGGTCCTCGGCCCGGTCGAAGAGAATCTCCCGCGTCAGCTGGGCCCAGTATCCCTGGCCGCTGTTGAACCAACCGAAGAGCTTCTCGTTCCATCCGTTGTTGGCTCCTTCCGTTCGTCCGAGGACCGGGCTGGTGGTCTTCCTTCCGACCCGCGGATCCGCCAGGGAGTTTCCGATCGCGTAGCTGGGATGCCATCCGAACTCCGAGAGCTTGAGATGGCGCAGGTATCCGATGGACGGGATGCCGGTTTCCTTCCTGGGCACCTCGAAGAGTACCAGTTGCTCCGGGCCGTCGAGCGGTTGGCTGAAGGGGCTGCCAGTCATCATGCCATTCCGCAGCCGGGGGGCCATGGCCGCCCAGGATACTTCCTGGTCAAAGAGATCCCGCGTGTAGCAGCCGTAGAAGTGCGGGGGCAGATCGGTCACGTTGTCCCAAGGGGTTCGGCTGAAGTAGGCGGCCCGCGGGTTCCAGTTCGCGATAATGGCGGACTGGAAATGCTTGGGGACGCGCTGAAGTTGACCCGAGCCCGCGACATTCGAGGGAAGTTCCTCGTTCCACCATCGGAACCGGATCCCGTCCCGCGTCCGCACGTCGGGAATGGCGTCACCGAGAAGCACGTCATTGCTGGTCTTGAGTGCATACACCTTCACCGGGGCGCTTGAGTTCCAAAGCACCGGCAGCTCATCGCCCCCTCCGGCCTGCAGGGAGGCGTTGGCATAGACGATTTGAGGCAAGCTGTCGAAGCCGAGATCGGTGACGCCGCGTGAGGACCCGGTGACCGCCTTGAGCGCGATCAGGTAGTTGTCGCCTCCCGAGCTGTTTCCTGCGCCGGGACTTTCGATGAACTCGGTGGGGGCCTGGGTGTGCTTGGTCTTCATGTCCGCCCAGTAATACTTGGTCGGATCGGGGGCAACGCTCGGCGAAAGGGTGTTCTCGGAGATGGTGTCAATTTTGTACTCTGCGGACTTGTTCGGGCTGAAGACGAGGGTTTCGCCGGGTTTGAGGGTGACGGCGGGAAGGGTGAAGAGGATCGTCCCCACATAGTGCGCCGGGCTCTTGTCCGTGCCGGCGTATTTAACGTCCAGCCTTGTCGACCCCCGCCCAAAGGGAATTCGCACCCTTCTCGGGGCGGTGCGGTTGCCGTATCTCACCTCGGCATCCTTGTTCCCGTTGACGAAGAGCTCGGCGACGGTCGCGTTCAGTTCAAGCTCCACGTTATATGGATTCCAGAGTGCCACCCGGGGGTAGAGGCAGATCCGCAAGTTGTGTTCGGAGCGGGTCGATCCGGGGGTGTCCGGATAGGAGGCCAGATTGTAATAAATGGCGCCTTCCGTCATTACGGGCGAGAGATTCGACTCATCGTGAGGCAGAAATCCGGCCGGGGATTGGTTCGCATGGTCATAGACGTTCACGTTGTTGTTCATCATGCTCCGTAGGTCGGCGCCATCCTTCGCCGAGGCTGGCGCGAGCATCTCACGATTCGGTTGATTAAAGGCCAGCTCCTGGCCGATCTTGTTCCAATGCCGGAACAGGGCGAAGGACGGTGCGATGTCACGATACTTGGTCTCGTTCCACCTTGTGCCCTGCTCAGCGGCGACCTTTGGGTTGGCGGGGCCGATGATCTTGTCGGTGGGGTCGATGCCCCAGGCGACGCGCGCCCCATCCATGACGAGGTCCGGCACCTTGCCGGTCGGGCTGTTGAGAAAGGCGGTCAGGTCGCGCTGCAAGCCGCCTTGACGCACGTTCGTCAGGACGCTGCGCGAGGACTGCGTGATGTCATGAAAGTGAGCCTGGGCATTGTTCTTGGCGACCCCTTTTGCAAGGGCGATGGATTGCTCGGAGACGATCCGGTCGGTCTCGCCCACCGCGATGGTGCCGAGATTCGCCACGAACTCCTCTTCGATATCCTGGGCGTTGAGGAGGCGTTCCATTCCAGCCGCGTCGGCCCCGCGCTGGGGGTTGCCCTGTTGATGCCGGTCGACCTGTCCCACGTTGGCCTTGATGCCCAGGTCACCCACCCAGTAGGCGTAGGCTCCGTCTTCCCGCGTGCGGTTCCTGGTCGGAATCCGTTTCGCAACCACGTTTTTGGAGTCACCGCTGCCAGCTGCGGCCGCTCCCAAGGTTCCGGGACCCACCAACACGATCTCCTCCTTTGGGGTCAGCTTCGTGGTGACGGCATCGAGGTAGGGCTGGTTACCTGTTCGTTTCCGTCCCCCTTCATTGCCGCTCACCAGGTAGGCGAGCACTTCCTTTTTCCGGTCGAATCCCTCGGCAAAGCGCCGGTCGCTCAAGCCACCTGAGACGTCGTTCCGCACCCAGGGAGTGACGTTCTCGCTGGAGCCGTTGGGGCCGGCCCACTTCGTGCTCCAGACGGCCGTCCACCAGGGATGCTCGACTCCGTCGATCTCCAACGTTCCGGAGTTATCGTCCAGAATCCCCGCCGCGGCGGACACCCGTTGGTCCGGGCCCATGGTTTTCTGCAGCTCGCCCAAGGCAATCATCAAGGCCAGGCGCGCATTGGATCGAGCCTCCAGCTGCGCGGAACCTTGGGAGCTTGAGCGCAGCGTCACGGTCGACAGGGTGAGCAGGCCGACCGCCACAACGGCGAGCAAGACGAGTATCGAGACCGTGACGACAAGGGCAAATCCCCTGTTTTTCAAATGCTTGGGAAAGGAACGGTTCATTGTAATCGCGAAAAAATAGTTGCAGCTACAGGGTAATTACATGGTGAGAATACGCCTACTCCTCGAGGGCGCAATCATAATCGACCGACTATTTGCTTGGAATTTGCTTTTTGGGTGGGGGGCTTGGGAGGCGAGGATCGGAGAGGGGGCTTCGCCCTCCCAGGAGGGGAGAAAGGGCGTTGATCCGCTATTTCGGCATATAAGGATAGAATCACGCGGATCCATTGTCTGGGAAATAATCACGGTCAGGATGGTGTTTTTCCTGGCCCAGAATTGTGGTGCGGTGGAGATTGGACGTCCAGAGCGAAATGAACGAGGGGCCTTGCCCGATGTGCCCACTACTGCCTTGTTGGATTTCTTCATTTTGCCTCTTCTGGATTCGGGTTGAAGGGAGACTCCCCCACGGACCTGATGCCAAATACCCAGACGATAAACCGATAAACCTTTTGTCCTCCTTCTGGGCCACTGGAAAGCACCTCGATCTGGGTGTTCTCTGTCTTGGTGCCCCTCTGATCAACCGATGGAAAGAGTCTCCACCCTGACACGTCAATATCATGGGTCCGACAATATCGCTTCACATGGGCGAAACAGATTCGGTTCAAGGCACGATGAACGATCCAGAACAGTGGAATGCAAACCACCCCGGCGAGGATCAGAAGGCCGATCTCCGGCATCTCAAGTGCCCCTAATGGAGTCGCACACATTTCTTGTGATGATATCCGTCTCTAGTGAGCTCGCAGTAGATGTTGTCTTCATTTTCGGTCCAACCGACATCGGCACTGCCAAAAGTCACACCTCCTCGCTGCCACTCCGAATATCCGAGATGCTTTAATTCCGCCGCAAGTTGCTCGTAACCGTCTGTTGAAATCGCAAATCGAAACTTGGGCGATTCAAAAAGCTCCCAGGTGAGGAATGGCTTATGAGTCAGCTTGTAGCCCTCAAGTTCTGAAATCGCGAATACCCGTGAGCACCTGCCAGCACCTCCGCGATCAGGCTTGCTCAGGTAGCCGAGCACTAAAACGATTGCAAAGATGACGAGTGCTGGTGCGACCTTTCGGATGCGGTTCATTTTTTTGGAGCAACGCAATTATTCACAGGCCATTCGGGAATGATAGCTGGGAGGCCCGTTTGGGGCAGGATGGCTGGGAGGGTCTGGATCTGTCGAGGCTTTTCAGGGGAGGGGGAGGCGCCTCTATCCGGGGCGATGGACTGGGCGGGAACGGGGGAGTTTCAACGTTGCTCTCACCGACCGCGGGCACGGGGATTCGGGACGTGAAGGAGGGGGTTTCGTTTGGACAGCGGCTGTTTGGCCTCCACCAGAGGCATTTCACCTTGATCGGTTCTTTTTCGACCAACAGTGGTTTCGGTGCTCTCGATGCGCCAAGCCACCGGACGGCGCGGAGCGACCGTCCCCTACTGGGCTTGAAGTCGATCTTGGCGACGTGCCATTTCGGTCAGTCCCGCATGGCGCGTCGATAAGGGCTGCGCCGGGACAGGTGGGAAACCGCCGCTGCTGGTGGAGAGACGGTTTGCGAGGATGGGGGAGGGGCGTTGGAGGAGGAGAGGGGTGGAACCGCCGACGCCTCGCAGAGGCGCCGCTACGCGGGCGGGGAGAGGGAGGCCTGCGACCGGGACGGTCACGCCACGGGGGGAGTCGGCTGGGGCGGGGGAGGCATGCCTTGCCAACTCCCAAAATGACTCGCAGTTTTTCGTGCCCGTCTTTTTCAAAAGGCTGCTACGCCTTCTCGAAAACGAGGGCGGTGCGGGTGGGGAGGTAGATGGAGAGTTGGCGACTGTCGCCGATGGTGGAGTAGGAGATGCTGGAATCGATGCGGTCATGTCCGCCGAAGCGGGCGGCGTCGGAGTCGAGGGAGACGCGGTAGGTGCCTTTGGCCGGGGCGTCGAAGCGGTAGTCGGCGTAGGATTCCTGGGGGGAGAGATTGAAGGCGATGATGAGGTTCTTGCGTTCCACGATGATGACCTTGTTGTCGTTGTGAACGTGGAGGAGACGGGCGGGGATGGAGTGGAGCAGGTCGTGGCGCCGGGTCAGGTCGATCATGGCCGCGTCGAAGGCGTTGAGGTCGCTGTAGCGCAGTTCGGGGTTGTCGACGAGGGACCATTGGCGGCGGCAGTGATGGTAGGACCAGTTGTTGCCTTCGCGGGGGAAGTCGAGCCACTCGGGGTGGCCGAATTCGTTGCCCATGAAGTTGAGCCATCCCTCCCCGCCGCCGACGAGGGTGATGAGGCGGATCATCTTGTGCAGGGCGATGCCGCGCTCGATGACGGGGTGGCTGTTGTCGCGGTTCATGTGCCAGTACATTTCCTGGTCCATGAGCCAGAAGGCGAGGGTCTTGTCGCCGACGAGGGCCTGATCGTGGCTTTCGGCGTAGGCGATGTTGGCTTCGCCGTGACGGCGGTTGCAGAGGGTGTTCCAGAGGACTTCCAGATTCCACTCCTCGTCGCGCTGGTGTTTGAGGAGCTTGATCCAGTAGTCGGGGATGCCCATGGCGAGGCGGTGAGTGAAGCCTAGGCCGCCGTCCTCCAAGGGTCGGCAGAGGCCGGGCATGCCGGACATGTCCTCGGCGATGACGAGGGCATTCGGATTGAGTTCCTTGATGAGGGTGTTGGCGAGGAGGAGGTAGAGGATGGCGTCCTCATCGACGTTTTCGACGAAATATTTGTCGTAGTGGTCGAAGGCGGCGTTGCCGCGGTGCCAGTAGAGGAGGGAGGTGACGCCGTCGAAGCGGAAGCCGTCGAAGTGGAATTCGTCGAGCCAGTAGCGGAGGTTGGAGAGGAGGAAGCGTTGCACCTCGTGGCGGCCGTAGTCGAAGCACTTGGAGTCCCAGCCCTCGTGGTCGCCGCGGCCGTCGGCGTGAAAATACTGGCCGCCGGATCCGTCGAAGTTGTTGAGGCCCTCGCCGTAGTTTTTAACGGCGTGGGAGTGGACGAGGTCCATGAGGACGGCGATGCCGAGGCCGTGCGCGGTGTCGACTAGGTATTTCAGGTCGTCGGGGGTGCCGAAGCGCGAGGCGGGGGCGAAGAAGTTCGAGACGTGGTAGCCGAAGGAGCCGTAGTAGGGATGCTCGGCGATGGCCATGAGCTGGATAACGTTGTAACCGGCCTTCTTGATGCGGGGGAGGATGTCATCGGCAAACTCGCGGTAGGAATGCAGGCGGGGTTCTTCGCCGGCCATCCCGACATGGGCTTCGTAGATGAGCGGGGCTCCGAGGTTGGAGGCGTCGAAGGTGTGCTGCCACTGATAGGCATTCGTCGGCTGCCAGATTTCGCCGGAGAAGTCGTGGGTGGTTTCGTTTTGCCGGGTACGGCGGATGAAGGCGGGGATGCGGTCGCGGGTGGAATCATCGGCACCGACGATGTGGAGTTTGACGAGTTGTTCGTGGGCGAGGGCGTCGGCGGGGAGGTTCAGGGACCAGCAGCCGTTTTCCTCGTGCTGGAGGGGATGGCTGTGGGGGTTCCAGTCGTTGAAGTCGCCGAGGAGGGCGACGGATTTCGCCTGGGGGGCCCACTCACGGATGGACCATTGGCCGGAAACGTGATCGCGGTGGATGCCCATCTCGTTGTGCCAGGTGGCGTAGGCTTTCAGGGAGCCGGCGGTCTTTCGAATTTCAGCCAGACGGCTTTCGCAACGGCCCATGCGCCGGGTGATCTGCCCGGCGTATGGCTCGAGCCACGGATCATCGAGAACCAGCTTCGGCGGGGTTTCCAGCATGGCTGGAGGGAAGCATACCACTGCTGGGTTGCACACTTCAAAGATGTGACCCCGCAGGCTCAGGATTCGTCCAGCAGGGAGTGGAAGAACTCCTCGAGATAGCCGGGGGTGAGAACGGTTTCAGTGATGTGCGGGACGTCCTTGTCATCGGGTCGGTAGAGCACATTGACCGGGATGGCGGACTTCCCGAGTTTGCGGAGTTCGTTGTCGATTTCGGCACTGGGGTTCGTCTTGTCGGCTTTCAGGAGAACGACATCGTGTTCCTTGAGCAGCGCCTTGACTTCCGGCGAGTAGGCGGTGGCCTTGTTGGATTGGCAGGTCACGCACCAGCGGGCGGTAAAGTCGACATAGACCGGAGTGCCCTCCTCAAGCAGTTCCTCCTGCCGTTGCAGGCTCCACGGTTCCCACATGTTTTTCGATTTACTGGGCATGGCCAGGACAAAGCCCCCGAGGAGGAAGCCCAGCGTGACTCCGCGGGCGATCCAGCGGGTGCGTGCGGCGCGGGCGGGGACGTTCCATCGTCCATAGACCCAGAGGCCGGCGGCAAAGATGCTCAAGCCGATGACCACGTTGAAGCCTTTCCGTCCATCCAACTGTTCGAAGACCTGGCCTGAATAGACCCAGAGGAGGTAACCGACGCTGGCGAAGAGAAGGAAGGACATGCCCTGTTTGAAGGATTCCATCCAGGCCCCTGGTCGCGGCAGGCGCCGGATCAGGCCCGGAAAGACCGAGAGGAGAAGGTAGGGGAGACCGAGACCCAGAGCCATGGCAGTAAAGGCGGCCATGAACTGCAGGGTGGGCAGGCCGAGGGTCGCGCCGATGGCTGTCCCGAGAAACGGACCGGCGCAGGGGGTGGCCACGACTGTGGCGAGGATGCCGGAAAAGAATGTCCCGCTCAGTCCCCCTCGCCGGGCGAGCTTGCCCCCGATCCCGGTTGCGGAGGTGCCGAGTTCGAAGACGCCGTACATCGACATCGCAAGAGCCAGCATGACCAAGAGAATGGTGAGCACCACCCATGGGTTTTCCAACTGCGCGCCCCAGTTTTTCAAGCCCCCGGCGAGGAGCAGCCCGGCGAGGACCCAGAACGAGAGCACCACGCCCGCCACGAATACGATCCCGTGCACGGTGATTTTGCGCCGGTCCTCACCGGCCTGCTCGACGAAGCTCATGATCTTCAAGCCGATCACTGGAAACACACAAGGCATCAGGTTGAGGATGAGTCCGCCGAGAAACATGCCTCCGAAGACGGCGAAGAGAGTAGCGGTGGACCCGCTCGATGCGGTGTCTGGGGATGGTTCGGCGGCGGGGAATGCCGATTCGATCCACACTGCGGAACGCTCTGATCCCGGTAGGGGTGTCTCGGCAGCGAGGATGCCTTTGAGGCGGGGGAGGACCGGGCCGGGGTCATCGCTGATGTAGTTTCCCTTGTTCCGGGCCACTACGAGCTGCCAGACCCCGGGCTCCGGGGAAGTGAAGGCCTGCTTCGCCTGCGGGTCGATCTGGGCATTGTAGTCGTAGAAGAAGAGGTTGTCGGGCAGTTCCTGCCCGGTGGTGAGGCGCAGGGTGATCTGCTCACCGCTGTCGCTGGCCGTGACCTGCCAGTCTTCGGGAGCGGGGAGCGGGAGGTGCTTTCGATTATAGGCGGCGATCTCCTCCTGCACGGAAGGGGAGGCCTCGGCGGTCTCCTTGACCGGAAGCGTGACGGTTTGCTGGAACATCTCATCGTTGCAGCCCTCCTTGCAAATCTGCCAAGCCACCGTCAGGGAAAGCTCGACCGTTCCTCCCGTCGGCAGGTTGTCTGGGGGCGTGATGGTGGTGGAAAAGATGTTGGTTCCCTCGTAACCGTAGGTGGTGAGCTTAACGAATTCGGCTTGGTGGGGAGTGGGCCATTGCAGTTCGTCAGCTTCGAATCCCTCCGGCAGGGTCCAAGTGATGGTGGGGATTTTGGAAATGCCGATTCCGTCGTTGTGGAAGTAGGAATGCCACCCGGGAGGATGGGTAAGTTTCAGGGAGATTGTGAAGGGGGTGCCGGGGGCGATGGCCTTGGTGTCGACGAGCAGCTCAGCCTTCGAGGTGGATCCGCCGTTCTGCCCCTGTTCGGCGGCGGCGAAGGGATCCTCGAACGGGTCCTGGGCGAGGAGGGGGAGGCAGAAGGCGAGGCTGAGCAGAAAGCGGAAGGGGTGCATGAGGAGAGTTGCTGGCCGGAGCATGGACCGTGAACGGGGCTTTGGCATTCCCAATTGTGAGCGCCGGGAGCCGGAGATATTGCGAAAAAAAGAAAGGCGGAGGCATTGCTGCCTCCGCCTTGCGGAAAATAGGAGCGATCAGGAGGCCTAGCGGTAGCCGTAGCGCTTGTCCTGCTCGTTGCCGACGGCGTAGCCGGTGCCTGCACCAAGGGCGCCGCCAATGAGGGCACCTTCGGCTGTGTGACCGGACTGGTGGCCGATGATGGCACCTGCACCGGCACCGATAAGGGCACCGGCTCCGGCTTTTTGCTGGGCGTTGGTGGTGGGGCCGGCGCAATTGGAAAGTCCAAGGGCGGCTGCGGCGAGGAGGGTTGTTTTGAGGATTGTCTTCATCAGTTTGGTATTTGGTAGTTCAGGAAACGACAGAGCGAATCACGGTATTTGGATACGTCTGACATTTTCTAGTCATTCAGTAGACGAAGCCACAAGCGAATTATTCAGAGAATCCAGAATATCCACGATCAGGCCCGGCCCGCGGTAGATAAAAGCCGTGTAAATCTGGATGAGGGTGGCTCCGGCGGAGATTTTGGCGAGGGCGTCCTGGCCGGACATGACGCCGCCCACGCCGATGATGGGGATGCGTTGGCCGAGTTCGGCGTGAAACGCGGCGATGACTTCGGTGGAGCGGGAGGTGAGGGGGGCGCCGGAGAGGCCGCCGGCTTCCGCGCCGTGGGGATGGGTGGCGACGGCTTGGCGTTCGATGGTGGTGTTGGTGGCGATGAGTCCGTCGAGGCCGCCGTCGAGGAAGACGCGACTGAGGGCGGCGATGTGGTCGTCGGTGAGATCGGGAGCCACCTTGAGGGCGATGGGGACCTGTCGTCCGGTGGAGGCGCGGAGGGATTCCTGCTCCTGCTTGAGACGTTCGAGGAGGGCGGCGGTGCTGTCGGCGGCCTGCAGGTCGCGCAGGCCGGGGGTGTTGGGGGAGGAAAGGTTGACGGCGATGTAGTCCGCGACGGGCCAGGCGGCGCGGAGGCCGATGAGGTAGTCCTCGGTGGCGTTCTCGTTGGGGGTGTCCTTGTTCTTGCCGATGTTGAAGCCGACGATGCCTTGATAGGACTTGGCGGAGTGCACGTTGCGGACGCCCTGCTCGATGCCGGGGTTGTTGAAGCCCATGCGGTTGATGATGCCCTCGTGTTCCTTGAGGCGGAAGAGACGGGGCTTGGGATTGCCGGGTTGGGGGCGGGGGGTGATGGTGCCTATTTCGATCGCGCCGAAGCCGAGGCGGCCGAAGGCGTCGATGCAGTTGCCTTCCTTGTCGAGTCCGGCGGCGAGGCCGAGGGCGTTGGGAAAGGTGAGGCCCATGCACCGGACCGGTTTTCCGGTGGGAGGGTGGCCGGCGAGGCCCTCGAGAATGCCGAGGCGTTCGGCGAGACGGAGGCCGACAAGGGACCAGTGGTGGGCCCGTTCGGCATCGAGGGCGAAGAGAGCGCGGCGGGCAAGAGGGTAGAGTTGGTCCAGCATCTCTAGCAGACGAGGTATTCCGTGATGGAGTCCACGAGGAGAGGGCCCTCGCCGATGAGGCGGAGGTTGCCGTCGTTGCGTTCGGCGAGGCCTTCGTCGAGGAGTCGGGTGATGTTGGCGATGGGGACGGAGGCGAGGTGTTGCATGGGGACGCCGAAGTCGGTGCGGAGGAGGAGGGCGATGCGCTCGAGGCGGAATTCCTCGTCGCCGATGGCTTCGGACTCCACCTCGGCGTGGCCGACGCGGTTGATCATGGCCACGTAGCCCATGGTGTCGGGGATATTTTTCCAGCGGCGTCCGCCGAGGGTGGAAACGGCGGAGGGGCCGAGGCCGAGGTAGTCGTGTCCGCGCCAGTAGCCCTTGTTGTGGGCCGATTCGCAGTCGGGGCGGGCGTAGTTGGAGGTTTCGTAGTGACGGAAACCGAGGTCGGTGAGCTTGACGCGGGCCAGGCTGAAGAGTTCGGCGTTGAGATCGTTGTCGTCGGCGAACTCGCCCTTCTTGAAACGGTCGAAGAAGGCGGTGTCCTCCTCGTAGGTGAGGTTGTAGGCGGAGATGTGATCGGGTTCGAGGGCGACGGCGGCGTCGAGGGTGGCGGACCATTGGGGGATGGTCTGACCGGGGATGGAGAACATGAGGTCAATGTTGACCTTGGGAATGCCGGCCTCCCGGAGCATGGCCATGGACTCGGCGATGTCCGCGGCCTGGTGTTGGCGGCCGAGGGTTTGCAGGAGGTCCGCATCAAAGGATTGGGCGCCGAGGGAGACGCGGTCCACTCCGAGCTGGCGGAAGACGGAGGCGGTGCGCTGGCCGAAGGTGGCGGGGTTGGCCTCCATGGTGATCTCGACGGCCTCGCGGAGATTGAAGGCCTCGTTCAGGAGGCTGAAGAGGCGGATAAGGTGGGTGGGGGAGAGCATGGAGGGGGTGCCGCCGCCGAGATAGAGGGTGGTGACGGGGGCGTCCTCGAGGGTCGCGCCCCGGCGGACGGCCTCCACGCCGAGGGCCTCGATGAAGCTGCCGATGGGTGTTTCGCCCGGGGTGTGCTTGTAGAAGGAGCAATAGGGGCAGACGCGGTGGCAGAAGGGGATGTGGACGTAAAGATGCACGGATTGTTGGTTGCGATCGGCTGCTCGGGGGGACTATAGCTGCGGAGATGGAACTGGCCAGAGCGTTGGGAAGAAAGGTGCTGCGGGAAGTCTCGCGTTCGTTCTATCTGAGCCTGCGGTTCCTGCCCAGCGGCTTTCGTGAAACGGCGAGCCTTGGTTACCTGCTGGCACGGATCAGCGACACCATTGCGGACACCGAGGCGGTGGGGGTGGAGGAGCGGAGGGAGTTGTTGGGCGAGTTTTGTGGGCTGGTGAAGGAGGGAGGGGAGGCGAAATCGTTCGGGAAGCGGCTGACGGAAGAGTTCGTTCCGTTGCAGGCGCATGAGGGAGAGCGGGTTTTGATGGAAAATTCCGTGCAATGTTTGCACTGGTTAAGGAGCCTCGCACCGGAGCCGCAGCGCTTGATCCGAGAACTGCTGGGGCACATCACCGAGGGGCAGCGGTGGGATCTGGAGCGCTTCGAGGGCGAGGGGGTGGTGCGCCTGGCGGAGGACGGGGAGCTGGAACGCTATGCCTATCTGGTGGCGGGCTGTGTGGGGGAGTTTTGGACGGAGCTGGGATTTTTGGTGGACCGAGATTATTCGCGGGTGGCCAAAGAGGTACTGCGGGAGCGGGGGCGGCGCTATGGGATGGGCCTGCAGCTGGTGAACATTTTGCGGGATGTGCCGGAGGACTTACTGAAAGGCCGGTGCTATTTGCCGGGGACGGGCGGGACGGCGCCGGAGGAGCTCTTGGCGGCGATGCGGCCTTGGTTGGCGAAGGCGGAACGGTGGCTGGCGGAGGGACTGGAGTATTCGCGGCTGATCCGGGGGCGGCGCCTGCGCTTTGCGAGCGCGCTGCCGGCGATGATCGGGGAGCGCACCCTGGCAAAATTGCGGACGGCGGGTTGGGAGGAGCTGACGGCGCGGGTGAAGGTGTCCCGGGCGGAGGTGCGGGACTGCGCCTGGCAGTCCTTGGTGGCGAGCTGGTCGCCAGACTGAGAGACCTGCGGGACTGGTATAGGGCGATAGCTTGGGCCGGAGTGGGAGGGGCAGGGAGGGCGAGCAGGTAGAACCACCGACGCCTCGCAGAGGCACCGCTACGTGGGGAGGGGGACGAAGGCGAGGGCAACGATCAGAGTCCGCGAAAGGGTCGATTGACGAAGGTCGGGCTAGAAAGCCCCCACTGCTGCGGCGAGGGAGATGATGGAGCGTTCGCCGGATTTCAGGTAGCGCTTGCCGACCTCGGACTGGGGGACGGAGACGAGGGCGGCGGGATAGGTGGAGGCGGGATCGAGGCGGATGCGGCCTTCAAGGATTTTGCCGCCGAGGGGATCGACATAGCGGAAGGGGAAGCTGGTGGCATTGCGGTCGAGCTTGGAGGGGAGGGCGGTGATGACGATGAAGTGTCCGTGCACCAGGTGCCAGTTGAGAGGACCGGTGGCGGCACTGGCCGGCTCGGCAAGGCGTTGGAGACTGACGATGGGGGGGAGGCCCTTCTTCATGGACTGGGCGAGGCGGTCGTGGATGCGGCGGAGGAGCTTGAGGTCGGACTCGCGGGCCCCTTTGAGGAAGACCTCGCTGCGGAGTTTGGGCATCCACCGGGCGCCGCGCATCTCGTTGGCCATGTCGGTGAGGTCGAGGAGATTGACGCCGGTGGTTTTGGTCCAGCGGAGGCGGTCGAGGTGGGAGGATTGGCGCAGACCGTAGCCGCGGATGACATAGGTGAGGCGTGATCGGTCGTCCTTGCCGGGCACGGCGGTGGCGAGTTCCAGCCACTGGGCGCTGCCGAAGCCGAAGGCATTGAGAAGGGCGGCCGGACCGCAGGCGTTGCCGGAGACCTTGAGCTGGTTGACCGGGGAATGGGTGGGGTTGGGGGCGGTGAGATCCAGCTCACCGAAGGCGGGAAGGGTAATGGCCAAGAGCAGAGCCAGAAGTATCTGCGGCGTCACGGTGCGGCCTCGTCCGGAGTTGGGAGGATGATCTGGGTGGAAAGACCATTGTTCCTGGGGTTGCTGTCCGTTTGTCCGTTCGAAAGGGTCACCTGGCTGCTCACCTCGAGGCTCTCCGCGTTCGTGGGGAAATAGAGGGGCGTGTCGAAAGTTTGGATGCCTCCGGGGGGGAGATTGCCGATGTTGTAGGCGAAGGTGCCGTTGGGAACGGTGACCGTGACGGGAGTGTTGATGAGTCGCTCGGTGCCGCGGTTTTGAAAGGTGACGAGCAGACTGGGAACCGGTTCGGCTGCCGTGGCGGGGACGAAGTAGTTGGACGCGGCGGCGGCATCGTAGATGCCGGGGGTTCCGCTGTTGATGGCGCGACCGAGATTGAGGACTCCGTCCCCGTAGGCGGGGTCGTTGCCGGGGGCTCCGGCTTCGTTGAGGTTGGCCATCACGATTTGGTAGGCGGCGGCAGTGGAGATGCCGAGTTGCGTGGCGGTGGCGGCGACGGCGGCGGTGACGATGGGGGCACTGGCGGACGTGCCGCTGAAGAGCGTGTATTGGTCGCCTTCCCAGGCGGCGTTGATGGCGTAGCCGGGCGCATTGAGGCCGCTGCCGAGGTTGGAGAAGGCGAGATAGTCGCTTTTGGCATCCACCGCACCGACCGCGACGACATTGTTGTTGGCGGCAGGATAGGCGGGCGAGTCGAAGCCTTCATTTCCAGAGGAGGCGAAGATGAGCACACCCTGCTGGTTGGCATAGGCGATGGCATCGCGGACGATGGCGCTGTCGCCATAGGAGCCCATGGAAATGTTGACCAGTTGCGCACCGGAGTCGACCGCGGCGATGATGCCCTCGGCGAGGAGGAAGGAATTGGAACCGCCACTTTCATCGCCGATGCGGATGGAGAGCAGCTCTGAGCCGGGAGCGATGCCCCGCGTAAGTCCGTCCTGCCCGACGATGAGCGAGGCGACGGCGGTGCCGTGTCCGTTGAGGGGGATCAACTCGCCATCGGAGACCAGATCGATCTGGAGGATACCGTCAGGGAGAGCGCGGTGGCTGCCGACGCCGGTGTCGAGAATGGCGATCTTGATGCCCTTGCCCCAGGTTGAGTTGTCGGTGGTGACGCCCAGCCAGGCGAGGAGTTGATCCCCGAAGCCGAGCGAGCCGGCCTGCGCGGCGACATCGGGGTAGTCGGGCACGGTGACGTAGAAGTTGGAAAACTGTTCGGCTCCGTCGAGGAGGCCATCGAGGTCGGAGAGCTTGTCGAAGCCGAGGCGGACGGCGCGGAGTTGATCGATCCGGCCGAGGAGTCGAAGTCCGCTGCCGTCGAGGCTGGCGAGGAAACGGCGGTAGTCTTCCTCGGTGGCGAAGCGGATGAGGCGTTCGTTGGGGATGCCGAGGAGGGCGTCCTCGAGGCTGAGATGGCTTTTGGAGGGGAGTCGGGGCCCTTGCTTGGTGTCGGCGTTCACCGTGTCTACGACCCGCGTCAGGGGGGTGGGGCGCTGATCACCGTCGGCCGCGTTTCGGGCTCCGGCCGCGTCGCGCATCAACCACCACCCGAACGTCGCGGCGGCGACGAGGAGGAGGCCGATGAGAAGCCATTCGAAGGGGGATCGTTTCACTGGCGGATGGAACTGGAATGGGGGGCTAAAGTCGCGGAGGAAGGCCGGGGGATTCCGGGGGACTGCGGTTCCCTCCCTTGCGGAAAGACTAGCGGCAAAGGGGAAGCGGCGCAATGGCGGATGCGGGAGGGCGATGGGCTGGAAGTGAATCCTCGCAAATAAAAAAGCTGTGACGCAAAGATGCTTGAGCTTTGCCGGGGGAATGGCGAGGAATACGCCCGTTGCGAGATTTCCTTCAAGAGCCTGCTTGGCGAGAAGAGGACTTGGGGCTCCCGCTCCCGGAGTCCCCGCATGCCTGCGCGGTTTGTCTCCCGACCTGGGATTCCGTGATCGGCTACGAGGAGGGGAGGGAGCAGGTGATCGGGCGCTTGCAGACCGGCTATCCGCGCTTCTTTTTGAATCCAGCGGTCAACGCCCTCTTCAGCCGGGCCGAGCAGGGGATTGGACACAAGGGGGAGCGCGCGGTGGTCTTTCCGAATCGGAACGCCTGTCAGCGAGCCCAACGTTATGTGGAGCGGAAGCAGTCGGTGGCCACCCGGATCGCCAGCTTCGAGGGGTTGCAGGCCTTGTTGGTGCCGGGGGAGGCCTATGGCGCGGCGCGGGATTACTGGAAGCACACCGGGGAGGTGGTGAGTAGTCGTCAGGCGGCCGATGCCTTGGCGGGGACGTTGTGCAAGGAGGGGTCCCGCGATTTGGTGGTGCCACTTGCGGCGGCCATCGGCGTGAAGGCGGAGGGGCTCTTCGTGTATGAGAGTGGAATGGCGGCGATCTATTCCGCCCACCGCAGCGTGACCAGCCGGAGTCCGGGTCGGAAGACGCTGCAGTTGGAGTTTCCCTACGTGGATGCCTTGAAGGTGCAGGAGCAGTTTGGAACGGGGGTGGCCTTCCTGCCGCACGGGACCGGCGAAGGTCTGTCCGAGGCCCTGCAGCGGATACGCAGTGGCGAATTCTCCGGAGTCTTCTGCGAAGTGCCCAGCAATCCGCTGCTGCAGACGGTGGATCTGGCCGCCCTTGCCGCCGCCTGCCGGATCAGCGGGACCCCGTTGATCGTCGATGACACGGTGAGCAGTCATCGCAACGTGGATGTCTTTCCCCACGCCGACCTCGCCACGACCAGCATGACGAAGTGGATCTCCGGCGAGGGTGATGTGATGGCGGGTTCGGTAAGGATCAATCCGGAGTCGGCACTCTATGGAGAGTTGCATGACCTCCTCTCCGATGGGGCTCCCGGGCAGTCGCGTCTTTATCGGAAGGATGCGGAGGTGCTTCTCGCGAATGCGACAGGCTTTGGGGCGCTTGTGGAGCGGGCCAATGTGGGTGGAGAGATCGTGGCGCAGTTTCTGCAGGAACATCCGGCGGTGGCGCGGGTTTGGTATCCGAAGTATGTGGACCGCGAACCGTATGAGGCCCTCCTGCGGCCCGGTGGAGGCTACGGCGGATTGATCAGCATGGTTCTCAAGAACGAGAAGAAGGCCCCGGCCGTTTACGATGCCCTGCGTTGGAGCAAGGGGCCGAGCCTGGGCACGAAATTTTCGTTGGCCTGTCCCTACAGCCTCCTTGCGCACTACACCGAACTCGACTGGGCGGAGAGTTGCGGGGTGCGTCCCGATCTCCTTCGTTTGTCCGTGGGGATGGAGGATCCGAGTGTGCTTTGCGAGAGTCTCGGTGAGGCCCTCGCCCTGGGCTGAGGACAGGCGGCTTACTCGCCGGGATGATAGCTGGGAGGGGCGTCCTCGTAGCTTTCTCCGAAGCGATGCTCCGAGGCGGTTTCGATCCGCTTGAGCGTCTCGATCATCAGGATCGGCAGGAGGTGGGCGATGGTGCGGCGTTTGCCGACGGCGCTCTCCGGGTTGGCGACGACCGCCTCCGGCTTGAGCACGTGAAGGACCCCCTGCAGGGCCCGGGCGGTGCCGCTCTCCATGACTTCGAGGAGTGACTCGCGGACCCAGCGGGTGCAAAAAATCCAGTAATTCGACTTCTCCGAGCGACGGTCACAGGTTTGGAGGAGGTCATCCCAGAATGTCTGGCTGTCGCTGAACAGCAGCGAGGGAGTGTCGCGGGCCGCCGATTCGACATGGTCGATCAAGAAGCGGAAGTGCAGGGGGGTATTCATGGTTATTGGGGGATTCTACTGGTTAGAACGAATGGAACTGCTGTGTATTCACTGTTCCCTTGGTTGAGCGGTGCGCAAGGGGCTTTTTCTCTCCCTTCGACCGGAAAAATAGGCCCGCATTTTTGGGAATAAGGGGGGCACCCTCGTTGGGGCGGGTGGGG
>JAQCFL010000365.1 GCA_027619375.1 Verrucomicrobiota bacterium | reverse complement strand
CCTTGGCGCTTTCCTTCTCGCCGCAACCGAGCAGAGCGGCACCGAGCAGGGCCGGGAGGAGGATGGATTTGCGTGGCGGGGGCATCTCAGGCGGAAGGCTTGGTGGGGAGGGGGACGAGGAGGCTGCTGCCGCCGCTCCAGGGGGCACCGAGGCGGGTTTGGACGGCTGGCGCGGGAAAGGTGCGCGTGGCGGGTTCGGGCGCGGGTTCGGGCGTGGGTTGTTTGCGGCGTCGCAGGGTGAACCAGAGCAGGGTCACGGCGAGGAGGACGAGTCCCCCGGCTGCGGCGAGGAGGGGTGGGGAGAGGAAGGAGGCGGGGGGAAGGAGGGGCGCGGCGCTCCCGGTGATCGCGGTGGTATTGTCCGTCATTGTCTGCCGGGCGAAGACGAGTTCTTCGGAGAGGACGAGGGCGGTTTGCTGGAGGCGATCCTGATCGGTCCAGGCCTTGCGGCCAAAGTCCACGCTATAGGCGGCGGCGGCGGCGAGGTGGGCGTCTTCCTCCGGAGTGAGTTGTTTGCCTCCGGTGACGGCGATGGGTCGGTTGATGGCCCCGGGGGTGAGGAGGACCGTCCCCCAGACTTCGCCCGGGCTCCAGGTGTGGCCGATGAGGGCGGCGAGATCCTCGGGGCGTTGATCGTCGGGCAGGCGTCGGTCCCAGACCACGACGAACAGATTGACGTCGTGTTCCTTGTGGATGCGGGAGAGTTCGGCTTCGAGGGTGAGGCGTCGCTCTTCGCTGAGCCAGTCCATGCGGTCGAGGACGTGACCCGTTGGCGCTGCGGGGAGGGCTTGGGGAGTTTCGGTGGCGTGGTCGGAATCACCGGGGACGCCGACGGTGAGCAGGGCGAGGCTGAAGAGGAGGGGGATCATGGATGGTCCGGGGGGCTCGCTTGTTCGGCCCGCGTTTGCAGCCAGTGTGCGTCGAGGAGGGTTCGGGCATCCGTGAGAAAGGTGCAGAGGGCTTCGGTCCAGCCCCGGGAAACGACGGTTGCTGCGGTCGTGCTGAGGGCCTCGGCCCAGGGACGGCTTAGGACAGCGGACTCCAGGGCGTAGCCGGGAGTGAGGCAGAGGGTGCCGGATTGGGCGTCGATGAGAAGGAGGAGATGCCATTGGCGTTCCTCGGAGCCTCCGGGTGCGTCGTTGAACCACCAGAAGGCGAATTCGCGCGGGGAGGTGCCGGGCGCTAGTTTGAGGAGAGCGAGGGTGAGGACGATCTGGGGGAATCGGGCTTGAAGCTCGTGGTAGGGAGCTTGGAGTTCCTCGATGGCTCCCGCGGGGAGGAACCGGGCGGGGTCGACCACAAAATCGAGCGGTGGGGCGGCGAAGGGGAAGGCCAGTCGGGCGGTGGCGAGGCTGAATTGGCAGGAGGGGCAGGTCTCGGAGCGGTGATCGAAGGGTTCTCTGCAGCGCGGGCACAGAGCGCTTCCGCCGGTGGAGGGGCGCGGGGAAGGTGATTTTGGCGGGGCTGGAGCCTGGAGGGAGCTGGACACGGGGCGGGAAAGTCCCCACGAGAAATACTCAATCTTCTCAAAAGGCAAAGAAATGTCTTGGTTTTGGTGCGGGGATTGGTGGCGGGAGGGAGGGGCTCTGGGGGTGGAGAAAGGGCGGAAAAAGCGGATGATTTTAGGGGCAAACTACAGCTTTACAAGGTGGGGGGGCTCTCCCATAGTCCCGCGCCCATGATTCTGGCTGATTACCTAAGTATCTCCATCAAGCTCCTTCTGGTGGTCCACGTCCTCGTGAGCCTCCTTTTGATCCTCGTTGTGTTGATGCAACGGCCCAAGCAGGAGGGACTAGGGGCTGCCTTTGGTGGTGGTGTGGCCGATCAGGTTTGGGGAGCGCAGACGACCAACGTTCTGCAGAAGGGCACGGTTTATCTTGGGACGATGTTCATGCTGCTCTCTTTGGGGCTCGCGATTCTGATCGGAAACCAGAATCATCAGGCCAAAGCCGATGATCCGAGCGTGGCGGCAGCGCCTGTTGCTCTTGATGCTCCGGTGGATGGCACCTCGACCATTGAGGAGACGCCTGTGCCGACCGAAGAGACCCCTGCGCCGACCGAGGAGACTCCTGCGCCGCCCGAGGAGACCCCTGCGTCGACCGAGGAGACTCCTGCGCCGACTGAGGAGACCCCCGCGCCGACCGAGGAGACTCCTGCGCCGACCGAGGAGACTCCTGCGCCGCCCGAGGAGACCCCTGCGCCGCCCGAGGAGACCCCTGCGCCGCCCGAGGAGACCCCTGCGTTTGTGGAAGGTGACGCACCGGCTGCGCCGGGGGGCGAGGAAGACAAGTCGGAGTAGCCTTGGCGCTCCCAAGGTGACGTGTCTGTAGAACAAGATGTGCCCGCATGGGCGGCACCGGAAGTGTTCCCGGTGAAGCCGGCCACGGCGCCCTATGGTGCGCTTTCGAGGAAGGATGCCCGGACCGAGTTTGATTCGCTCAAGGCGCTGGAGGCCCACGTGAGCAGCAGTCGTCAGAGTGTGTTGGCGGTATGGACGCCGGAGCAGGAGCGGATGGTGCCGCCTGAGGCGGTGGGGAGCTTGTTGGAGAGTTTGCGGAAGCGCTTTTTGGATTTGGCGAGGGCGGATTGGGCGCATGCCCGGCGGAATAGTTTGGTCTTCGGGGTGCTGGCGTTATGGTCGGTGTGGGCGGCGATGAGCAGGGACATCGCGCCGCTGGCCTCGCAGAAGGTGGGCCTGGCGGCGTTTCTCCTGCTGGTGGTGGGCTTGATTCCGCTCTACGAGGCCTGGAAATCGCGGCGGAGTGCGCGGGCCTTGAATGCGGAGAATTTGGCGGAGGAGGAGCGGGAGGCGCGCTTTGAGCATTGGATGGATGCGCAAGCATTGCGGGTGACCTATGTGTTGTTGTTCCTGCTGTTGTTCGTTGGAGTGGCGCAGATCTGGGTGGGGTTGAAGGCGTCGGTGGATGCGGCGGGCTTGCTCAAGCGGGCGGGAGATCCGTCCTGGCGCTACCTGACCGCGCCGTTCCTGCATGGGAACGTCCTGCACTTGGGCCTCAACGCGGCGGGGCTGTGGTATCTTGGTCGGCGGACGGAGAGCTTGATGGGGTGGCCGCATTTGTTGCTGGGGTTCCTGGTGGCGATGTTGGCGGGAGGGGTGGCCACGGAACACTTTGTGCCGGACCATCCCTCGATCGGCGCCTCGGGCGGAGTGCTGGGAGTATTGGGGATGCTGCTGGGCTTCGAGTTGCTGCATCAACGATTGGTGCCCCAGTCGGCGCGGCGTCGATTGGCGGCCGGGGTGTTGGCGACCTTTGCGATCGGATTGGTGGGCTACAGCTTCATCGACAATGCGGCCCATGCCGGTGGATTGCTGGCGGGGTTGACGTATGCGTTGATCGTCTTTCCGAGGTCCAAGTCGGTGCGGCGCCCGAAGGCCAACCGCACGGATCGGATGCTGGGTGGATTGGCGGGGGTGGTTCTAACAGCTTCGGCCTTGTGGGCGATTTGGCGGATGGTGGTGTAGTGAGGACGGCGGTGCTGGGGAGGGGGCGGGCGGGGATCGTGACATTTGAGAATGGCGATCATGGATTGGGCTATGTAGAATTGTTAGGAGCGGCGGTTGGTTGGAGGGACGAGGGGGCGCTACGAGGGAGGGGCTCGCGGGGACCATTGGAGGCCGTGGGCGTGACGTCCGCGGCCAGGACCCCTGCCGGGGTGCCCCCTTATTTGGGCCG
>JAQCFL010000364.1 GCA_027619375.1 Verrucomicrobiota bacterium | reverse complement strand
GGGAGGTGGGTTGGGGTGAAGGGGAAGGGAGAGGGGGAGAGGGAGGGGGAGCGCCATCGGGCGGAGCGTTTTCCGGGGGAGTTTCGGTGGTTTCTGGAGCGGGATATGGTGGGATGTGACGGGCGGTATTTGTGGGATTGAACGGTCGCCGGCGTCCCTTCAGGACGCGATGATGATGTTGTCATTGTTACCAGGGCTGAAGCCCTGGCCTTTGTGCCCTGTCCCCTTCAGGGACGAAGAGCAGAGGGAGGAGCGTAGAGAAGAGAGTGGGGGCCTCGGATTAGAGGGCGGTGACGGTGACGCGGAAGTAGCGTTTGGGGGCGCTGGTGAGGAGGTCGGGGTGCAGCATGCAAATGCGCTGGGTGGTGCCGTTGTCGCTGACGACGGAAGGAGTGGAGGTGACGGGGCTCCAACTGGGTTCGTCGAGGAGAGTGCAGGATTCGTCAAGGGCGAAGGAGACCGTGCCGTCGGCGGCGGTGGGGTAGTCGAACTCGACGCCGGGTTTGTCACCGACGATGACGGAGATGAGAAGGGGGATGAGCGGAGGAGCGGTTGCGGTGGGTTCCAGTTTGATGGAGTTGAAGGTGCCGGCGATGCCGCCGGGGTTGTCGATGGTGTCGGCGGAGCCAGCGTAGAACTGGTCCACAGGGGCGGCGAGGGTGATGTTGGAGGGAGGTGCGGGGAAATCGTTTGCCGGGAAGGTCCATGAAGGATGGGTCGAGGAAAAAACCGCGAAGCGTGTGGCGGCGGCAATAGTCGGGGTGTCTGTGACGACGAGATAAATTTTGGCGCCTGGAAAGGTCGTGCCGAGCGGGGCGGAGAACATCACGGAGGGGAAGCTGCCTTTGGAATTACTTTGGCTGGGGTGGGTTTGGAAGGTGCTGAAGGTGGAGTTCAATTCTCCGAGGGTGATGTTGCCCGGAGGGACTGCGGCGAAGGTTCCGATGAACATGGTGCCTCCGACCAGTTCAGATTCGCTTTCAGTTTCGAAGAATACGCCATCGAATCCTCCCCCGGAATCGAAGTTGATCTCTGCGGCGGACGCGGTGAGGGCGCAGAGAACGAGGGCCATGCCAATTCCGTGGCCAATGAGGGTTCCCTTGATGGAATCTGGATGCATCCGGGGGGGCGCTGTCTTTATCCGCTGGGGCGGTGGAAGGGGACTAACGGCGGCGGTAGAGGGTCGCCAGACACCCCAATACCAGTAAGAGGAGACTGCTCGGTTCCGGGATCGCGGCGAATTGAATGGAGTCCGCATCGAAGGGTGCGCCTCCGGGATTTTGAAAAGTGCCAGGAGTGCCGGCGTAGTATTGATCGACAGTTCCGGCGAGGGTAATGCCGGAGGGTGGTGCGGTGGTATCGTTTCCGGGGAAAGTCCACGAGCCATCGGTGGATGAAAAGACTGCAAATTCTGTGGCTGCGGCAATGGTGGAGGCATTCACGACCACGAGGTAGATTTTGCCCGAGCTGAAGGTGGGCGTCACGTTGCCTTCAAAGCTGCCCGCGTTGAAGCTTCCAGGGGAGCCGCTGGTGGTCCCGTACTCATCAAATGTGAGAAAGTCGTTCAGGACGTCTTCGAGGCTGGTGCTACCAATGCTAGGAGCGCTGTTAAACGTTCCAGCAAACATGGTCGCGCCAACGGCTTCATTGCCGCCGGTCGTTGCAAAGACGACCAGGTCCTCCCCTCCCCCCGAATCGAAGTTGACGGTTGCGGCCTGGGTCCAGCTCACCGAGATCAATCCGCTGAGCAGAGTGAGCTTGAGGACATTGGTAAAAGGAAGTTTCATGAAAAGATTGCGGCGCGATAAAAGGAAAGGCAATGAGCGAGCCGCGAAGGGTATTTTTTGGGGGGGTGGTGGACTGAGATGTCTAGGTGGGTGAAAATGATTGGATGTCAGGGAACGATGCTGGGGAACACCCAGTCAAGAGCCGGGTTGGCGCTTCGTGAGATGAAGAACGAGCCTGGTTCGAGGCTGGTGTCCGGGACGGCGGTATGATTGTTGGAGGCGTTGACCCAGCCGAGGACATCGTCCTCATCGCCGAAGTCGTCAACATTCTTGAAGAAGAAGGTATCGTAGCCGCTCCCATTCCAAATGAAGATGGTGTCGGCGGTAGCGGCGCCGAATCCGGCCTTGAGATGGATGGAGGGGTCAATGGGGTCGGTCGGATTGGTTGGAGCCAATCCGGAATTGCCGAGGGTGACCCCTGTGGCGACGGGTGTGGGGACCGGGACAAGATTGAAGCCCGGGATGATGGCGACGTTGATGGAAGAATCGATGACATCCCCGAAGACGGTGATGCTGAGGTCTGCGGTATGATCGCGCCGGACGTAAACGAATCCACGGTTGGCAGCGATGACGAGCGAGGAGACTTCGACGTGGTTGTTAGAAGCATTGACCCAACCGAGGACGTCCTCTTCATCGCCGAAGTCATCGAGATTTTTGTAGAAGTAGGTTTTGAAACCTCCGGAGGCGGTGTCGTAAAGGAGGATTTGGTCGGCGGTAGCGGGGCCGAACCCACCGACGACGCCGTTGGCGACCGGGTCCGCGCCGAAGATGGAGCCGAGAGTGTTGTGTTCGTAGATGCGGAAGGAATCGTTGACGTTGCCGCTGAGGTCGCCGGAGGCGAGGGTGAGAGTGTCGGCGGTGTTGGAGACGATCTCGAACATCGTGCCTTCCTTGGCTCCATCGCCCATGAGGACGTAGTGGGGGGTGGTGGAGAACTCATTGACGCCCCAGCCGGCACCGGTGGAGGTGAGGGAGGAGGCTCCGCCTCCCGTGATGACCCCGCCGACTTTCCGTTTTTGGGCAAGGGAGTGGGAAATAAAGCTGTATGCGGGGACGCTGGTTGACGGAGCCTTGGTTGCCACCAGCTTGGTGTATCCGGAGGGGGAGGTAAAGGTCGTGACTCCTTGAGCGGGAAGGAGAAGGGCAGAAACGCCGAATGAAATGAGCGCAGCCTTGGCGAGGGTGGGGGTAGGCGTTGACATTTCCCCAAGCATGAAGGCGGCCGGGGGGGGGGGGGGCAACCAAAAATACCACGAATTATCGGGGGTTGGGGCCGATTTCGTGGGTGGAGTGGCATGGGTTGCAAGGGGCTGGGGCCCTGATACATTGGTGGTCGATGACGGAGATGAAGGTGGTGCGGGGAAATGAGCGATTGATCCGGGTCTTGGAGCCGGCCTCGAGGCATTTGCGGGGGTTGTTGGAGCGTCAGGGGAGGCCTGAAGGGGCGTTGCGGATAGCGGTGGTGGGTGGTGGGTGTAGCGGATTGCAGTATCAGATGGATTTGGTGGATGGGCCGCGGGATCGGGATTTGATGGTGGAATCGAATGGGGTGACGGTGCTGATTGACCCGAAAAGCGCTTTGTTTGTGGGGGGGAGTGAGTTGGATTTTTCGGAGGATTTGCAGCATGGGGGGTTCAAGGTGAGTAATCCGAATGCGGCGGTCACCTGTTCCTGTGGAGAGAGTTTTGCGGCCTAGGAAGCGATGGACGCCTTTGCAGAACTGGGCTTGGGGCGGGATTTGAGGGTGACGGAGGAGGAGTTGCGGGCGGTGATGGATCGGTTGAGTGGGGAGCGGCATCCGGACGCGGGAGGCTCGGCAGGCGAATTTGCGCAATTGAGAGAGGCGTATGCTATTTTGAGCAGTCCGGGGCGTCGGTTGCGGCATTGGTTGGAGTTGGGGGGGGAGGGAGCGGCC
>JAQCFL010000363.1 GCA_027619375.1 Verrucomicrobiota bacterium | reverse complement strand
CCCCCCCGGCTCCTTCACCTTCGAAAGCCGCCGCTACTTCCTCGTCGCCCGCAGGAACACCTGGACGGGAGCCAACTCCCTCGCTCAACTCGCCGAAGGCCAACTCGCCGTCCCCTCCGACCCCGCCGAAATCTCCTTCCTCCAAGCCCTCATCAACGAATCCCTCCCCGCCGGCCAGGCCGCCTGGATCGGCGGCCTCCACAACGGCCGGGCCTGGGCCTGGACCACCGGCGAACCCTGGGCCGCCGCCTCATGGGCCCCCGGGTCACCCGATGGCGACGCCAAAACCGACTCCGGACTCCGACTCGTCTCCGGCGAAAACGGGGGCTGGGACGATGCCGATCCCAACGACGAAAACTCCACCGTCGGCCTCCTCATCGAATGGAGCAAGGACAGCACCACCAAAAGCGACCCTGCTTCCGCGGCGAACTCCTCCAGCGAACTCGCCCGCGTCCGCAAAATCGGTTCCGACGCCCTCGGCGCCAAAACCGACGACTACCGAAAGGAACTCTTTGCCAACGGCAAATCCTTCAAATGGGACCTCGACTTCTGGCACCGCAGCTTGGCCGCAGGCACCAAGGCCACCTTGAAACCAGGCGTCGACAAAATGAAGGAACTGGTCCGCGAGGACGGCAGTGTCCCGGCCAACATCCCCCGCTCCGGCATGCCCCTCGAAGCCGCAAAACTCCTCGACGGCTACCTCGCCAAGCAAAAGGCCATCCATTCCAAGTTCCTTGCCGATATCGAACGCCTCCGCGTCGCCTACCTCAACCGCCTCGCCGAAACCCGCGCCACCCTCGAAGAACGCGGCCTGAAAGGACAGGTCCAGGCCCTCGAGAACGAAATCAACGGCTGCGGACGCAACGCCTCCGACTTCTACGATCACTTCAACGGCTCCTCCCTCCCCGCCCCAGATCGCGATTTCTAAGGCGCTCACCCCCCGATCCGGTCCCTCAGGCCGAACTATCCCAACTTCGGGACCAAGAAATCGTTGCATGCAACGCTCTTCGGGCTGAAAGCCCTGCGCCTTGCCTTCTTTGCTAAAATTAGGCAATGTAACCGCCTCCGCTCCCATGGACCCCTCCCCACCGGAACACACCTTCGTCCCTCCCACCCCCGCGGAGTTGGGCCCCCTGTTCCCGTCCTACGATATCATCGGCTTCATCGCCGCCGGGGGCATGGGCGCCGTCTACCAAGCCCAACAACGCTCCCTCGACCGCCCCGTCGCCATCAAGATCCTCCCCCGTGAGTTCGGTGACGACGCCCAGTTCCGCGCCGCCTTCGAAGCCGAGGCCAAAGCCATGGCTCGCCTCAACCATCCCAACCTCATCGGCGTCTACGACTTCGGCAACATCGACGGGATGCTCTACATCGTCATGGAGCTCGTCTCCGGCAAGTCCCTCCACTACTCCGCCCACGGTACCGCCATCGAGCAAAAGGAAGCCGCCCGGATCGTCACCGGCATCTGCCGCGGCCTCGCCCACGCACACCAGGCCGGCATCCTCCACCGCGACATCAAACCCGCCAACATCCTCCTCACCCAGGATGCCCAACCAAAAATAGGCGACTTCGGCCTCGCCCGTCCCGTCGGCCACGAACACGGTGCCCATGAGGTCATCTTCGGCACCCCCGGCTACTCCGCCTCCGAAGTCCTCAATCACCCCGAGGCAGTCGATGAACGCACCGACCTCTACGCGGTCGGCATCATCCTCTACGAACTCCTCACCGGCAAACTCCCCGCCACTACCTGGCAGCCCCCCTCCACTCTCGCCACCATCAATCCCGCCTTCGACAACATCGTCCGCCGCGCCACCCATCCCTCCCGCGAACTCCGCTACGCCGACGCCAACGAACTCGCCGACGAATTGGAGCAACTCGCCAAACAACTGGAAGGCGGCGTCCTGCGCAAAACCTTCGCCGCACCCGCCGCCGCACGCGGCACCGCTCCCATCGCCCGCCCCATCGGCACGGCCGGACGCCACTCCCTTCCCATCAAAAAATCCAGCTCCGGCCCCGTCCTCGCCGTGGTCGTCATCCTCCTCCTCGGCCTCGCCGTCCTCGGCCTCATCATCATCAACGGCGGCGATCCCCCTCCCCTCGCCACCTCCCCAAAACCCTCTCCAATTCCTCCCCCGATTCCCGTTCCCTCTCCCGAACCACAGGTGGTCAGCATCCCCAAGGAACGCGACCCACGCCCCGACCGTCCCAACAAGGATCGCCCCGACCGCTTCGACAAACCCAATCGCGACAACCCTCGCGATCGCCCCGAGCCCCAATCGGAGCCCGTCGCCAAAATCCATCCACCCATGCCCGCGGACCCGGATCCCACCCCCGAACCCGAGCCCGTCGTCCCCAGCTACCCCCCCTTCGATACCGTCGAATTCATCGATAGCGGCCGCCTCAAACTGCAGCAAATGGCCGTCTCCAGGTTCAACGAACACGAGGAGAACCTCACCAAAAACATCGATCGCTTGGAGCGCGCCGCCGAACGCGTCGCCCGCCGCGTCGACAACCGCTTCCGCGACCCTGCCGAAGCATTCGTGGAAGGCTACATCTCCCCCATGCGCGAAACCAACCGCATCGGGGCCGCCCCACCCGAGGAAGGCCCTGACGCCCTCAAGCACTCCCGGAAAGACCTCATGGAAGCCTACCAAAAGGCCCTCGCCAGACAAAACGAGATCGAGGAAGAATTCCTCGCCTCCCTCGACCCAATCCGCGACAGCTACATCAACGGCCTCCAACGCATGGCCGGGGAACTCCGCAATCTCGGCAACACCCCCGCCGAAAAAATCCTCTCCACCGAGGCCGACAAAACCCGCGAGTCCCTCCCCCGCTTCATCGCCATCCTCAAAGGCGATGACCCCGAAACCGCCGTCGCCGAAGCCGAGACCGACGAGGACTGATCTTTCCATTAGCCATCCCCCCGATCACCGCTAAGGTCGTCGGCGTGCCGGCCAGAAAGAAGACGCCTTCCCCCAATCCCCCCGCCGATCAGGTCATCCGCGTCGTCGGCGCCCGGCAAAACAACCTCCAGAACATCTCTCTGGACATCCCTCTCGGGAAACTCACCGTCATCACCGGCCCCTCCGGCTCCGGCAAATCCTCCCTCGCCTTCCAAACCCTCTACGCCGAGGGACAACGACGCTACGTCGAAACATTCTCCCCCTACGTCCGGCAGTTCTTCGACCGCATGGACAAACCCGCCGTGGACCGCATCGATGGCATCCCCCCCGCCATCGCCATCGAACAAAAAAACAACGTCCGCACCACCCGCTCCACCGTCGGCACCATCACCGAGATCAACGACTACCTCAAACTCCTCTACGCCCGGCACGCCCACGCCATCGACCCCCGCAGCGGCGAACGCATCCGCCCCGACACCACCGACTCCATCGCCGACTGGTGCTTCGCCAACCACCCCGACGAACAGATCCTCGTCCTCTTCCCCGTCCCCGTCCCCGACCAGGTCGACCTCCCCGACTTCTTCGCCTTCCTCCAACAACAAGGCTACCTCCGCCTCCACCTCAACGGCGACATCATCCGCACCGACGATCCCACCGCCGCTGCCAACGTCCTCCTCCTCCCCTCCCAGGTCCACGTCGTCCAGGATCGCGTCCGCCTCACCCCCGACTCCCGCCCCCGCCTCCTGGAATCCCTCGAACGCGCCCTCGAACTCGGCAAGGGCAGCCTCACCATCGGCGCCAAAACCCTCCG
>JAQCFL010000362.1 GCA_027619375.1 Verrucomicrobiota bacterium | reverse complement strand
TGCCTACCCGTAGCTGCCGCGGCTCGCGGCAGTCAGTCCCTCCACCGACCCGCCGCCCCTCTCCCTCTTCCCTTGGAAATTGGACATTCCTTGTTCGACATTGAGTGTTCCTCTGCAACGCAGTCCCGGCTTTCTCACGCCCTCCCCCCTGGGACCACCAACTTCAGTCCGCCCCATACCCCATCAGCCCCCTCCCTTGGAAATCCGACATTCCTCTCCCATCTCCCGGCAAAGCCCCAAAGGGCGAACCTCTCCCTCTTCCCTTGGAAATTGGACATTCCTTGTTCGACATTGAGTGTTCCTCTGCAAACTTCCGCATTCCGCATTCCGAACTCCGCATTCAAAAATCCCCATTCGCGTAAATTCGCGTCCATTCGCGGTTTAAATTCCCAACTCCCCAACGCCAAAGTGCTCGAACACGACCCCGTCCCCATCCACTTCTCCATCCCCGCCACCGATCCCCTCGGCCGGGAGGACGTCGTCGGCAAACTCCGCTTCTTCCCCGATCACGTCGAACTCGGCTGGCGCCTCTCCGGCAACGTCTTCACCGGGGGCAAGGGCGGACTCGAACTCATCCGCATCCCCTACCCCGAAATCGAGCATGTCGAACTCGTCCGCAAGTGGTTCCGCCTCCGCCACCTCGTCCTCCGCATCTCCGACCCCGCCCTCGTCCAAAACATGCCCGGCGTCACCATGGGCAAGATGACCCTCCACATCGACGCCCGTTCCCGCACCGAAGCCAAAAAACTCCGCCCCCTCATCGACTACAACCGCTCCACCTTCCTCCTCGACGCCTTCGATAAACAACTCGCCGCCAAAGACCAGCCCCCCCCCTGATCCCCCACTCCTACCCGTCCTACCCGTCCTACTCCCTCTCCAGCATATCCTCAAACACCTCAATCTTCTCCCTCTCCAAGGCCCGCAACTGATTCCGATACCCCTGCACTCCCTCCTCCCGCTTGATCGCCTCCAGCGCCACCTCAATCTCCGGCCGCAGCTCCTCGAAACTCCGCTCCTCCCGCCCCTTGCGCTCCAGCACCTCCACCAGGTGCCACCCCAGCGTCGTCCGGATCACCTGCCGCTGCCCCACCTCCAGCGCAAACACCGCCGCCGCAAAATCGCCCCGCCTGCATCCACCCCAGCATCCCCCCCGCCTCCTTGCTCCCCCCATCCTCGCTCAACTCCTTCGCCAGCACCTCAAACGCCACCTCCTTCTTCTCCAGCCTCCCCAACGCCTCCCCCAGCACCTGCTCCGCCTCCGCCGCCTCGTGCTTCAGGCCCGCCAAAAACACCTGCCGCACCCGCACCCGCTCCGGCATCGCCAACTCCTCCTTGTGCCCCTCATAGAACTCCCGCGCCTCCTCCTCGCTGACCACCAAATCCACCATCGCCGCCAGATACTTGTCCTGCTGCAGCTTCGCCGCCAAGCGCATCCGCAACTCCTCCTCGCTCCACCCCTGCTCCCGCAATCCCTCCCGCATCTCCTCCACCGTGTCGAACTTCCGCCCAAACCGCTCCACCGCCGCATCGATCTCCGCCTCCTCCACCGGATAGTCCATCTGATTCGACCACACCTTCATCCGCCCGAACAGCCGCAGATCGATCAAGTCATTCAGCGCCGCCATCCGCAGCACCTTCCGCTCCACCTGCGGCACCTCCTCCAACCTCCGCCCCTCCTTCCACAAGCGCTCCTCCACCCGCCGATCCACCTGCGTCAACAGAATCGGCTGCCCATAAAACCGCGCCACGATCCCCTGCGCCTTCGCCGCCGCGATCTGCTCCGAACTCCGGATCTCCCTGCTCCGAATCCGCTGCCGCAACGGACCGTCAAACACGAACAAATCGAAAAACAGATACAGCATCCCGATCGTGTAAACGACCAGCCGCACCGGCACACCTTTATCAACCCTCAGCAAAGCCCCGCCATCTTCCCCACCCCACCTCCCCGCACCAGCCCAAACTCACCCCTCCCTGCCGGCAACGCCGAATCGATTCTCCCTCCCGGCAACGCCGAAAGGAGCACAGGCGTCCCGCCTGTGAATCGTTCCCGCCAACCCAACCCTCGATCCCCAACCAATCCTTCCCTCCACCCAAAAAAGTCCTAGTCGGCCCGCCTGCGTCTACCTTCCAACTTTCGCCTCCCATCTCCCCAAAAAATTCGCGCCCATCCCGACCCGGCAGAACTCGGAGAGCGGAGACGGTCCGCGTCAATTCACGGTTCTCTCCCCTCCCAACCCCGACTCCTCTCCCCCATTCATCATTCAATATTCGGCGTTCGATGTTCGGCGTTCGATGTTCGGCGTTCCCCTCTCCCACCCTTGGAGATTGGACATTCCTTGTTCGACATTGGGTGTTCAACCCCGCCTCACCGCACCACCACCTTCACCCCCGGCCGCACCAGCGTCGGAAAACGCGACGCATCCCAGTTCGACATCCGGATACACCCCGCACTCTGCGACCGCCCGATCGTCCGCGGATCCGAGGTCCCGTGAATCCCGATCCCGCTCTTCGTCAGCCCGTTCCAAATGATCCCCACCGGATTGTTCGGCCCAGGCGGAATCTGCAGCGCCGTATCCCCCCGCTTCCCGGTCTCCAATAGCTGCTTGTCATACCGCCAACTCGGCAACTCGATGCTGTTCGCAATCTTCCACGCCCCCCGATGAATGAACTGCGCCTTCCCCGGGGTGATCGGAAATGCCGCGATCAACTTCTGCGCCACCGCTTCCTCCCCCTCCCCCTCCTCCACCACCACCACCGCCCCACCCGGCGCCACCGCCACCTCGCCCGGCGCGTAGATGAAAATCTGCTTCCCTTTCGTGTCGATCACCACCGTTCGATCCAAAAACTCCTCGCTCTCCTTGTTCATCTTGCCATGCGTCAGCAACTCGATCCGGAAGGGATCGATGTTCGGCACCTTCAACGACTTCTTCGGCTCCAGACTCCACGCCACCTCCTTGCCGTTCAGCTCCTCCAGAAACGTCTCCGAAGTGTGATACCGCTCCGCCATGAACTCCAAATAACTCCGGTAGCTCATCTGCTTCTGCTTCGCCTGCCCCGAGCGCTCATACGGCAAGTTCGGATTGACCCACTCCTTCGCCACATCCGGCACGATCGCCGTCGCATAGGTCTCCCCGAGCTCACTCTTCAAATCCTCCAGCACCGCCCCCCAATCCCCCGGCGAACGACCCTTGCTCCGGTTGTAGGCATGCAGCGATCGCGCCGTGAAATTCCCCGGCTTCCCGTCGATGAACCCCGGCCCAAACAACTTCTGATCCAGAAAAATCTGCAAGCGCACCGCATCCTCCAGGGTGGTCGGCTTCCCGATGTCGGTGACGTCCTGCTTGATCGCCGGCTCCACCATCTTCGCGCGTTCGTTGGCCTCCTCGCCCTCCCCCTCGTCCGGTACCACATCCGCATCGATCACCGCCTCATCCACCGGCACCGCCGCAATCGCCTCCTCCTGCCCCAAGGCAAATCCCCCCATCAATATTCCAACCCCCGTCAACAAGGCCAACTGCATTCCCTTCATCGCCGCGACTCTACACCACAATCCCAAGAACGCCAATCCCCAGAACGTGGCGGTTTCCCAAATCAGTGACGTGACCGTCCCGGTCGCAAGCCCTCTCCATCAGCGTAGCGGCCCCTCTGCGAGGGGTCGGCGGTCCCACCTCCATTCCTACCCAAACCTCCCCCCCCCCCCCCCCCCCCCCCCCCCCCC
>JAQCFL010000361.1 GCA_027619375.1 Verrucomicrobiota bacterium | reverse complement strand
CGACCCGTCCTCCCCCTCCCCGTTCCGCTCAGTCCTCCCCCTCTTGCCCCATAACCACTCCCCACTCCGAACTCCCCACTCCCCACTCCGCATTCCGCATTCCGCATCCTCCCCCTCCTGAAACGCCCTCCCCACCGGAGCATCGGCATTCTTGCCGAAGAGCCCCCCCGGCGGCGCATCGCCCTTTGTCATAGACATCGAAGGTGGTCGGGTCTACGAAGCCAACCTCAGCAAGTCAAATCTCCCCGAACCTCACCCACCAGCTCCATGCGCTCCATTTCTCCCAAATCAACCTCCCCCATTCCCTCCCTCCTCCCCTCGATATTCAATATCCGACGTTCCATGTTCGGCGTGCTCCTCCTCACCTCCTCCCTCCACGCCGCCCCCCTCCGCTTCGACACCATCGCGGAAAATTTCCTGGACCCGATGGAACTCTCCATCGCGTCCGACGGCAGCATCTTCGTCATCGAACGCGAAGGCCGCCTCCTCCGCGTCAATCCCGATACCGGCGGCACCTTCGTCATCGGACAAGTCCCCGTCACCGCCCTCCACGAATCCGACTCCAAGACCCCCTATGCCCGGGAGGACGGCGGCCTCGGCATCACCGTCGCCCCCGACTTCGCCACCAGCCAGCAACTCTACATCTACTACAGCCACCCCACCGAGATGCTCAACCGCCTCTCGCGCTTCACCCTCAAGGGCGGCCTTCTCGACCTCTCCTCCGAGCAAGCGCTCCTCGATGTCCACACCGACCGCCGTGACCGTGTCTGCCACCATGGCGGCAGCCTCACCTTCGATCCCGCCGGAAATCTCTACCTCTCCACCGGTGACAACACCAATCCCTTCGAAAGCGGCGGCAAGGCCCCCCTCGACGACCGGGACAAACGCGAACACTGCGATGCCATGCGCTCCGCCGGCAACACCAACGACCTCCGCGGAAAAGTCCTCCGCATCCACCCCACCAAGGACGGCTACGACATTCCCGCCGACAACCTCTTCAAACCAGGCACCGAGAAAACCCGCCCCGAAATCTACGTGATGGGTTGCCGCAATCCCTTCCGCCTCTCCCTCGATCCAAAAACCGGCATCATCTACTGGGGCGAGGTTGGACCCGACTCCCGCAATGCCGATGACAAGGGCCCCATGGGTTACGACGAAGTCAACCAGGCCAAGCAGGCCGGCAACTTCGGCTGGCCCTTCGTCATCGCCGACAACAAACCCTACCCCATCGTCGATTTCGACACCCGCAAACCCGGCGAAATCACCGACCCCGCCGCCCCCCGCAATCCCGGCCACCGCAACACCGGCCTCGAAGTCCTCCCCCCCGCCCAAAAGGCCTTCGTCTGGTACCCCTACGGTGACTCCACGGAATTCCCCGTCATGGGATCCGGCGGCCGCAACGCCATGGCCGGCCCCGTCTTCTACTTCGACGCCAAACGCAAATGGAACCTCCTCCCCAGCGAGGATGACCACAGCCTCATCACTTACGACTGGATGCGCGGCAAACTCTGGAAGGCCAAACTCGACCAGAACGAGCAACTCTCCACCCTCGAGCCGTTCGCCGAAGGCCTCCGCCACCCCATGGACCTCGAACTCGCCCCAGACGGTTCCTACTGGCTCCTCGAATACGGCTCCAATTGGTACTTCAACCGCGACGGCCGCGTCCGCCGCATCCGCCCCGGCACTGGAAACCAATCGCCCATCCTCGAAGTGGAGGCCGTCCCCGATCAACCCCGCACCTGGCGCGTGAAATCCGCCACCGATCCCGAAAACGAAAAGATCACCGTGCAATGGTGGCTCACCGTCGGCACCGCCGAACACCAACTCGGCACCGGCTCCTCCATCACCGTCCCCGGCAACACCGGCAGCGAACTCCGCGCCGTGGCCATCGACCCCGCCGACAACCGCACCATCGTCCGCATCCCCCTCCAGGACACCAACCAACTCCCCCAACTCGAACTCGAACTGGCCGGCAACAAGCTCGCCCCCGGCGCCTCCCTCGGCTTCAAGGTGAAGGGCCTCGCCGATCCCGCGCAAGCCGTGGTCCGCCTCCGCTACATCGCCCCCGCCGGCCACGATGCCGGTACCGTCGAGCTTCCCACCCCCGTCGAGCACACCCTCACCACCCGCCTCTGCTTCTCCTGCCACCAAACGGACGCCAAATCCATCGGCCCCCGCTACACCGACGTCGCCCTCCGCTACAAGGGCAACGACGCCGCCCTCGAGACCCTCAAACAAAAACTCAAAACCGGTGGTGCCGGCACCTGGGGCGAAATCCCCATGCCCCCCCAACTCACCATCACCGACGAGGAAGCCGACGCCGCCCTCCGCGCCATCCTCGCCCTCGGCGAAGTCCTCGTGGAAACCACCGGCAGCGCCGAAGGCACCATCACCGCCCCGGAGAACCTCCCCGGCCACGAACCCGGCGGCGCCTGGGAAGTCACCGCCGAAGCCCCCGCCCACCAAACCGCCCGCCTCCGCATCCCCGCTGAGTGAATCCGTGGCGGCGGATTCCATCCGCCAAGGCGACTCCGCAATCGCGCCGCCCAAAATCCTCGGTAGCACCCCCTCCATTCCGCGCTACCATGGCCCGATGTCCCTTGATAACGCCTTCCACGGCTCCCTGATCGCCGATGCCCTCGCCATGCCCGGGCACTGGTATTACGACCGCGACGCCCTGCAACACGACTACGGCCTCCTCGACCGCTACCAGGCCCCCCGCAATCCCCACCCCGGCAGCATCCTCTGGCGCTCCTTCTACGACCCCCTCAACGAACGCGGCGACATCCTCCGCGAACAGGCGGCCTACTGGGGCGTGCGCGAGATCCACTACCACCAATTTCTAACAGCCGGTGAGAACACTCTCAATTTCCGCCTCGCCACCGAGCTTCACGCCTTCCTCCAACACCACCCCTACGAGCCCGAGGCCTGGCTGCAACACTACGTCCACTGCTTGCTCACCCCCGGTTGGCACCGCGACACGTATGTGGAGGAGTGCCACCGCGGCTTCTTCACTCGCCACGCCCAAGGCAAGCCCCTCCTCGGTGCCACCAACCCCATCGAACCCCGCTGGCTCGACGGCCTTCTCGCCCTGCAGTCCCCCGCCGTGTCATGACCGACGATCTCTTCCCCCCCGCCTTCGCCGCCACCCGCGCCGGGGCCCTCCGGCAACTCGAGGCCTTCGTCCCACGCTCCGGCCGCTACTCCCGCGACCGCAACCACGTCCTGCCCGGCCATTCCAACGTCTCGCGCATCTCCCCCGCCATCCGCCACGGCCTCCTCGACATCGACGAGTGCATCGCCGCCGTCCTCACCCGCTACGCCCCGTCCACCGTCGAGAAGTTCGTTCAGGAACTCCTCTGGCGCCGCTATTGGAAATCATGGCTCTCCCTCCGCCCCGGGGTCTGGAACGACTACCGCCGCGACCTCGCCGCGCTGCAGTCCGCTCCCGAACACTCCACCACACGCCAACGCGCCGCCCGTGCCGCCGCCGGCGAGGGACCCGTCGCCATCATGAACCACTTCGCGCGGGAACTCACCACCACCGGCTACCTCCACAACCACGCCCGCATGTGGTTCGCGGGCTGGTGGATCCACCTCGAGCGCCTCCCCTGGCAACTCGGGGCCGACTTTTTCCACCGCCATCTCCTCGACGCCGATCCGGCCTCCAACACCCTCTCCTGGCGCTGGGTCGCCGGTCTCCAAACACCCGGAAAGACCTAC
>JAQCFL010000032.1 GCA_027619375.1 Verrucomicrobiota bacterium | reverse complement strand
AAGATCCGGGGCATCGACACCCCCCTCTGCACCTTCCGCGACCTCCGCCGAGAACCGCTGCAGACTTAAAGACTTCCCCACGGTCGAGCGCGGCTACCGATCTCCAAGGCATTCCTGCTTGCGCCGGCCGAACCGCCGGACGGCGCGGAGCGACCGTCCCCTACCACAGCCCGAAGACAATGAACCCGATCCAGAACAGCAAGAGCGCCCACACCGCCTTCGGCGCATCCCGGCCCCGCAGCCCTTCGGCGACGAACAATAGCAGGTGCACTCCCATCGCCGAAACCACGCCCAGGATTCCGAATCCCATGCGCACATCCTCCAGGTTCAGCACCTCCGGAGTCATCTCCGCCCGGAAGATCCCTCCGAGGACAAAGAGCACCGCAAGAATCAGGCTGACCCACCCCAATCGGCAACCCAGACGCGCATGGCGCTTCTCGATCTCCTGCGAGATCCCCGGCACCGGCCCACACACTCCGCAGGTGTGCCCACCACGACGGCTGAGACCCGGAACGGTATTCATCAGGCTCCGACTTCCGGAACCCGGTAGTTTGGTGAAGGGAACGGCCATAACGGGATCTTAAACCACTCTCCGACTCCGGCAGTTACAATGCCCCACCCCTTTTCCAGCGCATCTCGCCAATCCAGAATCAGGGAAATCAGCGTAATCAGCGGTTCAAATCCCAGCGAACGCCATTCTTCAATCTCCCGGCCCCGATTCCCGCAATTGCGCACTTGAACCCCCCCGCTCCTCCAGTCCACCTTCCGCCCCGTCGGGAGCGGACCGCAATCCCCCGCCCCACCCTCATCGCATCATGAAGATCGTCGTCGCCTACTCCGGAGGACTTGATACCTCCGTCCTGCTCAAATGGCTCAAGGAAACCTACTCCGCAGAGATCATCGCCTACTGCGGCGACGTCGGCCAGGAAGAGGAACTCGACGGCCTCGAGGAAAAGGCCCTCACCACCGGTGCCTCCAAATGCTTCATCGGCGACCTGCGCGAGGAATTCGCCCGTGACTACATCTTCCCCATGTTCCAAGCAAACGCGATCTACGAAGGGCGCTACCTCCTCGGCACCTCCATCGCCCGCCCCTGCATCTCGAAAGGCATGGTCGACATCGCCCTCAAGGAAGGTGCCGACGCCATCGCCCACGGTGCCACCGGTAAAGGCAACGACCAGGTCCGCTTCGAACTGTCCACCGCCAGCCTCGCCCCCGACATCAAGATGATCGCTCCCTGGCGCGACGCCCGCTTCCGCAAGCAGTTCCCCGGCCGCGCGGAAATGATCGCCTACGCCGAGGCCAACAAGATCCCCATCAAGGCCTCCATGAAGAAACCCTACTCCATGGACCGCAACCTCCTGCACATCTCCTACGAGGCCGGAGCCATGGAGGACCCCTGGTATGACGCCACCACCGAGGCCGACACCGACATGTACACCCTCTCGGTTTCTCCCGAAGCCGCCCCCGACAAGCCGCAGTATCTCCAACTCCTCTTCGAGAAGGGCAACGCCATCGGCTTCCAGTGCGACGATCAGGAGGAACTGATGGCCGCCCTCCCCGATGTCTCCACCACCATCGGCCAGAACGGCTACTCCCTCTGCAGTCCCTACGGCATCATGCGCGTCCTCAATACCCTCGGCGGTAAGCACGGCATCGGCCGCATCGACCTCGTCGAGAACCGCTTCGTCGGCATGAAATCCCGTGGCGTTTACGAAACCCCCGGCGGCACCATCCTCCTCGCCGCCCACCAGGACCTCGAGACCCTCACCATGGACCGCGAGGCCCAGCAAATCCGCGACAGCCTCATCCCGAAATACGCCCAACTCGTTTACAACGGCTTCTGGTTCGCCCCCGAGCGCGAGGCCATTCAGGCCCTCGTCACCGAAACGCAAAAAAACGTCTCCGGCGAGGTCCGCGTGAAACTCTACAAGGGCAACATCATGAACGCCGGCCGCCGCTCGCCCCTCTCCCTCTACAACGAGCACGTCGCCACCATGGAAGGCGGCGCCGAAGACGCCTACAACCAGGACGACGCCACCGGTTTCATCGCCCTCAACGCCCTCCGCCTCAAGGCCACCGCCCGCCAAGGGTAAGCCCCGCTCCCTCGCAGCACTCCCGTAGCGGCCCCTTTGCAAGGGGTCGGCGGTTCCACCCCGCGCACCGCCCAAGCCCCTCCGCTCCACCCTCAACCTCCGCCCCCGGGCATCCCCCTTCACAGCACCTTCGCCAGCCACTCCAGAACCTTCTGCCGGTATTCCCCGTCGTTCCGCGCCAAACTGTCGGTGTGCTTCCCGCCCTCGATCCTCATCATCTCCTTTCCCCTCCCCGCCTTCGCGAACAGGATCTCCCCCTGCGCGAATGGCACCACCTCGTCCTCCGTGCCGTGCACGATCAACAGGGGCAGCGGGGCCAGCTTCGCCACACAGTCCCGCGCCGACCATTCATTCGTTACCAGATTGTCCCCCACGTTTCCCGCAAAGGTCTTCGCCATGTCCTTGTAGGACGCGAAGGCCCCGTCCGTGATCACCGCCTTCAGTCCAGTCGGCCGCTGGTCGGCGAGCGCCGCGATCGATTTCGCCCCGCCCAGCGAGTGCCCGAACGACACCAGCTTGCCGGAGTCCAAATCCTTGCGCGTCACAATGTAGGCGAAGGCCGCCTGCACGTCGCGGATCATCCCCTCCCTCCCCACCGTCCCCTGGGACTTCCCGAATCCCCGGTAGTCATACATGAAGACGTTGTAACCATCCGACACCAGCCACGTCACGAAACCCAGGTGGTGCCCGAGCGCCCCCGCGTTCCCGTGCGAGAAGACGATGGTCGCCTTCACCTTCTCCGCCTCCCCGATCACCGGCAAAAACCAGCCGTTCAACTCCGTCCCGTCCGCCGAGGCAAAGGTCACTTCCTCGTACTCGTATCCATACCGCTCCGGCGTGGCGAGGGCCGGACCGGTGGGATAGTAAAAGAGCCGGTCCCCGCCGTCCTTCCCCAACACCTTCTCCGCGAGCTTGGACAGCTCCCCGTCCTCGTCCTTCAGGAGCTTCTCCACCATCGCCTCGAAATTCCGGCCGGCCGGCGCCTTTCCGGCCGGTTCCGCCTCCTCCGCCCGGCAAGACACCACCAGAGCCAAGGCCGCCCACATCCACCGTCCGATTCGCTTCATGCCCTTCATCTTCCTCTAAGGATAGCGCCGAGACCAGCCTCTGCCGCCTGAATTTTCCTCACTTCCCCGCCGGAATCGGGGCCGCCACTCCCGCCCTTCCTTCCGCCTCATTCGCCCCTCCTTCCACCCAGCTCCGAAAGCTTCCACTCCTTCTCCTCACTCACCGTCCCGTCCCCCTGCACGATCCGCACCCGCACCGTCGGATCCGCCTTGGCCGTCTCAAAGTCGAGCGTGGCAAAACTCAGGTTCTTGCTGTTCGCGATCCCCGAAGACAGCACCTCCACCAGCGGATAGCCCACCCGCTCCGACTCGGAGTGCTCCCACACCAGGGAGTTGTGGATGTCGCCGGCACAGTAGAGCACGCCGGAGATCTTGTGCTCCTTCAGGCTGTCGAACAATCGATGCCGCGAGAACGTGTAAACACGCCAGCCATCCCCCTGACTGTGGTGCAAGGTGCTCCCCGAGGCGATCACCTTGAACTTCGCCTTGGACCCCTTCAATCCCTCCAGCAGCCAGGCAAACTGCGCGTCCCCCAACATCCGCTTCTGCTCATCGTCCGGTGCCTTGTCGGGCGAACGATGATAACGTCCATCCACCACGAAAAACTCCACCTCCCCCCGCTGGAACTTGTAAAACGCCCCCGGTACTTCCGGCGTCCCCGCTCCGGGATTCGCCCAGAACTGCCTCCACCCCAGCAACGACCGCTCCTTGCCCTTAGCCGTCCCGTCTGAATCGTTCGGACCGTAGTCGTGGTCATCCCACATCGAATAGGTCGGCACGCTGCGGATCACCTCCGCAAACTCCGGCAGTCGCCGGTAGCGGAGGTGGTGCTGCCACTGCACCGCCGGATCGGTGGTGTCGGCATAGTGCGTGTCCCCCAACGTCAAATGCAGGTCCGGTTCCTGCGCCAAAAGCTGCTTCCACGACCCCAGCGGCTGACCAACCTTCATGCACGAGGTCACCGCCACCCGCAGCCGCCCGGGTGCCCCCACCAGCGCAGCGGTCTTGAACTCCCCACTCCATTCCTCCCGCCCCGCTCCGCCCACCGAAACTTCGTAACGATACCGCGTCTCCGGCTGCAGACCCTTCAAGAGCACCCAGGCCGCCTGTCCCGCCTCCACCTCCGCCGCCTGCGGATCATGCGCCGTAAACGTCCCTGTTCCCGCGTCACCTTCCCCACCCTCCGGACGATAGCTGATCGTTCCCACCTCTCCCTCCGGCAAAAACATCCAGAGCAGCGCACTCTGTTCCGTGACGTTTCCCACCAATGGCCCCACTGCCGCTTCCGCCTCCCCGGCCACTTCCGATCCCAAACCGATCACCAACGACAGCACTGCGGAACAAACCGCTCTTCCAGCTTTCATTCCGGCACCCTGCCCGCCCTGTTCCGCTCCGGCGAGAAAGAACTTGTCCCCCTTCAAAGCCGGGCCCGAAACTCCTTGGCCCGCTTCATGCGATCGCCAAAGGGACTCCCCGCGCTCTCCGGCGGATACACACTCTGCGTCATCGAGCCAAAGACCAGGTTCAGCCCGAGAAAAAACAGGCTGCCGAAAAACACCACCGCCAACGTGCTCAGCCACTTGTGCAGGGCCGCATCGCCGAGCACCTCCCAAATGGAAAGAATCGAAGCCAGCATCGAGGCCACCAGGCAGACCATGCAAACATAGCAGATCGTTGCCTTGACGATCCGGTGATCTAAAAATCCCTTCATGACGGTTTCCTACTCTGGGAAAGCTAGCCCCTCAGTTCCCGTCCGCAAGCTCCTTCGCCGCAAGTCCGGCAACCCGCTCCACCCTGAGTGTAATCAGGAATTTCCCCAGCCCACCGACCAACCCAGGCCCCATCCGCCGGAAGCGGATGGCTACAAACCGGCATACCCAACACCAATAACATCCTCCTTCCTCCCTGCTTCCAACGCTTGATCTCTTCCGCAGGCCACCCCAAGAAACATCTCGGATTTCCGAAGAAATCCTGGGCCCCGCCCCCTCACTTTCCGCTGGTCAACCACACCGATTATCTCCCAAACTGCCGCCGCTCTCTCCTGTTTTTTTTAGCCAATTCCAGCACACCAATGAAGACGAACACAACACCTGCCAGACTGTGGAGCCCGATCCCCGCAGCAGCATTGATCATTGCCCTCACCCTCCCGGCAACCGCCGGTGACAACGACGCCTATGGTGCCGTTGGCGGCACCATGATCGGAGGAGAAGCCGCTTCCGCTCCCCATGACAGCGGCGGAGCCATCGGCTGGTTCGTCCCGGCCAACACACCCTTCTCGAAATTCTACTGGGGTGCCGGCTACGGAGCGATGTTCACCGACTACGCCGACAGCGTGGACGACGGCTCGGTCAGCAACGTCAACGACGGTGACGATGGCACCATTTTCAATGTCTATATCGGCTACAACATCAATGATTTCCTCTCCGTGGAAGCAGGCTACGCCTCCTCCGACGACGTGGACTACAGCGCCGACTCGGATGGCTCCAGTGACTCCTGGTCTGCCGGCGAGGTCAGCGCCGACTACGAAGCCGAATTCTACTCCCTCTCTCTCGTCGGCCGTTACCCCATCGCTCCCCGCTGGACACTCTTGGGACGCCTCGGCCTGACCTACTGGGAAACTACCGAGCGGTTCAACGAGAACGGCTTCATCAGCACCCAGAGCGACAGCGGTTCCTCCGCTTCGGTGGGGGCCGGCTTCGAGTACGACATCGGCGTCGAGGACCGCTTCAAACTTCGCGGCGAACTGGGCTACCACCACATCAACGATGACGATTTGGACGTGGGAACCGCCTCCGTTGGCTTCGTCTACGAAACCCCTTGAGGCTCCTAGCCTCCCTGCGGACCGCTCCTACTATTAGATCGGGAGCAGCGTAATCCCTTCGGGATCATTCAAATTCTCAGGCAATCGTCCGGTAGAGGCGGCGGTGGTCTGCGGGCTCGTCCATCTGACGGACCTCCATCCGTCCGCTCCGCACCAGCGCGTCCACCACAAGGCGGGTCCGAGCCCGGCTCAGGCCCCACAGCTCGCAGAGCTGGCCGAGCGACCTCCAGCACCCCTGCACGGAGCGCGGATCGGTCTGTCGTTTTTTGGTCATTGGTTCAGGGGGTTGTGTTCACCGGGTGAGACGCGCGAAGCCCCCTTTTTAATCGTAATAATTTCAAACTTTACTCTCTCTTTACATCGACAACCCTAGGCAACGCGGCCCCGGCCCCCGAACCTCCTCCCCGCTCACCTCCATGACCCCCGAAACCGGACTCATCAAAGGCCCCGATCGCAAACAACGCTGCTGGTGGGGCGCCGACAGCGAAGACTACCGCGCCTATCACGACGACGAATGGGGCCAGCCGGTCGCCGACGACCAGCGCCTCTTCGAAAAGATCTGCCTCGAGGGATTCCAGGCCGGCCTCAGCTGGCTCACCATCCTCCGCAAGCGCGAGAACTTCCGCCGCGCCTTCCGCAACTTCGATTTCCACAAGGTCGCCCGCTTCGCGCAACGCGATGTCGACCGCCTCCTTCAGGACGCCGGCATCGTCCGGCACCGCGGCAAGATCGAATCCACCATCAACAACGCCAAACGCGCCAGGGAACTCGAAAAGGAATTCGGCTCCCTCGCCGCCTACTTCTGGCAGTTCGAACCACCCAAGGGCGAACGCCCCGCCCACCTCGACCGCGCCGCCCTCTCCAGTCTCGCCAAAACCCCCACCTCCATCGCCCTGAGCAAGGACCTCAAAAAGCGCGGTTGGTCCTTCGTGGGCCCCACCACCGCCTATGCCTTCATGCAGGCCATGGGCCTCGTCAACGACCACCTCGAAGGATGTCACGCCCGCCGCAGGATCGCAACCGCCCGAGGCGCCTTCTCCCCGCCGTCCAAAGCCTGATCGATGTTCGCCATCCCCACCGTCCTCTTCATCTGCACCGGCAACATCTACCGCAGCCGTTTCGCGGAGGCTCTCTTCAATCACCACGCCCAGGCCGAAGGTCTCGGCTGGTGCGCCTTCTCCCGCGGCCTCCGCACGGAGTCCATCTCGAGCGAAGGCCTCTCCCCCCACGCCCAGGCAGCCCTCGAAGCCCGCAACATCGAAGTCCACCACACCGCCACCACGAAGTCCTCCCTCACCGCCGAAGACCTCGAAATGGCCCACATCATCATCGCCCTCAGCGCCGCCGAACACCGCCCCCTCCTCGCCGAACAATTCCCCGCCTGGCTCGACCAGTTCAACTTCTGGGAAGTCGGCGACCTCCCCCTCTCCTCCCCCGAGGCTGCCCTCTCCCTCATCGAGCACGAGGTCCTCAACCTCCTCCAGGAACTGAAAGCCGTTGCCGAAGACCCCTCTCCTGACGCGGCCCCCACCGATTCCTGATCAGCGCCTTTCCTCGATAATTTAAGAAATCCGGACTTCTAGGGATTTTTATAAAAAACTTGCAAAAATCAAGGCCTGAACCCACCATCCGCCTCGAATGAAGTCTTGGGCGACCACCCTCATAGCAGCCGCCGCCGTCGCCTATGCCGGGGCTTTCTTCGAAGTCTGGCACTTGGAAATCCTCGGCAACGACCCCTATACGGCCAATGACCTCGGCCAAAAGCTGGGCCAGCTCTTTGATTTCACCGACGACCTCCGCGAGATCCGCAACGACCTCCGGGAGAAGAACGAGAAGATCTTCGTCACCACTCCCTGACCCCCCGCACTTACCCCGTTGCGGACGGAGGACGCCCTCCCTCTCCTCCCTGAGGATCCTTTTACTTTCGTTAACCTTTTAGGCGGCCCCCACTCCTCCTCTCCCGCAAGCACCCAAATGCTCATTGCCCCCTGATTTAAAGGCCTTCCGGGCGCACCCAAGAAAGACACCCCAACGTTATTCACAGTTTCTTCTGGCCATCCTCAGACCACTTTGTATGAAGTACCTGATCCAACACCCTTTGGTCTCATAACACTTCAGCCCCCGTCCGAAAGACGGGGGTTGTTGCTTTCCCGGGGAGCGCGCGGAGAACCGACTACCCCCCCGATCCCCAGCAGCTCGACATCGAAGACCAGCATCCCCGAAGGCGCTCCCGGCGGCGGATTCAGCCCATAGGCCAATTCCGCCGGAATCCAAAACCGACGCTTCTCCCCCTTCTCCATCAGTTGCAACCCCTCCGTCCACCCCGGGATGACCTGATTCAATCCAAAGGTCACCGGCTGACCACGCATCACCGAACTGTCGAACAGCTCCCCGTCGGTCGTCCAGCCGGAATAGTGCACCTTCACCTGATCCGACGCCGTGGGCCGGTCCCCTCCGCTGCCCGAGGAGAGCACCTGAGAGGCCAAACCCGTCACCGTGCGCTCCGCATCCTCCGGAGCCGCGGCCACGTCCAGAGGGGCCTTGGGCACCGCATGGACCTCCAGCAACTCCACATCAAAGACCAACAGCCCCCCCGGCCGCCCGCCCGCAGGCCTCTCTCCATAGGCCAGCTCCGCCGGAATCCAAAACCGCCGCTTCTCCCCCACCACCATCAGCTGCAAGCCCTCCGTCCACCCTCCGATCACCCCGCTCAGCGGAAAAGTGGCCGGTTTCCCCCGCTTCACCGAACTGTCAAAACAGGCCCCATCGGTCGTCCAACCGCTGTAGTGCACCGTCACGGTGTCCTGCCGACCCGGCTTCTCCCGGCCCGTTCCCATCATCAAAACCATCGAGGCCAGGCCCGATTCCGTCCGTTCTGCGTGCTCTGGAGCCGCGCTGACATTGTCTGGAGCGTTCATTCCTGAGCATGCTGATCTCCATTTCCCCCAAGCTCAACCCAAACCAACCCCGTAAATTACAGGGCTTGCCCCCAGCTGGGAATTGAGGCACACAGCGCGCCCCAAACCCCAGGCCCGTCCCATTATGTCCGCTCAAAATTTCCGCAACCTCGCCATCATCGCCCACGTTGATCATGGCAAAACGACCCTTGTTGACCAACTCCTCCGTGCCAGCGGCATGTTCCGCGACAACCAGACCATCAACGAACGCGCCATGGACTCCATGGACCTCGAACGCGAAAAGGGCATCACCATCAAGGCCAAGGCCACTTCCGTCCACTGGGGCGAATACGTCATCAACATCGTCGACACTCCCGGACACGCCGACTTCGGTGCCGAGGTTGAGCGCGTCATGAAAATGGTCGATGGCGTTCTCCTCGTCGTCGATGCTTTCAGCGGCCCCCAGGCCCAAACCCGTTTCGTCCTCCGCAAGGCCCTCGAGGAAGGCCTCAAGCCCATCGTCGTCATCAACAAGATCGACCGTCCCCACGCCAACCCAGCCGCCGTGCACGACAAGGTCCTTGAACTCTTCCTCGACCTCAACGCCACCGAGGACCAGTTCAACGCCCCCTTCGTCTATGGCTCCGCCCGGGACGGTTACTTCATGTATGGACCCGATGACGAACGCAAGGACGTCAATCCCCTCCTCGAAACCATCGCCAAATACATCCCCGCCCCCGTCGCCGACCCCGCCGCTCCCTTCCTCATGCTCGCCTCCAACATCGATTGGGACGACTACGTCGGCCGCGTCGCCATCGGCAAGGTCCTCGGCGGTGACGTCAAGAAGGGCGACACCATCTGGGCCATCCGCAAGGACGGCACCCGCAAGGCCGCCAAGGTCACCAAAACATTTTCCTACTCCGGCCTCGCCACCCAGGACTCCGAAGGCGGCTCCGCCGGCAGCATCGTCGGCATCGCCGGCATCGAGGATATCGACATCGGTGAAACCCTCGCCGCCGCCGCAGACGCCGAGGCCCTCCCCTTCGTCGCCATCGACCCGCCCACCGTGCAGATGCAGTTCTCCATCAACGACGGCCCCCTCGTCGGCCGCGACGGCAAACACGTCACCTCCCGCGCCATCCGCGACCGCCTCATGAGCGAGGTGAAGATCAACGTCTCCATCCAGGTCGAAGACGGCGAGCAGTCCGGCATCTTCCTCGTCTCCGCCCGTGGCGCCATGCAGATCGCCGTTCTCGCCGAAACGATGCGCCGCGAGGGCTTCGAAGTCTGCGTCTCCCGCCCCATGGTCATCACCAAGCGCGACGAGGCCGGCAAGCTCCTCGAACCCTTCGAGACCGTCTATGTGGAGGCCCCCGGCGAATACACCCAGGGCATCCTCAAGTCCTTCGTCACCCGCAAGGGCGTCATGGAACACATGGAAACCGAGGCCAGCGGCCGCACCCTCATCGAGGCGGTCATGCCCACCCGCGGCCTCATCGGATTCGAAACCGAACTCGTCAACCTCACCTCCGGCCACGGCATCATGAGCCACCTCTTCAAGGAATACGCCCCCCACGCCGGGGAAATCGTCACCCGCCACACCGGCACCCTCGTCTCCATGGACACCGGTGCCGCCACCGCCTATTCCCTCACCCCCCTCCAGGAACGCGGCACCCTCTTCGTCGCCCCCGGCGACGATGTCTACACCGGCATGCTCGTCGGTGAAAACCCCCGCGCCGATGACCTCCCCGTCAATCCCGTCAAAGCCAAGGGCCTCGACAACATCCGCTCCGCCACCAAGGAAAAGACCACCAGGCTCGCCCCCCCACTCAGGTTCTCCCTCGAACGCGCCATCGAATACATCGGCGTGGACGAACTCCTCGAGGTCACCCCGCACAATCTCCGCCTCCGCAAACGCACCCTCGACGCCAACGTCCGCCGCCGCGAACAAAAGGCCCTCAAAGCCTCCAAGGAGTAATCCCGGCCGCCTCCATCCACCCTTCTCCCTGAGAACGGATAACGGATAACCGATCACCAGGCGCAAAGCGCCTACTCCGACCGCGTCTTGATCCCAAAGGGATCACTGGCCCCACCCATCTTCGGCCGCTGCAATTGGCGCAGCCGCGCATGCAGCTGCCCCGAAAAAATCCAGCCCACCTGCGCCTTTTCCACCGCCCCCTCATCCGCATTCTCCATCGGCAGCTTCCCATCCACGAACCAACCAACCGCGTAACCGTCCTTCGTCGCCACCCGCAATGTGCGCGTTTCGAGCCGCTCCGCCGCCGCCCTCGGCACCAATCGCTCCCCCTCACTCGACACAAAGGAAATAAAGAGCGCCTCACTCGGCGACATCATCATCTTGTGCGCCTCTCGATCATACGGCGTCAAAATAATCCGATAGTAGATCTCCCCATCGATGATCTGCCACAGCACGGTCTGCTCCACCTGCGTCGTCCCTTCCGCCAACATGTCGACATCCTTCCGCACGTCCTCCTCCCTTTTCAGGAGCTCCTCTAAATCAATGTTCCCCTTCGGTTTCTCCTCCTGCGCGATCTTCATGGCCCGACTCCCCCCCCCGAAGAGGACCCTCCAACCCTCTTCAGCCTCTTCTTCTCCAAGCCCACCATCTCCTTCAGCTTCGCCATCAATCCCTTGTTCGTGTCAGCCCCCTCCCGCTCCACCAACTCCTGCTCCTCTTCCGTCAAAACCTCCTTCTCCTTGTCTTCCCGAACGATGAACAAGAACACCAACCCCAGCAAAGCCAACACCAACCCCACCTGAAACAGCTTCCAGGCACAGCCTCCCATTCGCTCGAAATTCGACATAGTTCCGTCCAGCTTCCAGCGTCAATTCCCTCCAACGCCGGACACATGTTAGGGACGACAACTGAAAAATCAAGCTCTCTTGAGTCTTCCACATGCGCTCCACCCACCCACCCCGCATTCCTAAAACCCCATCGCCTTCCACTCCTCCCAACCGCCCTTGTAAAGGCTAACGTCATACCCCTTCGAAGACATTTTCTTTCCCACCGAATACCCATCCGGACACTCCACGTTCTGGCAGTACACCACCACCACCTTCCCCGCCGCCACCGCCGCATCAATCTGCCCCTGCACCTTCACCAGCGAGAGCGGAAAAGACTTCTGCGGCATGCTGATCGCTCCCGGCAAATGCCCCATCGTGTAAAACAAGGTCGGACGCACATCGATCAGAAAGCCCGTCCCATCGTCCTGCATCGCCAAGACGCGGTTCAAATCCACCTCCGTGATCGATCCCTTCTTCTTCGCGGGCGCCTTCGGCTCCGTCTTGCTCGTCGCCGCCCGCTCTCCGGACCCGGCAACCTCCGTCACCAACTTGGGCACCGGCGGCCCGGGAACTCCAGGTTGCGCCACCTCGTCAGCCGACTGCGAACACCCCGCCAAACACAAAACCGCCAGTGATACTCCAATCAGCTTGTCGAATCCCTTCATCATGCATTCACCATAGCCACTCCCGCGCCGGAATCAATCCGGCTCATTCATCGGATTACTCCCTCCACGTACCGAGGAACTCCCATCCGTGACAGCGAAAAGCAGATTCTGTCACTTCCCGATACAAAACAAGTGCCCGTCCCCACGCACCAGAATCCTGTCCCCAACCAACACCAACGAAGCAATCACCGCCTCCTCCAGCGGACTCTCCTTGATGTCCTCCAGTCCCTTCGCCGTCACCGTCCCGCAAAGGATCACTCCGTCCTCCCGCGCCACGTAAAGCTTGTCCCCCGCCAGGATCGGCGACGAATAGTACACACTCACCGATTTCGGAAGCATCGACTCCCAAAGCACCTCCCCGCTCCGCGCTTCCAGACAGGTCACCTTGCCCCGATCCTTGCCGCCGTCCTTCACGAAGATCACCTTCCCGTTCGCCGCAACCGGCGTCGACGCGTCCGTCCCCATCCCGTCCTTCCGCCACAGCCAATCCTTGTCCGACTTCGCGCTGCTTCCGTCCAGCTTCAGCCCACCTAACGCATCACCCCGCTTGAAGGGCACCACCACCACCCCGTCCGTCACCACCGACGAGGCGATCACCCGCCACTGCTTGGTCATCTCCGGATTGAACCCCGCGCTCTTCCAGAGCTCCTTGCCGGTCTTCGCATCGTGACCGCTCAAATGATCCGCACCCCAGCAAACGATCGTCTCCACCCCGTCGATCTCCACCACGTGCGGCGTCGTGTAGGAATCACCGGACTCGTCCGTCGTTTCGTAGTCCCGTGGCGTGAACCACACTTCCTTGCCCGTCGCCGGGTCCAAGGAAACCAGATAGGACTTCCCTTCCGTCTGCATCACCGCGATCACCAGATTGCCTCCCGCCAACACCGGGGATGTCCCCTGGTCCCACCACAGCTTGTCCTCTCCATACTTCTCGTGGAGGTTCAGCTTCCACAACAGCTCACCCTCCACCGTCAATGCCGCCACATTGCCCGACTTGAAATAGACGTACACATTCTTCCCGTCCGTCACCGGCGAGGAATTGGCAGGACTCCCCACCCGCTGACCACGTCCCGGCGTCAGCGGCCCCAGCGTCTTCCGCCACAACTCCTCCCCCTTCAAATCCAGGGCGATCACCCCGTCCTCTTCCCCGATCGGCGTGGTCAAAAAAATCCGCTCCCCCCACACCACCGGCGTCGAACAGCCCCGCCCCGGCAGCTTGGTCTTCCACAGGATCCCCTTCCCCTCCGCAAACTCCGTCGGTGCTCCCGACTTCCCCGTCGATCCATTCCCCGCCGGGCCCCGCCAACTCGCCCAGTTCTCCCCCCGCACCATTCCGGTCATCGCCAGGGCCACTGCCATCGTCGTCCACGTGCTCGTCTTCATCCTTGCCTTATACGAAAGGCGGCCGCGTTCCTCTCATCAAGCTCAAAAGCACCACCACCCCCACCTGACCTCTCCCGACAAAAAAATGACGCCGGACGGCAACCCGTCCGGCGTCATAAAATCATGCCGAAACCTGGCCTCAGGACTTGGCCGCCTCGCGCTTCTTGGCCTCCTCGATGACCGTCTCGGCGACGTTCTTCGGACAAGGCGCATAGTGCGAGAACTCCATCGAGAACTGACCCCGTCCGGAGGTCATCGTCCGCAGGTCCCCAATGTAACCGAACATGTCGCTCAACGGCGCATCCGCCTTCACCCGGATCCCGGTCGGCGTGGCCTCCTGCGACTTGATCATCCCACGGCGACGGTTGAGGTCACCGATCACGTCACCGACATGATCCTCGGGCGTGAAGACGTCCAGCTTCATGATCGGCTCCAGCAACTGCACCCCGGCTTTCGGCACGGACTGGCGATAGGCCCCCTTGGCGGCGATCTCAAAGGCAATCGCGGAGGAGTCCACCGCGTGGTAACCACCATCCGTCAGCGTCACCTTCACGTCCACCATCGGATAGCCGGCCAGCACGCCCTTCACCATCGAGGTCCGGAAGCCCTTGTCCACCGCAGGCCAGAACTCCTTCGGCACGTTTCCGCCGACCACCTTCGACTCAAAGACGTAGCCTTCGCCCGGCTCCGACGGCTCGATGATGTAGTCGATCTTTCCGTACTGTCCGGAACCACCCGACTGCTTCTTGTGCGTGTAGGAATCCTCCAGGCGCTTGGTGATCGACTCGCGGTAGGCCACCTGCGGCTTTCCAACGATCACCTCCACCTTGTGCGTCCGCTTCAGAATGTCCACCTTGATGTCGAGGTGCAGCTCGCCCATCCCCTTCAGGATGATCTCGCCACTGTCGATGTCGGTCTCCACCCGGAAGGACGGATCCTCCTGGATCATCTTGCCCAGCGCGAGGCCCAACTTCTCTGAGTTGGCCTTGTCCACCGCCGACACGGCGATCGAAATCACCGGATCCGGAAAGACCATCGGCTCCAAGGTCGCCGGATGATCCGGATCGCAGAAGGTGTGGCCGGTCTGCACGCTCTTGATGCCCAAAAGCGCCACGATGTCACCCGCCTGGGCCACATCCACGTCCTCACGGTTGTCGGCATGCATCTGCACGATCCGTCCAACCCGCTCGGTCTTGCCGGTGAAGCTGTTCATGATGTTGGTCCCCTTCTGAATCGTCCCGGAATAAATCCGCGTGAAGGTCAGGGCGCCATACTTGTCATCCATGATCTTGAACGCCAGGGCCCGCAGCGGTGCCGAGGCATCCACAATCGCGAACTCCCCGGTCTCGTTGCCTTCCAAATCCACTTCCGGCTGGGGCGGAACCTCGGTCGGGCAGGGCAGGTAGTCCACCACCGCGTCCAGCACCAGCTGCACACCCTTGTTTTTGAACGCCGATCCGCAGTAGGTCGGGAAGAAGTCCAGCTTGATGGTCCCCTGACGGATACAATTCTTAATGGTCGCCAGGTCGGGCTCCACGCCATCCAAATACTTCTCCATGGCCGCGTCGTCCTGCTCCACCGCGGTCTCGATCAGCGTCGTCCGGTATTCCTCAACCTTGTCGACCATGTCGGCAGGCACCTCTCCAATGGTGTAGGCGGTCGGGTCTCCCGAGTCGTCCCAGATCCAGGACTTGCGGGTCAACAGGTCAACCACGCCTTTGAAGTCATCCTCAAAGCCGATCGGCAGGACCATCACCAGCGGCTTTGCCGCCAGCACTTCCCTCACCTGCTTCACCACCCGGTAGAAATCCGCGCCAATCCGGTCCATTTTGTTCACGAAAATGATCCGGGACACCTTCGAGTCGTTCGCGTAGCGCCAGTTCGTCTCCGACTGCGGCTCCACCCCACCCGAGCCACAAAAGACTCCCACCCCGCCGTCGAGCACCCTCAGGGAACGATACACCTCGATCGTGAAGTCCACGTGTCCCGGGGTGTCGATGATGTTGAACTGGTAACCATTCCAGAAGCACGTCGTCGCCGCGGACTGAATGGTGATCCCCCGCTCCTGCTCCTGCTCCATGAAGTCGGTCGTCGCCGCACCATCATGCACCTCGCCGATCTTGTGGATCTTGCCGGTCAGTTTCAAAATCCGTTCTGTTGTCGTGGTCTTGCCCGCGTCCACGTGGGCAAAAATGCCAATGTTGCGGTATTTCGAGAGGTCTTTCATGGTCGTTGACTTTTTGTGCTGCTCTGAGGCGGGCCGTCTTTGGAGGAAGCCCGGCAATTTGTCGAGGCCCATGGCCCCAAATTCGGCAATTTTTTGCGTTTCCGCCCCAGATCCGCCCCTCCCCCTCCGCATCGCCCCTTTTCCCCCGATTTTCGCCCCTCCTCCGCCCCTCCGCCTTGACGACCGGGACAGGATTCACACACTCCAGTTCCTATCTACCAGACCACCATGGCTACCGACATCACTCTGCGCACCAACATCGAACTCGGGGTCGTCCCCACCCACCTCAAATTCGTCGGCGGTCTCGTCCCCGACGAAAACGGACGCCTCCCCCGCGAGGCCGACCGCACCCTCTCCATCGTGGCCGAAATGCAGCGCCTCCTCGACCTCTCCCGCGTCAAAATCACCAGCGCCCAGATCCCCAGCTTCCCCGGTGCCAACGCCGACGATGTCCACGAACTCATCATCGGCCTGCAGGACATCGGCCTCACCGTCCACCTCATCATGATGGTCGGCGGTGCCGATCCCATGAATCCCGCCGACGAGGACGCCCTCGTCGCCATGCTCACCGAAAGCCTCAACGCCGCCAAGGCCCACGGCATCGCCCACGTCGCCTCCACCTCCCTCGAAGAGTGGATGAAGGAAGGCGCCACCCGCAAGGAAGGCGCGGACCTCGACGCCGCCATCGCCCAACTCGCCAAGGCCCACGCCCGGGCCTACAAGGAAGCCGGGGTGGAAGGCTCCTCCATCCAGGCCTGGCACTTCGAGTTCCTCCGCGACACCGAGTTCCAAACCTTCACCGACCTCGGCCGCGTCCGCAAAGTTGTCCAGGCCACCAACGCCCTCCTCGGCAAACCCTTCTTCAAGGCCATGGTCGATGCCGCCCACTGCGGCGACTCCGCCCTCAACATCCCCGAGAACGAAGCCCTCATCGCCGAACTCGGTGCCGCCGACGAACTCGGAATTTTCCACGCCTCCGCCAAAACCATCCGCGGATGCCTCTCCTCCGACGACGGCTGGATCGGGGCCCTCCTCACCGCCTCCGCCAAGACCGGAAAACTCCAGCAGGTCTTCGTCGAACTCTTCCACCACGAAGACGCCGCCCTTGAAGGCCTTCGCAAGGCCGACCCCCGCCACGGCATCGACACCACCGACGGCCGCTCCTATTCCCAGACCGTCGCCGACGGCCTCGCCGACACCGCCCGCCGCCTCAACAACCTCGTCGCCCGCGGCATCCTCCAATAGGGGAGCACGGGCGTCCCGCCCGTGACAAGACAACCAGAACTGTCCCGTAACCCCACCATGCGCATTCTCATCCTCCCGCTCCTCCTCATCCCCCTCATCCCGTCCTGTTCCACCTTCGCCTACCAGGCCGACTTCGACAAAGCCGTCGCCGCCGCTCCCAAACCCCACCCCGATCCCACCGGCCCCTGGAAAGGCAGCTGGATCAGCAAACACAACGGGCACTCCGGCCCCCTCTGGTGCCTCATCAGCCCCACCCCGGACAAAGCCGACAGCTACGACTTCCGCTACCACGCCGGCTGGGGCAAATTCGAATTCGGCGACTTCACCCACACCGTCCCCGGCGCCCTCACTCCCGCCAAGACGCTCCCCGTCAAAGGCGACATGAAGCTCGCCGGCTTCGTCGGCACCTACACCGTCGATGGCACCGTCACCAAGGACACCTTCCAGGCCACCTACAAGTCCGACCAAGGCGACCACGGCACCATGACCCTCACACGCCCGTAGACGTGGCGGCGGTTTCCAACCGCCCAGCCGATCCCCCGGAACGTGGCGTGACCGTCCCGGTCGCAAGCCCTCCCAGACGTGGCGGCGGTTTCCAACCGCCATGCCGACTCCCCAACAGTGGCGTGACCGTCCCGGTCGCACCCCTCCCCCGCCGCGTAGCGGCACCTCTGCGAGGCGTCGGCGGTTCCACCCCTCTCCCCTCCTACGCCCCTCCCCCAACCGCGCCCACCGCCGCCCCTCCCTCAATCAATCCCAAGGTCTTCAACAAACCTCGCGTCTAACCGATACTCCATCAGAACGAGAACCCCTCAGCCGCCCCCCCTCCCTCACCCCAACTCATAATCATCCGCAAAGCTCCCATCCAGGCGAAACTCGTTCCGCGAAATCCCCAGCACCTCGACGGTCACTTTCTCCACTCTCTTCTCGATCTTCGACCGCTCCTGCGGACGCCCGTCCTCCACCAGGATGTCCCAGATCACCGTCACCGCATCATCGGGAGTTTCCAAGGTCGCCGCGACCCGATCAGGGATCGTCACCCCAAATTCATCTTCGAAGGCCAGCACCAGTTCCACGGAATCGTTTCCCATTTCCTGTTTATACAAAATACATCCCCCCCCGTCCAATGGAAGATCGCCTCCGGGGACAACTAAATCACCCCTCCCCTTCGATCCGGATCAGCCCCTCACTCCCACCTACCCGAACTTCACCCACGCCCCAAACACCGCACCCTCCCGCTCCGGCGTCAGCGGCACCTCCCCCGCTTCCGCCCCCTCCGACACCTTCCCGATCCGCAACCGCGTCGCCGTGCCCTCCCCGTTCCGCCGCGCCAACTCCAGCACCAACCGCCCCATCGTGTAGCGCGGATTCACTTCCACCACCGGCTTGATCCGCGGCGTCCCATCCTCCTCCCGATAAAAAAACGCATCCACCCCCACCGGCCCCTCATACCCCTGCGCCCCGAGCCACTGCGCAAACTCCGGCTCAAACTCCCCCTCCAGAAATTCCGCCAGATGCCCACCCCGCGGCGAACCGTCAAACAGGGCCCGCCGCACATCCTCCGGCAACCCATCCGTCAGGCGACCCGGCACCCGCGCACTGCGAAACTGACCCTGCCTCGTGTTCTCCAAGACCACATACCCCAAACGTCGTAGCAGCCCCTCCCCCTTCCGCTCATACTGAATCGAAAAGTCCAGAATCCGATCCATCCACCGCTCCACCACCACACAACCCTGCCCCGCCAACACCCGCTCCACCCACGCCCGCTCCTTCCCCGACCACGGCCTCGTTGTCTCCCTCAACAAACGATCCCGTCCCGCCGTGCTGAACGGCGCCTTGATCACCACCCGCCCCCCACCCGTTTCCCGCAGCACTTCCTCCACCGCCTCCATCGATCCCGCCTCCCTCCCCACCACCTCCTCTCCACACAACAGCGGACACTTCGACCGCTCCACCAACTTCCGCAACAATCCCGCACTCTCCGCCTTTGAAAACAACGCCGCCGCCGTCCGCACCAACTCCAACCCCACCCGCTCCGCAAATTCCTCCGCATCCGGCGTCCGCGCCCAGGGCCGCACCTCGCCCAACTTCCGCTCCCGCAATTTCTCCGCCTCCCCCCACGCCACACACTCCGGCACCTCGATCCCCGCCTCCAACAAGCGCTCCAAATGCGCCGTCGGCGGCAACTCCGGCACCACCACCACATCCTCCTTCCGCGCCAAAAAGGCTGGCAACAAGGCCAGATCCCTCCCCACCTGCCGCGCCGCCGCCGTCTCCTCCCAGCCCGCCACCAAACTCTCCTCCGCCCCCGGATTGAACCAATGAATGTTCGGCGTCCTCCCTTTCGACTGCGCATACACTCTCAACTCCCGGATGAACTCCTCATCCAACCCCGCCTCCCGCCGCCCCTCTTCATTGAACCCAAACGCCCCCTTGGCCCGGGCCGCCGACAAGGGCAGCGACAAGCGCGAGCGATACGCCTCCCAGTCCGACACCCCCCCTTCCTTCCATTCCCGAAACCACTTCAGCCCATAGTGCACGTGCGCGATCTCATCCCGATACACCCGCTCCAACACCGCCGCCGTCTCCCCATCCCCCGCCGCCGCAAACACCCCCGCATAGCCCCGCGAGTAATCCAGATTCGCCTGCTCAAAGGTCAACGACAGCCGTGTCACGTAATCCACCGGCGTCGGCATCGGTGCCACCGCGTTCCAAAAGAATCCGTTCAGGGGCAGATCCCCAAAGCGCACCCCGCACTCCTCCATCCGCCGCAGGTAGAGCTTCGTGTGCATCTGCTCCTCCTTCAACGTCTTCAGAATCCCCGCCCGGAACTCCGCCGGCGCCTCCGGAAACTTCAACAGCACCAGCGCCATCAACTCCACCGCCAGCAATTCGTGATTCGCAAAGAAGTGCAGCAAGCGCCCCCGATGCGCATCGTCCTCGATCCCCGTCGTCCCCGGAAACTCCGCCCTCACCCCGTCCCGACGCAACTCCATCCCCTCCGGCCGCCCCGGCATCTCCGGCAACACGATCCGCCCCACAAGTCCTCCATCGACGATCCCCGCCGACGGCGGCGCCAGCTTCTCTTCCAGCGTCGTCCCCAGCAACACCCGCTCCGCAAACTCCTGCACCGTCACAACAGCCGCACCGTGCCGCATCCACCCCGAAAGTCGAGCCTCAGCGACTCGCCACCACTCCGTCCTCACCCTTCGTCAGCAGCACAAACAGATTCACCTGCCCTACCTCCCGTTCCCCCGCCGGCAAACCCGCAACCTCTTCCATCACCGGTCCCAAGCGATGCGCATCAGCACCCAGTCTCGCCGGCCCCTCGCCCGTCGTCGCCCTCGCCGAAAAACTCCCCACCAGCCACGCACAAAGCAGGCCCCCGATTGCCGTCGTGATCAGTCGAATCTTCACCTTCACCCCTCCCCGACGAGCCATCCACCGCGATATTCACAAATTATCGCCTCCCGCCTCCACCATTCTCGCCTTGCGCCCCCTGCGGCCCGGGACCATTCTCGCCTCGTGCGAATCCTCCTCCTCTGCCTGACCCTCGGACTGGCCGCCACCGTCACGGCCCCCGCCGAGGAACACGTCATTCTCTGCGGCGGCCCCACCCTCCGGAAATGGGAAAACCTCCGCGTCCAAGGTGAAAGGCACGACCAATGGTGGGCCAACTTCATCCGCGCCTCCACCCTGCGCATGGTCGAAATCCGCCGCGCCTACGGACCCGAGGCCAATCTCGTCTGGATCGTCTACCGCCCCGGCTATGCCCTGCGTGGCCAGGAGGACGGCAAGCCCTACACCACCTGGATCCAGGAACAGGCCACCAAACGAAACTGCCAACTCGTCTGGGTCAGCACCGGCGGCGAAGCCATCCGCGCCCTCAACGCCCGCCCCACCGGCGGCATCCGCACCTTCGACTACTTCGGCCACTCCAACCGCCACTGCTTCATGCTCGACTACGGCAGCACCGTCATGGCCGCCAGCCAAGCCTGGATCCATGAAAAGGACCTCCCCCAGATCCGCCGCAGCATCTTCGCCAAAAACGCCGTCTGCCAAAGCTACGGCTGCCACACCGGGGAAAGCATGAGCGCCGTCTGGAACAAGTCGCTCGGTGCCCGCCTCATCGGTGCCCGCGGCAAAACCGACTACGCCGTGGTCAGCGAAGGCCGCCTCCCCACCGTCTCCGGCTCCTGGGTCCGCTAAACCGTCCTCCCTCCTCCTCTCCTCTTTCCACCATGCTCTACGACGAACTTCATCGCCTCTACCACCAACCCTTCTTCGACCTCCTCAAGCAGTCCCGCGCTGTGCACGAGGCCCATTGGTCCGAAAATTCCGTGCAACTCTGCACCCTCCTCTCCATCAAGACCGGCGGCTGCTCCGAAGACTGCTCCTACTGCGCCCAGTCGGCCCGCTATGACAGCGGCGTCGACGCCGAGCGCCTCATGGAAAAATGCCAGGTCATGGAACGGGCCCGCGCCGCCCGGGACTCCGGTTCCACCCGCTTCTGCATGGGCGCCGCCTGGCGCGGCGTCCGCTCCGGCACCAAACGCTTCGACGACGTCCTCGAGATCGTCCGCGACGTCGCCTCCCTCGGCATGGAGGTCTGCGTCACCCTCGGCGAACTCGGTGCCACCGAAGCCCGGGCCCTCAAGGAAGCCGGCGTCACCGCCTACAACCACAACATCGACACATCCCCCGAAAACTACCCCAACATCGTCACCACCCACACCTTCGACGACCGCCTCCGCACCATCCGCCACGTCCAGGACGCCGGCATGTCGGTCTGCTGCGGCGGCATCCTCGGCCTCGGCGAAAATACCGGGGACCGCCTCAAAATGATCGAGGTCATCTCCGAGTTCAACCCTCCCCCCGAAAGCATCCCCATCAACTCCCTCATGCCCATGCCCGGCACTCCCCTCGCCGGCAAGGACCCCGTCACCGCCTTCGATGTGGCCCGCATGATCGCCGTCACCCGCATCGCCGTCCCCAAGGCCCGCGTCCGCCTCTCCGCCGGCCGCACCCAACTCTCCGACGAAGCCCAGGCCCTCTGCTTTTTCGCCGGCGCCAACTCCATCTTCTACGGCGACAAACTCCTCACCGCCGCCAACCCCGCCGTGGCCCACGACCTCGGCCTCCTCGATCAACTCGGCCTCGAGGCCAAACGCTCCGACCCCAGCCAACAGGCCCCCACCCCCCTCCCC
>JAQCFL010000360.1 GCA_027619375.1 Verrucomicrobiota bacterium | reverse complement strand
TGAGTCCGCTGTTCCTGGGGGCAGGGGTGGAACCACCGACCCCTCGCAGAGGGGCCGCTACGCGGGGGATCGAATCGCGGAGTGGTGCTGAAGCATTTGGGCCGTGGTGACGCGCCGAACGATCATCATCGCGAGGATGGTGAGGGCGCAGGACCCGAGGTAGGTGACCTCGTAAAAGGCGGTGACCTTCATGATTTCGGCGTTCGTCTCGGCGTTGTTCCAGAAGGCTTCGAACGCTTGTTCGACCCAGCCGGTGAGGAGCCAGAGTGCCCACCACCAAGGCAGGAGGCGGGCGGCGGAGTGCGGTCCGTGTGTTGAGGAGGCCTTGTCGATGGCCTGCATTGATTGATAGGGTTTGAAGAGGTTCGCGATGGGAATGAAGTACCAGCCGACACTCATCGCGGGGGTGTCGGGGAGTGCCCGTGGGTTGAAGGAGAGGGCATTGGAGGCGACCCGATGCAACCAGAGGCCGAAGAAGGCCGCGGTGATCACGAAAACGGCGAGGGTGATGTATCCCTCGTAATGGTGAGCCGCGGCATTGATTTCCCACAGAACCGGCGGGGTGGGAGTGCCCTTCTCGTCGAGGAAGATCAGGGCAATTTGGAGCGCGGTGAAGGCAGAACCTGCCAGCGAAACAAGGAGGTAGATGAAGAGGGCCCCTTGTGCGAGCCGGCTCGGCAGAAGGGGGCACTTGTAGAGATAGGGTGGGGTGAGAGGCGGAGGCTTCAAGTCCGCAACGTTCAGCTCATCCCTTTGGGCGATGGAGTCTGGGGCGCTCATGGGTCTGGAGGGGAAACCGATTGGGGCGAGGTGGACGGGCCGGTTTCCAACCAAGAGTGTTCGGCACGGATCGTGCTTTAACAAGCTGAAGGGTTGGCTTGGAGACAGAGTTGAATTTCCACGCACCAATTTCCAAATAGGTTCCAATCATCAGGTTCCAAATCGGAAAACGACTCGAAGGAGATGCATCGTCTCGGACTCGCATGGTTGTCATTCACGATACTGGTTGGTGAAGTGAGTTTCCGCGCTTGAGATTTGGTATTGGATTTGAAATTTATTTGGAAATTGGGGCGTGGAAATTTTAAAACGATAATCTCGTCAAGAAGTGGTCACTCTTTCGCTGCGGGCCATTACCAGTGCAGCATTCACCATGCCGAACACTCTTGGTTGCAAACCGGCGCACCCGGTGGGGGGCGTTTCCGGTGGAAACGGTGGAGGCCCGATCCTTTCGAATCGGGCCTCCATTGGTTACGGGGACAGGATTTGAACCTGTGATCCCGCATGGGCGGGATTATGAGCCTGACGAGCTATCATCTTGCAGAGCGTCCCGAGGTGGAGCGCATCATGCTCACCGAGAGCGAGAGCGATTGTCTCGCCTTGATCGACGCGGGGATGGAATGCCTTCACCCGACTCAGGGGCCGGCGGTGGCGGTGCTTGCATTGCCGGGAACGTCTTGCCCCGACTCATGGGGGCGTTTGTTTGGTGGCAAGGAAGTTGTCCTGGCCTTTGACAATGACAAGGCGGGGAGGAAGGCCACCGAGCGGGTGGCGCGGATACTCCAACCCTACGCGGCCAAGGTGTCGGCGTGGACGTGGAAAGGGGTGGCGGCATGAGCGAAGGGCCAAAGGATGCACGGGACTTGCTGCGGCATGGTGGAGCGGAACTGGTGCGGAGCATGATCGACGGGGCCGAGCCAATCGAGATCCCAGAAAGCAGGGAGACCGACAGGTCTTCCCTTGAAGTGCCGATGCCGTCAGTTGAGAGTGAAGAGATCGTTGAGCAGATAGAACCGTGGGAAGAAGCTATAGAGCTTTCGGAGCTGGTGGAGGAGATCGAGAACCGTATCGAGCGCCACCTGATCGTCTCCCACGATTCCCGGCTTGCCGTCGCCTTGTGGGTGGCTGGTGCCTACGTCTATGACTCCTTCCGAATCTTTCCCCGGGTTGTGATTCACAGCCCGGAGAAGCGGTGCGGAAAGTCCACTCTGATGGAGATGCTTCAAGCGATGGTTCCAAGGGCAATCCTCGCCTCCAACGTTTCCCCGGCTGCAGTGTTCCGCGTGATCGAGAAGTATCATCCGACTTTGCTGATCGATGAGGCTGATTCCTTTCTGCGGGACAATGAGCCATTGCGGGGGGTGATAAATAGTTCACACTCGAAAGCCACGGCGCATGTCCTCCGGTGCGAAGGAGATCAGCACACTGTCCGCAAGTTCTCGACCTGGGCCCCAATAGTGCTTGCTGGGATTCAACAGGTGGCGGACACGATCATGGACCGTTCCCTTGTGGTGGAGCTTCAGAGGAAAGGGCACGGTGAGACCGTAGAGCGTTTGCCAGTCGGACTGGCTGAGGCGCTATTGCCATTGCGTCGGAAACTGACCCGATGGGGGCTAGAGCACGGCAACCTCTTACGGACCGCTTCACCTCAGTTTCCGGAATCGAATAATGACCGAGCGGAGGACAACTGGTTCCCGTTGTTTGCTCTTGCCGATTTCATGGGTGGAGAGTGGCCTATGCGCACCACCGCCGCATTCCTTTCAGCGGTGGGACAGGTTGAAGAGGAAACGACAGGCACGATGTTGTTGTCCGACGTTCGGGCTATCTTCAAGGCCCGTGGGGTAGATCGAATCTGGTCCTGTGATCTGGTCAACGACTTGAACGATATGGAGGAGAGACCTTGGGGCAATTGGAGGGGCGGATTCACGGCCCGAGTGCTGAGCAATATGCTCAAGGGATACAAAATTTATTCGGCGGACATTCGCATGGACCGGGTGAAGAAGGGCTATCAGCTATCGAAATGCCGCGAAGCCTTCACCCGCTATCTCCCCCCGGATGCCTGATGCCCGATCATCCGCGACAACGCTACAGCCCTAGAGTCATATGGCCTTCCACCGAAAAACATCCGCTACACAATCGAAGCCTGTAGCGGACGGCAATCCCCCGAATCCCTTCAGCGATGGGGCTTGTAGCGTTGTCGCGGATAGAATGCCCCAATGCCTCCCCCCAAAACACTGACCGACTATGAACGCAAAAGAGACCGACCACGCCGCCGCCCTCCTCACTGAATCCTTCGACCGCCTCTCCCGTGAAGGCGCACCGGGACAGCTTACCGAGATCATGAATCCCGACGTGGCAATCGAGGCGCTTTTCCTCCGCGCTTCCGGGATGACGGTGGCGGAAGTGAAGCGGAAGACCGGGCTTCACCACGTCACACTTCAGGGGCTTGAGGATCGCCACCGGGAGGTGCTGAAGGTTCTCAGGCGTAGAACTGCTAATGCCACCGCCGCCACCGCAGCGAAGGCCGTAGAGCTGACAGCGCGAAAGCTCCAACTGCTTGACGATGATCCCGAGGCACTAGCCAAGACCGGGATTAAGGACGTTTGCCTGTCAGCCGCCATCCTGATCGACAAGGCCCGATTGCTGGCCGGGGAAGCGACCGAGGTGCATGAGATTCGCCGCGCCTTCAGCTTTGAGGAGTATCGGGAGTTCCTGAGAAAGGCTCAGGGCAGAGTCCTCGATGCGGAGGAAGTGAGTGGGACAATCGGTTCGGGTGCGTCGGAGAGAAAAGGAAACGCGGGAGCGAGCGGAGCCTAGGGCTTGGACTGAAGGCTGGCGACCTAAAGGCCTTCCCGTGTTTTCTAGTGTTCCTGCGATTAGCGTGCAACGGACCGTGCAACGGGTGGCGCGGCCTACCAGATGGATGGCCGTCCTTTGAGGATCCGACCACGAGCGCCAAGAGGACC
>JAQCFL010000359.1 GCA_027619375.1 Verrucomicrobiota bacterium | reverse complement strand
CCCCGCCGCCTCCGGCAAATAGTGCACCCCCTCCACCAGACAATCCGTCTTCAGCACCGTCACAAATCCCTCCGGAGCCCCCTCCACCACCGCACAATCATCCCCCGGCCCCTGCAACACGCCCGCTCCCGCCGTCAGCAGCGCCGTCAACCGCTCCACCAAGGCATCCTCACCCATCTCTCGCGGCGTCGTCATAGCCTCAATACGATCCACGCCGCTTCCTTCGCCTTCTCCATCTTCTCCAATTCCTCAAACCACTCCGGATGCCACTCCATCATCTTCATCAGGAACACCTGGAACGAGTTGAACAGCCCATGCACCGCGATCGGCGCCCACAACGATCCCGTCCACTCATACACCGCCGCCAGCATCATCCCCAGAATACACAGCGGCAACAACGCGGCCAGATTCCCATGCACCGCCCCGAACAACAGCCCCGTGAAAACGATCGCCACCGGAATGTTGGAAAACCGCTTCACGACCGGATAAATATACCCGCGGAACACCACCTCCTCCGACAAGGGCGCCCCCACGCAGGCCACCAACGCCAGCAGGGCGAAGGTCAGCGGATCCGTGTTCTCCCTGATCATCTTCACCACGTCCTGCTGCAGATCCTCCACCTCCTCCACGTTCTGCAAACCCGCCATCCACTGGTCGTAGCCGGCCAGATTCAAACCCGCCACAATCGCCAGAATCAGAATCACCGCTCCCACCCCGAGGATCGGCGCCAACCACCACTGCCTCCACCGCAGACCGAAAAACTCCACCAACCCGACTTGAAATTCCACCACCCGCACCCGCCAAAAGAGGATCAGGATCACCAGGAATATCTGAAACCCTTGGAACATCAACTGGCCCACCAGCAGCAGTGGCGTCACCTTCAACCCCTCGGCCTTCGCCGGATCCGCCAACTCCATCCCCAACCACATCGCCGCATACATTCCGAAAAAGAACCCCACCCCCAGCGCATCAAGGAGGCTCAATCCCCGCGCCGACACATTCCCCCGAACCAACGGCGGCATCTTCCCCGCCCCCACGAAACGAAACGCGTACACCGGCACCATCACGAAGAAAAACGACACCGCACACAGCACCAAGGTCCAACCAATGACCCAATATTGTAAGTTATCCATCCCTGCTCCGGCCGACCATAGTCCACCCTCCCCCGCTTGACCAGCGATCCGATGCCCCTTGTCCCCCTCCCCTCCCCTCCCCTAAAATTTGGATAAAAGCCCCGAAACTCATCCGTAGAATGGTCAGAATGAAACGCTCCGCCCTCGTCATCCTCGTCATCCTCGGCGCCCTCCTCACCCTCTCGGTGACGGCGCGGACCTTCACCAACAAGGAAGGCAAGACGATCGAAGCCGAATTCACCACCGTCGACACCAAGACCGTCACCCTCAAACTCCTCGACGGAAACACCTCCCGGATCAACCTCGACCAACTCAGTGATGCCGACCAGGCCTTCGTCAAGGCTTGGCTCGTCGACAAGATCCCCGACCTCCGCATCACCCCGAACTTCGTCCGCTCCAACCGCGACATCAACAGCGGCAGCTCCTCCTACAGCGACGGAAACAACGGCCGCCGGATCCAGGTCCTCGACCTCTCCGTCCACTTCGAATCCTGGGACAAGACCACCGGCATCGACGACGCCCAACTCACCTACATCCTCGTCGGCCGCTCCATGGAAGCCCGCAGCCGCTACAAAATCCTCGCCGTCCAGAACAACGACTTCTCCATCGCCCCCGCCGGCCAGGCCAGCGTCGATTTCAAGACGGTCAAAAATTTCTACGACGACAGCCCGGGCAACAGCGCCGGCGCCCGCTGCGTCGGCTACGTCCTCTACGCCAACCGCAAATCGGATGATCGTAAAATCCACGCCAGCGCCTCCTCTCCCCTCCTCGAAAACGCCATCCAGAAGATCTTCACCCTCAAGGCCGGCGAAGAAACCGACGACAACTTCATCAAGATCCAAGATCCCGAAGAAAGCGCCAGTCGCAGCCAACCAGACGTCATCACCGTCAAGTGACCCCCCTTCCGCCGGGGCGTCAGGTCACGGCCCCGTGTCCCGCAGGGACAGCCGATGCTAGCGGTGGGCTTCATCCCCCACAGCGGCCTCACTGGTTCCGCATGAAGTCCGCCACCTGCGCAAAAAACTTCATCAAGGCCTGCGCCGCCTCCCGCGGCACCTCCGTCTCCCGCACCGCCTCCCCCATCAACTCGATCCAGCGATCCCGCTCCACCTCCCCGATCGCAAAGGGCAGGTGCCGCCCCCGCAACCGCGGATGTCCCCGCTCCTCCACATAACGCATCACCCCCCCAAACCGGAACAGCAGGAAATCCCGCAACCGCGCCTCCGCGCCCTCCCAGTCTCCCTCCGGATAAAGCGGCCCTATCACCCCGTCCTCCCGCACCCTCCGGTAAAAGGCCGCCGTCAGACGACCGAACCCCGCCTCTCCCATTACTTCCCAGATCCCCGCATCATCCATGCCCCCCCAATCAGCCACTCCCGGCTTTCCTTTTCAAGGTTTCAACCTCATCTTCTCCACCAAATCCCCCCCGCCTCGACTCTTTTCCCAACGAGCCCATGTCCGCCGAACCCCATTTTGTAGCCCCCGAAACCACCGAGCTCAGCGAACTGCTCCCCGCCTACGACATCCAGGCCTTCATCGCCAAAGGGGGCATGGGGGCCGTCTATCTCGCCAAACAGAAGTCCCTCGACCGCTCCGTGGCCATCAAAATCCTCCCCCGCGAGTTCGGCGAGGACAAGGAATTCCGCAAACAGTTCGAGGCGGAGGCCAAGGCCATGGCCAAACTCAACCATCCCAACCTCATCGGCGTCTACGACTTCGGCGAGGTCGATGGCATGCCCTACATCGTCATGGAGTACGTGGACGGCAAGTCCCTCTACTACTCCGCCTACAACAAGGTCATCGATCAGTCCGAGGCCTGCCGCCTCGTCCTCGGCATCTGTGAGGGCCTCGCCCACGCCCACGAGGCCGGCATCCTCCACCGCGACATCAAACCCGCAAATATCCTTCTGGACTCCAGGGCCCATCCAAAAATCGGCGACTTCGGCCTCGCCCGCGCCGTGGAGTCCCGCGAACGCGAGGGCATCGTCTTCGGCACCCCCGGCTACACCGCCCCAGAGGTCCTCAAGGATCCCCATTCCGTCGGCAAACGCTCCGATATCTTCTCCACCGGCGTCATCCTCTACGAACTCCTCACCGGCGAACTCCCCGGCAAGACCTACGTCCCCGCCTCGCAAAAGATGAAGGTCAATCCCCGCTTCGACCGCATCATCCGCCGGGCCACCCACCCCTCCCCCACTCTCCGCTACGCCGACGGCGCAGCCATGGCCGCCGAACTCAAGCCCCTCCTCGAGGCGCTGAACAAACCTTCCACCACCGGTGGGGTCACCTCCGCCCCGGCCGCCCCCAAGCCCGTCAACACCGTCAAGGAGGCCGAAAGAGAACAAATAAAGGCGCCCGAGCCCCCTCAGGTGATCATCCCCCAAGGCAACCCCTGGGCCCTCCTCCGCAACCTCGTCATCATCGTCCTCCTCCTCGCCGCCATCTTCGGCATGATCAAGGCCAACAAGTGGAAAAAGGACGACAACGCCAGAAAGGAACGGGAACACCAACAGGAGCAAAACCTCAAGAAGCAAGAAGATCTCGCCAAAGCCGAAGCCGCCCGCATCGCCGCCCGCAACAACCCCTCCCCCCCCATCATCACTCCCGGCACCATCCCCG
>JAQCFL010000031.1 GCA_027619375.1 Verrucomicrobiota bacterium | reverse complement strand
TCGGGCCATGCCGCATGCACATGCCCCGAGTGGCCCCCATCACCCGGCCCCAACACCTCAGTCGCCCCCAAGCGCCGGCAATGCTTCATGAAGGACTTATAGTAAGGATTGTTCCACCCCACCTTCACCCCGTTGATCCGGTCCACATCAAAGGCGATCCCCGCATAATGCCGCGAATTGCTGCTGTGCGAGCCTCCCGCCAACTCCGTGACATTGATCGTATAGCCCGCGTCCGCCAACTTTTCCATCGCCGTCAACACCCGCGTGTCCAGCAACACCTTCCCTCCCGGAGCACGCCGATACCCACTGCGCCGCGACTTCCCTCCCCCCGTGGCCTGCTGCACATTATGCAACGCCGTGGCCCGATCATGCCGCCCACTCACATGCGAATCCGCCAGACTGATCCGTGGGTGACCCAAAATCGATTGCGACGACGCCTTTCGCACCTTCGGACTCCCCGCCCCACCACCACAGCCCACCAGCAAACAACCGATTCCCAGGACAACAACCCCTCTCCACTCTCGCATACAAGGTTCTAACATAGCCGGGCTGGTCCACGCAACCTGCTTGATTCAACCCTTCCCGACCGATAGAAACAACCATGGCCAAAGGCTACGAGCAAAATCAGGAACGCGTCCGGGCCATGAATGCCCTCGGCAAGGACCTCGCCCGTCGTTCCCGCTCAAAGTGTGAACTCACCCTCGCCTCCGGCGTCCCCCTCCGTCCCTACGAAATCCCCCCCGGCCCACCCGAACCGGACCTCGACCACATCCTCTTCGTCTCCCTCGACGCCCTCGAACAACTCGAGAACCCCTCCAAACTCCGCCCCGACGAATGGCGCCACCTCGCCGACCTCGTCTGGGCCGAGCTCCCCGCCGTGCAGGTCATGGCCCTCCGCATCCTTCAGTTCCTCGCCACCGACCACGGCTGGGCCGCCCAAATCCTCGCCGACGTGCAACCCTCCCCCGAGGTGGAGGAATGGGCCGCCTCCGCTCCCCTCCGCTGATCCTTGGCAGCGCCCCACTTCTCCCCTATCCTGAGGCATGCAATGGAGAAAATGGATCCTCGGTGAGTGGAACTGGAAGCGCCCCTTCAAATCCCTCGCCTTCATCTACGTCGTCCTCGCCATCACCGCCTGCGGCTTCTCCAACAAATTCATCTTCCAACCCCAAGCAAGTCAATACACCCCTAACGCCTTCCGTCTGGAGATGCTGACCGGCAGCGAGGGCGAACAGATCGCCGCCTTCTGGTATCCTCCCGCCAAACCAGACGGCCCCGTCCTCCTCTGGTCCCACGGCAACGCCGAGGACATCGGGGCCCTCGTCCCCCTCCACCGCGAACTCGCCACCGAAGGCTTCGGCATCCTCGCCTACGACTACCCCGGCTTCGGACTCAGCGAAGGCTCCCCCAACGAAGCCGGCTGCTACGCCGCCATCCAGGCTGCCCACACCCACCTCCTCACCGAGAAAAAAATCGCCCCCTCCCGCATCTTCATCGTCGGCCAATCCGTCGGCTCCGGCCCCGCCTGCTGGCTCGCCGAACGCGAGGACACCGCCGGCCTCATCCTCGTCTCCCCCTTCCTCTCCGCCTTCCGCACCGTCACCACCATTCCCCTCTTCCCCGGCGACAAGTTTCCAAATATCCACCGCATCAAGAAAATCGACGAACCTCTCCTCGTCATCCACGGCACCGTCGACAACACCATCCCCTTCTCCCACGGCCGGAAACTCCACGACCTCCATCCCGGCCCCAAAAAATTCCTCCCTATCGACGGCACCGACCACAACTCCATCTGGCCCATCGGCTACGACGAAATCACCGCCGCCCTCCTCGAGTTCACCACTCCGTAGCCAACCTAGTCGATCTCCACCTCGAAGAACTCCCGCAACACCGCCCGATACACCTCGCGCTTGAACTTCGGCAGCCACTTCAGCCGAAACTTCTCCGGCTTGATCCACTGGTGATCCTGAAACTCCCGCGGCTCCTGCTCGATGTCGATCGGCGGCGCGTCCTCCCGCATCCGGCAGAGAAAATAGGTCTGCTCCTGCCCCTCGTAACCCTTCTTCTTCAGCTTCCGCACCTCGGGCGGAAAGACATACCGATACCCCCCCTTCGATCGCTCGATCTCATAAGCCTCCGGGGGCAGACCAATCTCCTCCCGCACCTCCCTCCGGAGGGCCGCCTCCACGCTCTCCCCCTCATCCACCCCCCCCTGCGGAAACTGCCAGGCCCCGTCGCCATTGGCTCGCTCACAAACCAGCAGGCGACCCCTCGAATCCACGAGGAGGAGGGCGACATTGGGACGAAAACCGGGCATCGGACGCCCTTCATAGGACCTTCCCGCCCCCACGCAACCGCCAATCTCCCCGACGGATGTTTTGACGTGAGCGAATTGAACGCCAATAGTCGTAACTAATCCCAACGACACACCATGAAAAAACTCCTCAGCCTCCTCCTCGTCGCCATCGCCCCCCTCGCCTTCGGCCAGGCTGCAAACCCCAACACGGCACCCGCCGCCGACAAGGACGCCCCCTACTCAGACTCCCTGGATCCCAACAAACGCTTCTGGTCCGCCTCCCTCCCCGGCGGCAGCTACATGGTGGCCCTCGATCGCATCGCCTCGGTCAGCAAACACGAATACCTCCTCGACGGAAACCTGATCATCACCGAGGTCAACATCGACACCGTCGGCAATACCATGGTGCGCATCTATCAGATCACCCCCGCCGCCGAATACTCAAACCTCCAGGGCGCCAAGAAGGTCGTCGAACGCGGCAAGGAACTCCTCGACCGCGTCGGCCAACGCACCGGCACCGACCCCAACAGCATGGTCCACAAAACCTATCCGGTCACCACCCACGCCAAAACCATCGAATTCCGCGTGGAGAACCTCGACACCCTCGACGCCCTCCTCGCAAGCGTCAGCAAGGCCTGGATCGAAGGCAAGGGCCGCCAGTTCAATGTGAGGTAATCCCGCTCACTCGGCTTCCTCGCGCCGCGCGTCCCCGTCCTCCTCCCCGTCCTCCTCCCCGTCCTCCTCCCCGTCCCCTTCCTCCACCTCCCCTGCCTCCTCCTCCGGAGCAGGAACAGGTTCCTCCTCCCGTGTCCCCGGGATCAGATTGAACAACCCGCCCACCCCGTCCCGCACCACCCCCGTGCCGTCCTTCAACACATCCGCCCCCTTTTGAAACAAGTCCCCGCCCTGCTCCATCACCCGCTCACTCGTCACCCCAAACACCCCAGCCCGATCAAGTAGATCCTGCGCCATCTCGCCCGCCTTCTGCCCACTGTGCTTCAACACCAGCAGGCCAGTTTCCGGAATCAGCTCAAACATCCGCTCTCCCGCCGCCGCGATCATCCGCATGCTCAGGTCCTCCTTCGGATCCTCCAGCGTCCCCGTGATCCGCACCGGCGTCCACAACAGCCCCTCCTTCCCGGCCACAAACACCTTCGTCTCCGCTCCGGGAATCCCCGCCATCACCCCCGGCATCACTCCAAACTGAAACAGCCCGTCCAATCGCCCCTCCACGATGTCGAGGCGCCCCTCCACCCGCGCCAGCCCCTCACTGACCAACTCGATGTCGTACAACTCCAACTGCGGGCCCGTCTGCACATACTTCAGCCGCGCCTCGCTCAGCACCATTCTCCGAAACCGCGTCGTATCCGTGTAGGCCGCCAAGCGATCCAACACCGGCAGCGCCGTCAGCACCCCCTCCTTCAACCACAGATCCCCCCGCACCACCGGCGCCTTCCCGCTCGACCCCGTCACCGTGAAATCCGACTCCAACCTCCCCAGCATCCGCTTCTTCCAATCCTCCGGAACCATCTCCTCACAAAGCACCCGCCTCATCGCCCCTTGCAACGCATAGTCCCCGCCGCCGAATCCCACCTCCCCCACCAAGGTCAGCTTCCCGCTCTCATAGATCCCGAATTCCGCCTCGGTCACGTAAAGACGACCATCATAGTAGCGGGCCTTCAAGTCCCGCACCTTCCCCGCCGGAAAGACGGAAATCGGCGTCTTCACCGATCCACCCGCCAACTGGATGTCGTAGCTTCCAGGAGCCGATCCCCCCTGCACCGTGGCTCCCACTCGGTTCCAGGAAAATCCGGAAGTCCCAAAATCCACCGCGCCGGAAAAGGAAAAAATCCGCAGCCCCGGAAACTCGAACCGGCCCTTCGTCTCCGGAAACACCGGCGCGGGCTTCGTCAGATCTATCTCCACATACACCGCTCCCGCGCTGAACTGCCCGCTCTCAAACCGCCGCCGCAACAAACTCCCCAAACTCACCTCCGTCTCAAAATCCTCCGCCTCCAACATCCGCACCATCCCCTCCCCCTGCACATCCAATCGCGGCGCCCGAACATGCAGCCCCTCCCAGACAAACGGCTGAAACGTCGCCTCCGCCTGAAGCGCCTCACTGGCCCGCCCATTCACCATCGCCAGAAACTCCGCACTCCGCAGATACTTTTGTACCCAGAAATAAGCCCCCAACAGCCCCACCACCCCGAGCACCAGCACCGCCGCCAAGCCTCCACCCACCCAGCGGCTCCATCGACTCCGGGCCTTGCGGCGGCTTCTCCTCCTCGTCATCTCCGGGAAAGCGTAACCCATGTTCCCCACCGCTCAAGTCTTTCGGCCTCCCTTGCCCCCCCCTTTTCTTCTCGCAACTTGACACAGCTTGGGCTGTCCTTCCGTTTACACCTTTCACCCCAGATCCCAATCCCGCGTGCTCGAACTCAAGGAAGTTTCCTTTACCATAAAGAAAGGCGGCGAAGCGCTCCACCTCGTGGATCACGTCTCCCTCGCCGTGCCCCGGGGACATTTCATGGCCATCGTCGGCCCCTCCGGCTGCGGCAAAACCACCCTCCTCAAAACCATCGCCGGCCTCAACCCCGAATCCGACGGCTCCCTCTGGTGGGAAGGTCGCAACCTCTCCGAGGAAGGCGACCTCGAACCCTGGGAAATCGGCTACGTCCCACAGTTCTCCGTCGCTTACGATCCCCTCACCATCGACGAATCCATCGAGACCGCCACCCGCCTCCGCGTGAAAACCAAAACCGTCGAGGACCTCGACCTGCGCATCGACCGCGTCCTCGAGGAAACCGGCCTCGCTCCCATCGCCGACCGCCAGGTGAAAATCCTCTCCGGCGGACAAAAACGGCGCCTCGGCCTCGCCATGGAACTCGTCTCCGGACCCGAACTCCTCCTCTGTGACGAGGTCACCAGCGGCCTCGACCCCCGCTCCGAACGCGAGATCGTCCACCTCCTCCACGACCTCTCCCGCAAGGACGGCCGCACCGTCATCTCCGTCACCCACTCCCTCGCCCACCTCGAACTCTACGACTCCATCCTCGTCCTCCACGAAGGGGCCGTCGCCTACCACGGACCACCCTCCCAACTCACCCACTACTTCTCAGTCCACGACAGCGAGGAAATCTACCCGAAACTTTCCAAACAACACGGCGTCAACTGGCAGGCCTCCTGGGGCAAACACCGCGAGGCCTACTACGAAAAACTCAACCACACCCGCGAAAAACTCATCGAGGACGGAGAACTGACCGTCCCTCCCACCCGCAGGGTCACCGGGGAAAGCGAGGATTCCGACGACTCCGATCCCGCCAATCTCTCCATCCGCAATCCGGGAGTCCTCAGCCAGTTCACCACCCTCCTCGCCCGCCGGTGGAAGATCTTCTTCCGCGACCGCGGCCAGGTCTTCCTCCAACTCGCCATCCTCATCTGCTTCCCCATCCTCGTCACCCTCTTCTCCGAAAAGGGCAAGGACCCCATCCGCAAACTTTCCGACGCGCCCGAGGAGAACATGGCTGTCGAAGTGCAAAATCAAACCGCCGTCCGCAAAGACCAGATCCGCGTCGGATCCGGCGTCTCCGGCATCATCATGTTCGAGGTCATCCTCCTCGCCCTCATGGGCTCCAACAACGCGGCCCGCGAAATCGCCGGAGAACGCCTCATCATGGAGAAGGAAAAGTTCGGCGGCGTCCGCCCCCTCGCCTACCTCATGAGCAAGCTCGCCTTCCTCGGCTGCCTCGTCCTCGCCCAATCCCTCTGGATGGGTATCTTCGTGCAGTTCTTCTGGGAGTTCCGCGGCGAATTCCTCCACCACCTTCTCTTCCTCGTCATGGTCAATGCCGCCATGACCTCCATCTGCCTCGCCATCTCCGGCCTCGTCAGGACCGCCGAGCAGGCCTCCCTCCTCTCCATCTACCTTGTCGGCTTCCAACTCCCCCTCAGCGGCGCCGTCCTCGCCCTCCCCGAGGGGATCGACGCTCTTACTCGGCCCTTCATTTCCGCCTACTGGGCCTGGTCCGGCGGCGTCGACGCCCTCTCCGGAAATATCTACAACGCCGTCAAGGTGGTCATCGACACCTCCCTCTCCCCCCACGCGACCTGCCTCTTCGTCCTGTCCGCCCACGTCCTCGTCGGCGTAATCGGGGCCTGGATCGGCACCCACCGCCACCAGTGGGATTAGCCATCTTTGCTATTTAGTCCCGCCAAGAATCCTCCTACCCTCCCTTGCCATGGGTCGCCGCGCCAGCTCCAGCATCAATTCCGCCGCCATCGTCGGCATCATCGCCGTCGTCGCCGTCGTCGTCGGCCTCGGGGCCCTCCTCCTCAAGAAAAAGGGCACCACCTTCGACGATGTCGCCCCCCTCCTCGTCGAGGAAGCCCTCGACAACGGCAACAGCCTCCGCGGCAACGAATACCGCGTGGAAGGCAAGCTCCTCGCCCGCTGGCCCCGCGACTCCGGGGCGGTCATCGAAATCCTCGTCGAGGACGGCGGAGAACAGACCCACTTCCCCATTGTCGTCCCCGTCGAGGTCTCCAACCTCAATTTCGAGCGCGAACAGCGCTACGCCTTCAAAATTAAGTTCGGAGACGGCGGAGTGGCTATTGCGACCGAGGTAAAAAGACTCTAAGTTGCCCGGCAGTCCCAAAATCGCCATGAAGACACTTTCCATCGCCCTCCTGCTCGCCACCGCCGCAGTCGGCTTCGCCCAGGTTTACACCCCCCCCGCCGCCAACAACAATCAGGGCGGAACCCCCACCGATACGAACACCGTCACCAGACCAAAGCAGCAAGGTGGCGCCAGTCCCTTCGGCGAGGAGATCCCCATGCTCGATCCCGCCGCCGAAACGATGACCGTCGGCGGCGTCACCATCCCCCTCGGCGACAACCGCATCCTCAAGGCCCGCTTCGAAAAATACCTCAGCCAACCCGAGGAAGATTCCGAGGAAGCCCAGATCTACCGCGAGACCGTCCGCGAAATCCTCGCCGAAGTCTCCCCCTACCGCGAAGGCGGACCCAGCCTCCACGGCGGATGGAAACTCCTCCCCCGCGCCGCCGCCTATCCCGGCGATGCCAGAATCTGCGGCTCCCTCGCCGAAGCGGTCTATGTCGCGCTCCTCGCCAAGAAGGATGTCAACGGGCTCAAACGCCTCAACAACGAACTGGAGGACGAAAAACAGCAGGCCATCAAGGACGGCGACTGGAAGACCCGCCACGACCGCGCCCCCAAGGTCGGCGAATCGACCAAAACAGGAAATTCCGAAACCACCAGGCAAGTCGCCCCGATCGGCCATGGCGAAAAGTCCCTGGAATACGCCGAATACCTCCGCCGCATCTCGGAAATCGAGATCCTCAAAAAAACCAACATCGTCCGCACCGAGGCCCAGGTCCTCCAAACCAAGGTCCAATACCAGGTCAACATGGTCCAGTGGTTCAGCCAACGCCGCTTCGAACACGTCCTCATGGCCTCCCGCTTCTACAACCAGATCTGGAAGGACGGCGATACCACTTTGCACATCGACGAAAATTCCGATGTCTCCAAACTCTTCACCCAGTCCGTAGGCGTCAGCCCCACCGTCGCCAGCCTCGACTCCCTCTCCAACGAAGCCATCCACGAAGCCGATAAAGCCATCGAAGCCTTCAACTATCTGCTCGACCAGAACGAACTCCACAACGCATCACAACGTCTCATGGAGGCCTTCGCCCTCGGCGAATACCTCGAACCCGTCGCCACCCTCCCCCGCGAACGGAAACGCAAGGTGCAGCATTATGTCCGCGACCTCAATGACCTCTACGGCATGATGCAGGCCCGCGACTACACCAAGGCCCGCATCGCCGTCGCCTCCCTCAAGGAACAGGCCCGGGACTTCCCCAGCGCCAAGGCCGACAGCGCCATCGCCGGCTACACCCTCGCCAGCGACCTCTCCATCGAAAAAGCCAAGGCCCACCTCGTCGGCGGCGACTCCGACAAGGCCGCCGAGGAAATCAAATCCGCCGCGGAAATCTGGCCCACCAATCCGAAACTTGAGGAATTCAAGACCCTCATCGCCGGCAGCAGCGGCGTGGTCATGGCCCGCAACGATTTCGACCGCCTCCTCACCGAAAAAAACTACCGCGAAATCTTCAAACGCCAATACGAGTTCGCCCCCGTCATCATGGACGACCCCGCCCGCCTAGACGCCTTCACCCAAATCATCGAGAACATCAAGCGCATCGAAATCGCCCTCAACAAGGCCGCCGAGTTCGCCAACCTCGGCAGCAGCCACGCCGCCTGGGAACAGCTCGCCGAACTCCGCGAAGAATTCCCCGACGACCCCAACCTCGGCCGCGAACTGGAAAAACTCGCCCCCAAGGTCGCCGATCTCACCATGGCCCTCGACCACGCCCAGCGACTCGAAGACCGCACCCCCCAACAAACCGGCTCGGCCCTCGCCTGGTATCTGAAGGCCCGCGGCATCTATCCGCAAAGCAAGTTTGCCGAGGAGGGCATCCAGCGCATGCTCGATCAAGTCCTCCCCGAGGAATCCCTCCCCCCCAGCGCCAACGCCGACGAGTAAATCCCAACTCTCTGGGCGGAAGCGCACCGACGATCTTGGATCTTGTTGAGCGGCTTCGACGGGGCCGAACCTGATGAACCGGCGAAAATTTCCAACCCCCAAGCTCCAAATAAATTTCAAATCCAAATCCCAGGATCCAACCCCAGAACCCAGAACCTGACGCCACCCATCCTCGGGATCATCCCATCAGGATTCCGACCCGCCCAAGGACCGCAAATACGCATAGGTATAGATCCCCGTGCTATGCCCGTCCCCCCAATAAAGCCGAAGCGCATACCCGCCCACCCCCTCGAAATTCCGCAACTCCGTACTGCCCGGCCCCAAGGTCACTTGCGGCCGCTGCACCCGCCCCAAGGCATCCGGCTCCCCCTGACAACTCGCACAGGGACAGGAGCGCCGCAACAACTCCATCCCCAGATAGCTTTCCAACCCATCCCCCCAGGCCAGGGCCAACTCTCCCCCAACCACCGCGCTGTTCAATAATTCAATCTTCATACGCTTCTCCCGCTCACCCTTTCCTGCGTTCTCCAAACACCGCCGAACCCACCCGCACCATGGTCGCCCCTTCCTCAATGGCCACCTCATAATCATGGCTCATCCCCATGCTCAACCCCGGCAGCGCCAATCCACCCCGCTCCCGCAACCCGTCCCTCAACTCCCGCATTCCGGCAAACCAACGACGCGCCTTGTCCGCATCGCTCTCCTCCGGCGGAATACACATCAGCCCCACAAGATCGAGATGCTCCAAGCCCCGCAACGCCTCCAATGCCCCCTCCACTTCCTCCCCCGCAAATCCACACTTGTTGTCCTCCGCCCCCAGGTTGACCTCCAAATACACCTCCAGACGCCGGCCCAGATTCCCCGCAATCTCATCGCAATACCGCGCCAGCTTCTCCGAATCAATGCTGTGGATCGCCTCCACATGCGGCAGGAGCTTGCGCACCTTGTTCCGCTGCAGGTGGCCGATGAAATGCCATCGGAGGTCCCCCCCCAGCTCCGGAGCCTTCGCGCAGACCTCCTGCACTTTGTTCTCCCCAAACAAACGCTGCCCCGCAGCCACCACTTCCCGGATCGCCTCCACCGGCCAGGTCTTGGAAACCACCATCAACTCCACTTCCCCGGGTCCCCGTCCCGAACGCCTTTCCGCTTCAGCCACCCGATCGCGGATCTCCGCGAGATTCGCGGTGATGTCAGTCATCGAATTCAGGGCTTCTTGAGAACACCGGCCGTGCGAGCCAACTCGGTTTGCTCGATGAGATCCTCCATGATGGCCAAGCCCTCCCGTTTCACGACATCCAGCCCGCTCGGCCAGAGCGGCGTGTCGTCCAAATCCTCCTCGTCGTCGTGCGCCCGTCTCATGAACGCCTCGGCATCCTTCTCCAGATCCACTTCCGCCAGAGTCTCAAGCTCCAGATCATCCAAGGTCAGACGGAAAAATTTGAACCCCTTGGCATCCGCCTCCTCCATCTTCCCAAACCGCTCCCGGCGCTCGGCGTTGCGGGCTTTCCGACGAGTCTCCGATTCCTTCAACTCCGCCTCCCGGACACTCATCTGCAGACTGATCTCATTCTCCGCCAGACGCTTCTTCGTGCGCTCCACATCCTCCACCACATACTGGAAATCCGTATCCTTCTTGAGACGCCCCTCGCTGCGAGCCTTCAGCAGCGGCCGGAACAGGTCGGTCTCCGCAAAGGGCTTGAAATCAGGTGCCTGCCGGATCCGGTCGTGCGCAAGAGGATGATCCAACCAAGCCTCCCCGATCTCCAAGGCATCGGTCAAGGACGGCAGCTTGATGTCCGGCTCCACCCCCTTCAACTGCGTGGAGCTTCCCGAAACCCGATAGAACGTCTGAATCGTCGCCTTCAAATATCCCGCCCGGGTGTTGTCCTCAAAGAATCGGAAGAACCGGCCAATTTCCATCGGCTGCTGCACCGTCCCCTTGCCAAAAGTGGAGGAATCCCCCACGATCAAGGCTCGGTTGTAGTCCTGCAAAGCCCCCGCCAGAATCTCGCTGGCCGACGCACTCGACTTGTCCGTCAGAACCACCATCGGTCCATCGTACAAGGGCCGCCGGAATAGCGCATCCTTCGACTCAATCCGCCCAAAGGTGTCCTTCACCTGCACCACCGGACCACGCCCCACGAAAAACCCGGTGATCCTTCTCACCTCTTCCAGCGATCCCCCGCCATTCCCGCGGAGATCAAAGACCAACCCATCGATCTTCTCGGCATTCAGGCGAACCAACAGCTTCTGCACATCCTTCGCCACGCTCGGATCACCATCTTCAAAATCCATGTAGAACGAGGGCAGGCGCAGAAAGCCGATTCTCGACTTCCCTCCGCCGGGGCGGGTCTTCTCGATCACCTCGGCCGTCGCCGCCTCATCCTTCAACTCCACCCGGTCCCGCACGATCACCACGAAGGTCGTCTCCCCGGGGGCTCCACCCGCCGGCTCCACCTTCAGGCGCACCTGCGTAGCCTGCGCTCCGCGGATCAATTCCACCACATGGTCGATCTTCATATACATGATGTCCACCATGTTCCCGTCGTTCAGGGGATCCACCCCCACGATCCGGTCATTCAGGCTCAACTCTCCGCCCTTGTCGGCCGGGCCATTCACCACGATTCCCATGATCGTCGTCGCCCCGTCGTCTTCCGCCTGCAGGAGCGCTCCGATTCCCGTCAGTTGGTTTGCCATTCCCGCCCGAAACCGGTCCATCTCACGCGCACTCATGTAATCAGTGTGCGGATCGTGGGACCGGGCCACGGCACTCAAAAAATAGTTGGCCACATCTTCCTCATCCGCCCCTTCCACCGTGTGGAGAAACCGCTCGTAGCGCAACGTGATCTTCTCCACCGGGCTCACTTCCTTGCTCAGGGGATCCTCCTTGCCCTGCTCCTCGGCAAGACGCGTGAACGCCTCCCGGCGCAAGGTCTCCGAGAGGAGCGCCTCCTTGATCTGCAACCGCCACAGAACCTTGGCCTCTTCGTCTGTGGCCGGCCAGGGCTCTTCCTTCCGCGAGCGCTTCACGCTCTCCTCCTTCGTGTAGTCGAAGGTCTCGTTCTTCAGTATCTCCTTCGCCGACTCCACCCGCTCCGTGACCCGCTTCAGGTAGAGCGAATAGATCTCGTTGGCCGGTTCCATGCAACGACCGCGAATCAGCAACTCGTGCAACCGTCCCCCATACTTCTTCTCAAACCCTTCAGTGTCCGCCTTCGTGAAATACATGTGGGCCGGATCCAGATCATTCAGGTAGTCGGTCAGAATCCGCTCGCTCAACTTCTCGTCGAACGGGATCCGGGCGTAGTGACTGTTCTGGAGCATCCCGGCCATCTCTCGCCCGACTACGTTGAAGTCGGTCTTGGCCTGGAGGGAAAGGGAGGTACAACTCACCATCGCGCCCAAGGCGGTGACAAAAAGGCTGGTTCTGGCTGTCATCTTAAAAAGAACGTCGAGGGGTGGAGCAATTGTCTTATTTAGCTTCAACGAGATTTGTGGGAATGTCGAACTCTTTCAATCCGCTGGAGAAGGCTTCCGCCCCCTTCCAAATTCACTCTGCTTGCTTCTCCTGATCACGTTTCTGGCGCAACCATTCGCGAAACTCCTGCTCCTCCACCTCATCCTGCGCCGGCGGCACGTAGCTCTCCCCGCCCCAAAGGAAGGCCCGATCCTCCAAATCCGGCGGTCGGCGCATCAGATTGACCGCCACGTCCGTCGGCTTGCCGTTGCGAAGAACATGCAGCGTCACGTCCGTCCGCGGCTTCCGACTCTGCACATACTCACCAAAGGTCTCCAGGGAGGCCTCCCGCCGCACCTCCAAATCATCAATCCCCACGATCAAATCCTCCGCTTTCAATCCTGCCTTCTGCGCCGGGGTCCCCTCCATCACGTCAGTGATCCGCACCACCGACCGGACCCTCCCCCCCTCCAGCATCAACTCCTCCGCCTGCATCCTGATGCCGAGATAGCCCTTCCCTTCCCCGGACTGCTTGAAGATCACCAACTCCCGCAACAGCGCTCTCGCGCGGGCCCGCACCTCCGGATCCTCCGCCTCACGATAGGTGGCGTAAAACACGCTGATCCCCGCTTCCAGATTGGTTCGCCCCCACTCCGCAAGAGCCTCCTGGGAAGCCTGCCGGGTCTTGAAATCGGTATCCGCAAGCTTGCTCATCAAGCCCGCCGGAGGGGTGCCCCCTTCCTGGGCGGACACCAAGCCCGCACATACCACCAGTAGCGCGACAATCAATCCTGCCATTCCGGGCCTCGTCATTGGCAACTTTTAAACCGGCCGCCACGAAAAGGCAATCTGACCCAACAAAAAAATGGCTGGAAGATGCTTCCAGCCATTGAATCTTCAACCTGCCCGGACTGACCGCCCTACCTGCCGAGCCAGTTCGTGTCGGGCACATCAATGATGTCACCCGGATAGACCAACAGGATCTTGTGCGCTGCTGTATTCAGATCGTAGGTGTAAACATTCTTGTTCCGGTAAAGCCGAACCCGGTTCTTCGCTCCGAACTCCGTGACACCGCCAGCGGCCGCCACGGCCTGAAACAGGGTCATCCCCTTCTGGTGGGGCTTGGGTCCGGGCATCCGTACTTTGCCGCCCACCGTGATCACCTCCTGCACAATGCTGTCGCCCGAGGTCGAAACAACCTGGAAATTCGGACTCGAGTAGATCTCCGCGTTCTTGTAGGCCGCTTCGATGGACTGCGCCAAGGCGTTGGAATCAAGACCCGCAGCCCTGATGTTGCCAACCTGCCACATCCGGATGTAGCCGCCATCACTCACCGGATAGGTGCCGTTCAAGCGGGCCTGCTCCGCGGGAGGCACACCTTGAACCGTGATCTGAATCGCTCGGCCCGCTTCTACCGGGCCTCCTTGCAGGACGGGCATACCCAGCACCAATGCTATCAATATTATTTTCATCATGTTTAGGGGGGTTCTATTAATAAAGCGTGTCTTCGTCGTCTGTCGAAGAGGATTTGCCTGTGGCGGCCACTTTTCCAGAGGAAGCCCCTTTCCCCAACGATGCCGCAGAGGGAACCGGGTCATTGTCTGCGGATGGCGCGTAGTAGGTGTAATAGCTGGTGTAATACTGATATTGACTGTCACTGCGCACATCAACGTTGTTGAGCACCACACCGATGACATGGCCACCGACATTCTCCACCGCCTGCTTCACCCGCAACAGCATGTTCCGTGGCAACTTCCGGTGCTGCACCACGATCATGGTCAGGTCCACCTCGCTCGCCAACACCGAGGCATCACTCACTCCGAGAATCGGCGGTGAGTCGATCAGAATGAGGTCGAAACGCTGCTTCACATCCTGAATCAACTCCGACATGCGCCGCGAGTTCAGGATACCGGCCGCATCCGCAGGCAGAATTCCCGATGGCAGGAAGTAGAGATTATCTACGGGCGTCTGCAGAATGACATCCTCCAACATCAGATCCGTCGTCAGGTAGTTCGTCAATCCCACCGAGTTGTTGATGTCAAAGAAGGTGTGCAGGCGCGGACGGCGCAAGTCGGCATCGACCATCAACGTCGTGTAGCCCCCCTGCGCACAAACATAGGCCAGGTTGACCAGGGTGGTCGACTTACCCTCACCGGCACCACCGGACACGATGGTGATCGCATTGTCCTCCGGGTTCTTCCGGTTGAACTCGATGTTCGTTCTCAGGATTCGATACGCCTCCGCATCCGGGCTCATGCCGCTCTGCTTGTGCAGGATTCCAACATCCTTCGGAATCACCGCCAACACCGGCACCTGAAGGAACCCCTCCACGTCTTCCAGGCTCTTCACGGAGGTATCAAGATACTCCAGGAAAAAGGCGATCGTGATCCCAAAGATGAGACCGACGATGGCTCCAAGAGAAAGATAAAGCGTCACCTTGGGACTCACGGGACTCCTTCCAGTCGTCGCCTCCTGATGCATGGTGATGGGGACCTTCGGGATCCTCAGACCAATCCGCTTGCTGGAATGCTGCAACTTCATGGCCTGCAGCATGCCCTGCGCGTTCTCATACTCCCGCTTGGCTTCCACATAGTCGTGGGACTCCAAGGCACGATCCACGGCATTGTCCCGCTGCTGATTGCGGGTCTCCCGCATGTTGCTCAAACGTCCGTCCACCAGCTCCATCTGCGTCTTGAGAATCTCGCGCAAGGAGGTAACGGCCTTCTCAAGATCCCTTTTCAGGCCCTCGTTGTTCAGCCGCCGCATCGCCACGTCGGGATGCTTGTCGCCAAGACCGCTGGCCTGCAGGTTGATCAGCTCCCTTTCGGATTCTTGAAACTCGACGAAGAGCCCGGTGACCCCGTTCTGGGGAAGATTAAGACCTGCCGCATACTTCATCAACTCTTCACTCTCCAGCTTGGTCAGGGTCTTGATCTGGTTCTCCAACTGATCACGCTCCGCCTGCATCTCGTACAACTGGCGCTCGGAAAGCTCATAGAGCACCTCCTGGCTGCGGCCCTCGCCCGCACCGCGCACCCCTTCCACGTAGGGAATCCCAATCGCCTGCACGATGGTGTCCAGGACCTTCCGCTTCTCCTCCACGAGATCCTCCTGATCCCGAAGCTCTTCATTCAACGCGTCCAAAGCGGTGGAGGCCCGCGTCATTTCCTCGTCGGTCCTCCGCGCCTGATAAGCCTCTGCCACCTTCTCCGCAATGTCCCGGGCGTCGGTCGCCACGGTGTGGCGCACCCGAATCTCGATCAGGTCGGTTCCCCGGATCTGATCGGTGGCAATGATGCCCCTCAGAATCTGAACCACGCTGTCCGAATCCGTTTTCCACCGGGAGGTCAGATCGAGGCGTTCAACCACCCGCATCAGAGTCTTCTCCGCGGCAATGACCTCAAATTCCGTGGCAAAGAATTGACGGGTCATCTGATTGCCCGCCACCGAAGCCCCCAACTGTCCACCAAATGGATCAAGATCCGGAGTCGAGGGGAGAACTTGTAGGACGACCGTGCTTTCGTATTTTTTCGGGAGAACGTAGGTGATCACCGCTGCGGTCATGAAAATGAGCAGAAACGTCAGGAGAATGACGCCATAGCGGTTCTTGAGCACTTGCCAGTAGTCAAAGGCGTGAAGCGACGCCTCACTGGCTCCGTTGTCACGATCATGGTCGTTTTGCATGTTGATTGGGATAGGGGGTAATCAGCGGTTGAGGTGGGAGCCGCCCGTTATTCGGGCTCTCTTCTATGGACGGAGAAAGCCCACGCAATGGAAAGAGACATTGCGGGGGCTGAAATGTTCGGTTTTTTCGTCCGATTTACCAGTAATTAGAAGGAGGTCTGAATTCCCAGTTGCACACGCTGGCGGTCGTATTCGCGAATATCGGCATCAGAGGACGAATGCGAGAAATTGTAAGAACCGGTCATGTAGATGTTCTCGGTCAACGTCACGCTCGCCCCGATATTCAGGTTGTAGATCATTTCGTCGAAATCAGGTGCCGAATCTAGGGCCGCCCACGCACCACCAACGGAGTCTCCGATCACGTATGTCCCATTCTTATAGCTGTCAAAGACGACATTCACCCCACCGAAGATCGTCAATTTCTCGGAGACCACATAGGATCCCTGCGATCCAATGCGAAGGATGTTCCGTTCGTCGAAATTGACGAGCGACGCACCTGAAACGGGCATTGGCCCGAAAATATCGCAATCGTGGGTCCAAACACTCCGGTCCCGTCCCTCGGCTCCGTAATACACGAAGGCACGCACTCCGAACTGCTCGCTGACCTGGGTCCTGATGGTGCCCTCCAAGTAGGGAGACCATGAAGCCTCGCCTCCGTCCGGGGAAAAGTGCTGTGCACCCACTCGAAGCACGCCGACCGTGGTTTCGCTGAATTCATGCTCCGCACCCAGCAGAAGATAGACGGAATCCGAATCCCCATATCCGCTGTTGTTCTGAATGCCGTAGCGCACATCAGCCGTCAGCACGGTGCGCTCACTCGTCCGGTAACGAAACTGGTTGTAAATCGTGTGGGTCATCGAGTCCTGAGCCGAATTGTCCTGCCAAACAACACCGTTCAACCGATAACCAGTCACCGTTCCCAAACGCTCCGTCCAGCGATAGCCCACGCTGTTGTCCGTGCTGTAACGGAAGTACTGTCCCTGACGACGATCCGTCGCGAGGCCGGAATCATAATCCGGCTCCTGCTCATAGGAAAAATTGCTGCGGCTCCGAATGCGAAGGCGCTCGTTCACGTTGTGCGTCACGTTCAATCCAAATTGAGCGGTGTAGAACGTGTCATCCGAGGAACCAACCGTCGTGCCAACCGCCGAGGTCTGCTGAACATCGTCGATGTAGTAGGTCACCCCCAGCTTCCCCCATACATCAATCACCGTCCGGGGCGACTGCATCATAAAGTTGCCTTGAATCGACCCCGAAACATACATGGCCCCGTCCGAATCAAATCCGGGGCAGTCTGAAAGAACGGGCGACGGATTGTTGTCGTAGCCCAGATTCAGCGCCACCGTCCAGTGCAGAGGAAGTCCTTCGACCGGATCGTCCTCGTAAGGCATGATGTTGTACAGGCCCTGGCCACTGGCAATCCCCAGGCAACCAAGACAGGCTGCGGGGATCAATTTGGATAGTTTCATTTGGTCTCTAAGTAATGGTGGTAAGAATTTTGTCCGCTATTCGATCACGCCCCGCTTAGCGCTTCTTCAAAGAATTGTAATAATACTCGTATTCCGCAGTGCCCAACCCACCAGGATTCGTGATGTTGTCCGGCGTGAAAAAGTTGGGGTGCAGCGGGGGCTCACCGGGCACAAGGTAGGGGCCGTCAAGCGGACTCGGCAGCGCGGGCGCGACCACCACTTCCTTGCCCTTGTCGAGACCGCCCTTCTCAGAAACAACCCCGTCTCCCTTGTTGGGATCAAGCGCGGCCAAAATCGCCATGACGTTGGGAAGCGCATCCGGCGCCACCGCAACCGCACACTGTGCGATGATGCGCATCTTTTCAGGAGCCGCCTCAATCGCCGTCGCCACAATCTGCGCAACGAGCTCGCGCTTCGCTTCCGTCGCCACAATCGCCGCTTTCACGATCTCACAGGAACAGAGAGGAGTGGCCGTCACTTCCCGCTGAACAATCTCAAGAACGTTGTCGGGGTCAGCGCCCACCATTTTGGTGACCGCCACCGAGCGGTCAAAGCAGCTGGATTCTTCTGTCACCGCCACCGCACTACCGGCGAACATTACGACCAAGGTCAAATAGTTAAGTGTTCTTTTCATCTTAGATTATATCTGTTGGTAGGCGGAGGCGTTGTGGTCGAATCAGCGGGTAACGGGAATCGAACCCGTATGGCCAGCTTGGAAGGCTGGGGCTTTACCGTTAAGCTATACCCGCAGCTGCAAGAGCTTTTTACCCATGCAATCAAGCCTGCGCAAGGCTTTTCTCAGGTTCCCATCGCTTGAGAATTCTTTATTTTTCGGGAAGATCAACCAAAGCTGACCAAAGCACTGTGAATAAATATTGCCGTCTCTTCGACCACCACTTACCACCTCCCCGGGACCACGCGGCGGGTGTAGTTCAGTGGTAGAATGCGAGCTTCCCAAGCTTGAGGCGAGGGTTCGATTCCCTCCATCCGCACCACCCGGGAGGAAACTACCCCGAAGCGCTCAACTCCGGAGAGACGATTCGTCCAGAATCCCACGTTTTCCAGCCTCCAGGAGCCTGTCCTCGCTATCTTCCCCGGCCCGACCGACCACAGGAAAGACCCGTCTTTCCCCCAAGTTCGGCCAAAATGGACACCGCCATCCCTTCTCAAACGGACCCCACCGCCATCAATACTTCCGCCCAATTCGGAAAAAAGGCCGCCCCTCGCCAAACCCCTCCAGACCAACGCCCTGCGAAATTCCTGCGGAACCCGTGCAAATGCCCGCTCCGCGCCCCTACAGCCCGGACGGATGATCGAGAAAGCTCCACGGAAGACCGAATTCCTGCCCAAGACGCTCCGCCAAGGCCCGCACCCCGAAGGTCTCCGTCGCATAGTGTCCACCGTAGATCACCTTGAGATCCAATTCCTCCGCCGAGGTGAAACTCCAATGCGGCCCTTCTCCTGTTAGAAAGGTGTCCACCCCCGCAGCCGCGACGGCCTTCACCTCCGATCCCGCGCCACCGGTGATGATCCCCACCTTTCCCGCCGCGTCACCCGGTTCCCCCCGCACATGCACCCCGGAACCCAGCACCCCCTCTACCGCGGCGATCAATGATGCCAAATCTCCCTCCCACTCCCCCTTCAGGCCCAGCTCAATCCCCTTCCATGTAAAAAAGGGCCTCAAGTCCGTCACCCCGACCGCCTCCGCAAGCAGCACGTTGTTTCCCAGCAAAGGATGCACATCGAGCGGAATGTGGGCGCTGTAGATCGCCAGGCCGCCCTCCATCGCAGTCTTCAGCTTCTTGAAGTGCGCTCCGGTCACCGGATTCACGCCGTTCCAGAACATCCCATGGTGCACGACCAACAAATCCGCCCCTGCCTCCACCGCTTTCGTCACCACCGGGAGGGTCGCGTCCACCGCCGCCGCCACCCGCGTCACCTTCCCCGACGAGGCCAATTGCAGTCCGTTCACCGCCCCGGGATAGTCCGGCACCTCGGCCACCCGAAGCTCGGTATCAAGATAGGAAACAATGTCGGAAAGAAGGTCGGCCATCGCCAGCCATCCTTCCCCGGGATCCCCCCCACTTCAACCCAGAAGCGGCGTCCATCAGCTTCCGCCCTCCAAAAAGCCCGCGAGATCTTCCGGCAGGGCCGCTTCCCACGCCCGCCGCTCGCCTCCCCATTCCACCTCCATCCAGGAAGCATGCAGCGCCTGTCGCTCCAAGTGCAGCATCGCCGCCAAGTCCCCCGTCCACCCCCTCTCCATGAACTCCAGATAGCACCGCTCATCCGGCCCATAAATCTTGTCCCCCAGAATGTCATGCCCCACGTGGGCGCAATGCACCCGGATCTGGTGCATCCGACCGGTCTCCGTCCCCACCCGCAACAAGCTGAACCTCCCCTCCGGCCGCTCAAAGCGCCGCTCCACCCGCAAGGTCGTCACCGAAGCCTTCCCCTCCTCATGCACCACCTGCTTCAGCCAGATCGCCGTCTCCCCCAACTCCCCCTGCCTGAGGATCGGCAACTCCACCCGCCGCTCCTCCCAGTCCGGCCACCCCGTCACAATGGCCTGGTAACTCTTGCCGATCCCCCGCCTCATCATCGCCTTTCCAAAAGTCCGGGCCGCCGCCCGGGTCCGCGCCACCAACACCAACCCGCTGGTCTCCCGGTCCAGCCGATTGATGATCGACAGCCCCTCGCTCCGCTCCCCCCGCCGCTCCAGCGACATCCGCAACTCGTCCAGCAAGGTCGGCTCCTGCTTCTTGTTGGTCGGATGCACGATCAACGGCGCCGGCTTGTCCACCACGATCCAGTCCTCGGTCTCCTCCACGATCGCGAAATCCGTCCGCGCTGCGATGACCCTGCTCACTGCATCAATCATTCACCTTAAGGATTGGCCCCGCAACGATCAAAGTTCACAATCCCCCGCATGCCGAGCGACATGGAACACACTCTCGCCTCCTCCGCCACCCTCGAGGGCACCTCCCTCCACACCGGGGAGAAGGTCACCCTGACCATCAAACCCGCCCCCGGAGGCCACGGCTTCAAATTCCGCCGCGTCGATCTTCCCGACAAACCCTTCATCGATGCCGACGTCGACCGGGTCGAGACCGTGGAGCGCGCCACCACCCTTTCCCACGGCTCCGTCCGCGTCCACACCGTCGAACACGTCATCTCCGCCCTAACCGGCATGGGGGTGGACAACGCCCTCATCGAAATGGATGCCAACGAGCCTCCCATCGGCGACGGCTCCGCCCAACCCTACGTGGAACTCATCAAGCAGGCCGGCATGGAGGCGCAGGAGACCCGCCGCAAGGCCTGGGAAATCCGCGAACCGATCCACTTCGACAACGGCAAGGGCTCACACATCACCATCGTCCCCTCCCGCACCTTCCGCGTCTCCGTCACCAATCTCGGACCGGACGGCCGCTTCACCCAGTATTACTCAGGTGAAGTGAATCCGGAAACCTACGAGAAGGAAATCGCTCCGGCCCGCACCTTCACCTTCTATGAGGACATCAAACCGCTCCTCGACAAGGGCCTCATCAAGGGCGGCTCCCTGGAGAACGCGGTGGTCATCCGCGGCGAGGAGGTTCTCTCCAAGGAACCGATGCGCTTCGACAACGAGTTCGCCCGCCACAAGGCCCTCGACCTCGTCGGCGATCTGCTCCTCAGCGGCAAACGCATCACCGGCCACGTCATCGCCGTCGCCCCCGGCCACGGTCCCAACACCAGCATGGCCGCCATGCTGAAAAAGGAATACTCCCGCATGACCGCCCTTGTCCCGCCCATCCAGCTGCCCGAAGGCGAGGCCGTGCTCGGCATCAAGGACATCTTCCGCATCCTCCCCCACCGCTATCCCTTCCTCATGATCGACCGCGTCATCGATCTCACCGGCGAGCACAAATGCACCGCCGTCAAGAATGTCACCGTCAACGAACCGTACTTCCAGGGCCACTTCCCCGGCCATCCCGTCATGCCCGGCGTCCTCCAACTCGAAGCCATGGCCCAGGCCGCCTCGGTTCTCGTCATGCGCCTCCCCGACAACCAGGGCAAGATCGGCTACTTCATGTCCGCCGACAATGTGAAGTTCCGCCGCCCGGTCTTCCCCGGTGACACCCTCTTCATCGAGGCCGAGATCGTCAAAATGCGCCGCAACATCGGTCAGGCCAACTGCCGTTGCCTCGTCAACGGCGAGGTCGTCTCCTCCGGCGAACTCCGCTTCGCGGTCGTGGATGCCTAGCCGCCGTTAAAGCGCGTCTAACAGCGCCTCCACCCGCTTCGCGCTGGCCTTCACCTCCCGCTGCTGTCCCGGCGCAAACAACTGCAGCCGCCACTCCTCCAGCAACCACCCGGCCTCCCACCACCGGGCAGCCTCCGGACTGCCCTGCCATTCCGCCAACCACCGCTCCCACAGCGGCCGGAACTGCCTCCGCTTCTCCTCATCGCGAATCAACGGCTGACTCTCCAAGCGCTCCAGCCGTTCCTCGATCCCCCGGAAAAAGCGGTCATACCGCCGCATCCGCCCATACCCCGCCTTCCAGGCAAATCCCGGCGCCAACAACCACAACAACTGCTCCTCCACATCCTCCACCACCTCCCGCAGAAACCGCTCCTCGCGGTGCTCCTCCATCCATCGCCGCAGTTTCGGAACCACCTCCGCCACCCCCTCCAAAGCCGCCGCCGCCTCGTGCGCACAACCAAACAAGCGCCCCTTCCCCTCCTTCGCCGCCGCCACAAATTCCTCCTCCCGCCGCGCCATCACCCCCAGCGCCCCCTCCCCCGCCACCAGCATCAAATCCTCGCGCAACTCCGCCCCGCCCAACACCCCCAGCGACAGCTTCGCCCCCGGCCCCAACGGAAACCGCTTCCGCACAAACCCCACCTGCTCCTCCTGATCCAAAAAGAACAGGCGCACACACCCCGCCCGATGACTCTCCGCCGCTTCTCTTGCATCGAGATAGGCCCGCGTCCCCACCGTCTCCCCCTCATCCACCAACGCCGGAAACACTCCTTCCACCTCCACCGGCAATTCCCCGAAACTCCAATAGGTCCCCCCCGTCATCTCCCATTCCTCA
>JAQCFL010000358.1 GCA_027619375.1 Verrucomicrobiota bacterium | reverse complement strand
CCCCGCCCTACTCCCCCCTCTCCCCATTCTTCATTCAATATTCGACGCGGGCCCTGCCGTAGCTTTAGCGAAGGAGGGTTCGATGTTCGGCGTTCCTCCCCTCTCCCAACCTTCCCCCATTCCGCATTCTTCATTCTCCCCTCTCCCATTCGCGCCCATCCGCGCCCATTCGCGGTTCCGCTCCTCCAAGTCCCGGCATAGCCCCTCAGGGCGACGCCGGATCCCCCCCAATAACCAATAACCGATAACTGATAACCAGCGGCTTCGCCGCTACTCCACAATCTCCACCCGATCCCCCACCTTCGTCACCTTGAACAGCTTGTAGGCATTCCCGCTCGGCACCCGCAGGCACCCGTGCGACGCCGGATAGTCCGGCACATACCCCTGGTGCAACCCGAAATCCCCGCAGCTCAAGCGCTGAAAATACGGCATCGAGGCCCCCTTGTAGATCGTCGAACTCCAGCTCCGGTACTTGTTCGTCACCACAAAGCTCCCCATCCGCGTCCCATAGCCGCTCTTCCCCGTCGATACCCGCGTCTCGAAAAGCACCTCCCCGTCCTTCCCATACACCCAGGCCATCTGATCCGACAGGTCCACCTTCACCCACCGTTCCTCGTTCTTCGGATCCACCCCCAGCATCACCTGCATCATCGGCACGTCATTCCGATGCGATGCAAAGTTGATCGGCCACATGCTGTGCCGCCGCGTCCACGTCTCGGTGTTCGCCCCATATTCCATCAGCATCCGCACCATCTCCACATCCCCGCTGTCCGCCGCCATCATCAACGGCGTCACCCGCCGATCCTTCCGCAGGAACCACTTGATCCGCCCCTCGCTCTTCACCAGCTCCACAAACGCCTCCTCCACCGGCTCCGCAAACGCCTCGTTCAACGGCGCCCCCGCCTTCAACAGGGCCAGCACCACCTCCCGATGCCCCCGCGCCATGGCCAGGTGAAACAATCCCTGCCCCGCAAAAACCTTCCCTTCCGGCGACTTGGCCCCCGCCTGCAAAAGCGCCAGCGCCATCTCCGCGTGATCCCCCCGCACCGCCGCCACCAACGGCGACTCCGCCCCTTCCGGATTCGCATTCGCCCCCGCCGCCAACAAAAAGGCCACCAACTCGCGGTCCCCCGCCGCCACCGCATCATGCAGCATCCCCTCCACTCCCGCCCCATGCGATGCCAACACCTGCGCCGCCTCAAAATCGCGCCGATCCAGCGCCACCTCCATCGCCGCCCGGCCATCCCGACCCTTCGCCTCCACATCCGCCCCCAAATCCAGCAACTCCTTCATCAAGCCATACTCCCGCCGATCCAACGCCATCAGCACCGGTGCCCCCTCCTCCGGATGCGGAACACCGAGCGCCGCGCCCCGCGCAATCAGCTCTGCCACCAGGCCCTCCCCCCCCACCGCAATGGCCAGATGCAGGGGCGTCACCCCGTGCTTGTTCGTCGCATTGGCATCCGCTCCGTAGCTCCAGAACAACGGCAGATAATTCCCCTCCCCCCGCCGCACAGCGGCATGCACCAGCGTCTCGCCCGCCTCGTCCCGCGCATTCACATCCGCTCCACCCGCCAAAATCTCCGCCAACAACCAATCGATCTTCCGCTCCGAGGCATAGAACGCCACCGGCCGACCCTCCGCACTCCGCTCCTTGGGACTCGCCCCCGCATCCAACAACATCATCGCCGAGGCCGTCCGTCCCTCCGCCACCGCATACGCCAACAAACCGCCACCCTCCGGCGTCACCCCTTCGCCCTTCGCCCCGCGATCCAGCAACTCCTTCACCACCGACACCTCGCCCTGACGGATCGCATGATACAACACCGTCCCGCCCTCCCCATCAACCGCCAGCGGATCCCCTCCCCACTCGAGAAGGCGATGCGCCATTCCCGGATCACCACCGTCCAGCGCCAGCATCAATGCCGTCCGCCCCTCCCCATCCGCCGAATCCACCGCCACGCCCGCATCCAGCAACCACCGCACCGTCACCTCATCGCTGCTCTCCACCGCCTGCAGCAAACTCTCCCCGCTCACCGCCACATCCCTCACCGGCACCTTCTCTCCACCCACGAAACCGCCGTTGCCCAGCACAAAGGCCAGAACCAAGGCAGCCGTCGGAGAGACGACGAGAAGCGAAAGAGAAGGATGCATGGTCGCGGGTGGCCCGCATTCTAGCTCAACTTTTTGAAAAAAATCAACCGCAGCGTTGATTCTTAATTCTTCCTAACAACCTCGCCCCCCAACTCACCAGCTTCCCCCATGAAGGGAGCACAGGCAGCCTGCCCTCCGTCGCCCCGCCCATGCGTGGCGAAGGACGGGTCCCGCCTGTGAATCGAGCACCTCCACCCCATCTCCCTCTCTACGCATTCCGAATTCCCCATTCCGAATTCCGCCTCCCCCCTTGGAAATTGGACATTGGATGTTCGACATTGAGTGTTCCTCCCCTCCCCCATTCAACATTCAATGTTCGATGTTCGGCGTTCCTCCCAACTCCCTACCCCAGCACCGCCTCCAACCGCGCGCACACCTCCTCCACCTTCTCCCGCGTATTGAACGCCGAAATCCGGAAATACCCCTCCCCCGCCGCCCCGAACCCGGACCCGGGCGTGATCACCACCTGCGCCTCGTGCAGCATCTTGTCAAACATCCCCCAGCTATCCACCCCCTCCGGACACTTCACCCACACATACGGCGAGTGCTCCCCGCCATACACCGCCAGACCGATCTTTTTGCACGCCGCACTCAGCAGCGCCGCGTTGCCCATGTAGTGCTTCACCAGCTTCGCCACCTGCATCTTGCCCTCCACCGAGAACAAGGCCTCCGCCCCCCGCTGCACCGGATAGCTGCAGCCGTTGAACTTCGTGGCATGCCGCCGCGCCCACAACCCGTGCAGCGAAACCCGCTCCCCGCTCTTCGTCGATCCAGTCAGCTCCTTCGGAATCACGACGTAAGCGCAGCGCACCCCCGTGAATCCCCCGTTTTTGGAAAACGAGCGAAACTCCATCGCGCATTCCCGCGCCCCCTCGATCTCAAAAATCGACTTCGGCACCTCCGATCCCTGCACATAGGCCTCGTAGGCCGCATCGTAGAGGATGATCGCATCATTCGCCTTCGCCCAGGCCACCCATTTTTCCAACTGCTCCCGCGTCGCCACCGTCCCCGTCGGGTTGTTCGGATAGCACAAATAAATCAAGTCCACCTTCTCCTCCGGCAGGGCCGGCACAAACTCGTTCTCCGCCGTGCAAGGCAGATACACCAGCCCCTCAAACCGCCCACTGGCATCCGCCTCCCCCGTGTTCCCCGCCATCACGTTGGTGTCCACATACACCGGATACACCGGATCCGTGATCGCCACCTTGATCCCCTTGCCAAAGATATCGAGGATGTTCCCCGTGTCGCACTTCGACCCGTCCGAGATGAACACCTCGTCCGCATCGACCCCCAGGCCGCTGTAGGCATTGTCCACGATCGCCTTGCGCAAAAATTCATACCCCTGCTCCGGCCCGTAGCCGCGAAACGTCTCCCGCGACCCCAGTTCATCCACCGCCGCCTTCATCGCCTCCCGCGCCGCATCCGGCAGCGGCTCAGTCACATCCCCGATCCCGCAGCGGATCAGCCGCTTCCCCTTCTCCGGTTCCGCCTCCAGGAAAGCCTTCACCCGCCGCCCGATCTCCGGAAACAAATACCCCGCCTTCAACTTCAGAAAATTCTCGTTCACCAATTCCATGCCGCGCCCCCTCTAACCGCCCCACCCCTCCCAAT
>JAQCFL010000030.1 GCA_027619375.1 Verrucomicrobiota bacterium | reverse complement strand
GGCGCCGGTTCCCTGTTGTAGAGCCAGACCGCGAGGCCCGAGGCCAGGGCCAGGAGGAGGACGACGAGGAGGGGGGTGGTCCGGAGTTTTGCAGCCATGAGGTGAAATGAAATTGGTCAGGCGACTGGGTCGTGCTTCACTTTCGAGGTGGAGAATGGTGGAGCCAGCAAAATATGGACGCGAGCGTGATTAGAATACTGTTTCTCGGGGATATCGTTGGGGAACCCGGGCGGAAGGCGGTGATGGGACGGCTGAGTTCCCTGCGTGAGGAGGAGCGGATCGATTTCGTCGTGGTGAACGGGGAGAACGCGGCAGGCGGGCGGGGAATCACGCCGAAGATTTCGATTGACCTCCTCCGGGCGGGGGCGGCGGTCATCACGACGGGGGATCACGTCTGGGATCAGCGGGAGATCGGAGACTATTTCCCGACCGAGCCGCGGCTGCTGCGTCCGATCAACTACCCGGCTTCGGCCGCGGGGGCGGGGAGCGTGGTGCTGGAAACGGCGAAGGGGAAGGTGGGAGTGATCAATGCGCAGGGCCGGGTTTTCATGAATCCGCCTCTGGATGATCCCTTTGCGGCGGTGGAGGGAGCCCTCGCGGAAATGGCGGCGCAGGGGGTGAAGGTGATCCTCGTGGACTTTCATGCGGAGGCGACCAGCGAGAAAATAGCCTTTGGGCGGGGGATGGACGGGAAAGCCTCTGCGGTATTCGGCACCCACACCCACGTGCAGACCGCTGATGAGCGGATTTTTCCCGGAGGAACGGCGTATTTGACGGATGCGGGGATGTGCGGCCCAGACGACTCGGTGTTGGGCCGGGAGGTGGGTTCCGTGCTGTGGCGCTTCCGGAACGGGATGCCGACCCGCTTTCCCATTGCGAAGGGGCCGGTTCGGCTTTGCGGAGCGATTGTCGACGTGGAGGTGGAAACGGGGAGGGCCATTGCCATTCGGAGGGTCTCCGAAGTGGTGGCCGATGGGGGAAATGGAGGGGAATTCGAGGCAGATTCGGAGTAAAAAGGACTTTCGAGAGAATGTGATCGCGAAAAGGGAGGATAATACACCCCATTTTCTAGGGGCTTTCCGATGAAAGTGCTTCCATCTGACTTTTATTTTGACAGACTAGGCGGCTTTGCTAATTTCCGCCCCGCTCTTGGCGCGGCGGCGGTCTTATTATCTCCATTTTCCGGACTCGGAAACATTCTTGTGGAGGCGATTTGGTGGCGGTCGAACCAGTGGCGGAATTGCTCATGTAGCTCAGCGGTAGAGCACATCCTTGGTAAGGATGAGGTCACGGGTTCAATTCCCGTCATGAGCTCCACGAGCCAATCAACCATAGATCAACGAGAAACGGGACCCATACAATGGCCAAACAACAATTCGAACGGAACAAGCCCCACGTCAACGTGGGAACAATTGGACACGTCGACCACGGCAAGACGACGCTGACTGCTGCGATCACATCGGTGTTGGCGGAGGCTGTCGGTGGCGTGGCGAAGGCCTATGCTGACATCGACGCGGCACCGGAAGAGCGCGAGCGCGGAATCACCATCAACACGGCGCACGTGGAGTATGAGACCGTTGCTCGCCACTATGCGCACGTCGATTGTCCGGGACACGCCGACTACGTGAAGAACATGATCACTGGTGCGGCCCAGATGGACGGCGCGATTCTCGTGGTGTCCGCCGCGGACGGCCCGATGCCCCAGACGCGTGAGCACATTTTGCTGGCCCGCCAGGTGGGTGTTCCCGCCATCGTGGTGTTCCTGAACAAGACCGACCAGGTGGACGACGAGGAGCTTCTGGAGCTTGTGGAGATGGAAGTCCGCGAACTGCTGAGCATGTATGAATTTCCCGGCGACGACATTCCGTTTGTGAAGGGCTCCGCGCTGAAGGCGCTGGAGGGCGATGCCGGCCACAAAGAGGCGATCACCAAGCTCATGGAAGCGGTGGATTCCTACATTCCCCTTCCGGAGCGTCCCATCGACAAGGATTTCCTCATGCCCGTCGAGGACGTGTTCTCGATTGAAGGTCGCGGCACCGTGGCCACCGGCCGGATCGAGCGCGGCATCGTCAAGAAGATGCAGGAAGTGGAGATCGTCGGCATCAAGGACACCGTCAAGACCACCATTACGGACATCGAGATGTTCCGCAAGCTGCTCGATGAAGGTCGTGCCGGCGACAACGTGGGTCTTCTGCTTCGCGGCATGAAGAAAGAGGACATTGAGCGTGGCCAGGTCATCGCCAAGACTGGCAGCGTCAAGCCCCACACCAAGTTCAAGGCAGAGATCTACGTTCTTTCCAAGGACGAGGGTGGACGTCACACGCCGTTTTTCAGCAACTATCGCCCGCAGTTCTATTTCCGCACGACGGACGTGACCGGCAGCATCAAACTTCCCGACGGGGTTGAGATGGTGATGCCTGGTGACAACGTCGAGTTGGAAGTCGATCTGATCACCCCGATCGCCATGGAGAAGACAATGCGCTTCGCCATTCGTGAAGGTGGCCGGACGGTTGGAGCCGGCCGGGTTGGTGACATCATCGAGTAAGGTTGCCCAGTCAATTGCCCCGATAATTTAAGAAACACTATAGTTAACTTCTCAGGGGCACTCCGGCGGAAAACCGGGGTGCCCCTCAGTCGCCTCAACAGGACAGTAGCTCAATTGGTAGAGCATCGGTTTCCAAAACCGAGGGTTGCAGGTTCGAGTCCTGTCTGTCCTGCCAGAAAAGCAATCATCCCACGTAACGATGTTCAGAAAGATTTCCACGTTTGTCGGTGAAGTAAAATCCGAACTCCGCAAGGCCTCCTGGCCCTGGGATCCCGATCCGAAGGTCAAGGGATTCAAGAAGTACAAGGAGCTCATCGATTCCACCCTGGTGATCCTGGTGGCGATGATCCTGTTGGCTGCCTATGTCGCCTTGTGGGACCTCATCCACCAATCCGTGGTCAGCTTTCTGACGGCCCTCGGCCGTTAGGCCGGTTTTTTCGCGCTTTCATATCCAGCTTTTCACAACATGCCGAGCATCCCAGAACCGTCCAAACAATGGTACGTGATCCACGTTCTCTCCGGCCAGGAGCAGAAGGTGGCGGAGCGCATTCGTCGCCTCGCGGAGTTGGAGGAGATGAAGGACAACATCTATGATGTCCTGGTTCCCACGGAAATGGTGTCGGAAATCAAGCGGGGGAAGAAGTCGGAGTCCAAGCGGAAGTTCTACCCCGGCTACATCATCGTGAACATGAATCTGTTCACGGTGGGGGGAGATTTGGTGGAGGACACCTGGTATTTCGTCAAGGAACTGGACGGAATCATCGGTTTTGCCGGGACGAAGGACGTGCCCATACCGATGCGTCAGCGCGAGGTGGAGCAGATGCTCGCCCAGATCAAGGAGCGGGAGGAGTCGATTCGGCCCGCCATCAGTTTCGAAGCAGGGGACACGGTCAAGGTGGCCGATGGTCCCTTCGAGAGCCAGACCGGCATTGTGGAGGAAATCGATGCCGAGAAGGGCAAGCTGCGCGTCGCCGTGACGATTTTCGGACGTTCCACCCCTGTGGAGCTGGAATTTTGGCAGGTGGAAAAAGCCTGACTCCCTAACGACAACAACAATTTCAACATCAAGAACTCATGGCAAAGGAAATCAAGAAACTCCTCAAACTCCAGATCATGGCCGGACAGGCCAATCCTTCTCCGCCGGTTGGTCCTGCCCTCGGTCAGGCCGGGGTGAACATCATGCAATTCTGCAAGGATTTCAACGCGGCGACCCAGCATTGCGCCGGGGATCTGTTGCCGGTGGTCATCACGGTTTACGTTGATGCCTCCTTCACCTTCATCACCAAGCAGCCCCCGGCAGCCGTTCTCCTGAAGAAGGCGGCCGGATTGGCGGCGGGTTCTGCCGAGCCGAACAAGGCGAAGGTCGGCAAGATCAGCAAGGCCAAGCTGATGGAGGTCGTGAAGATCAAGCTGCCCGACCTCAACACCAACGATCCCGAGCAGGCCGCGAAGATCCTCGCCGGAACAGCCATGCAGATGGGTCTGGAGATTGACGGAATGTAACCACTTTTTCCCGTTGTGAGCGGGGACAACACAAAACGCAGGAGGGTCGGGAATCGATCCGCTGGAACTGCAAGCAAAACAATGGCAAACAAAAAGAGCAAACGATACCAAGCGGCGGCCGCCCTCGTGGAGGCTGATCGCACCTATCCGTTGAGCGAGGCGGTCGGGACCCTGAAGAAGTTCCCCGCGCCGAAGTTCGACCCCACCGTGACCCTTTCCTTCCGTCTCGGAGTGGACCCGAAGAAGAGTGATCAGATGGTGCGTGGCAGCGTCAAGCTCCCCCACGGCACCGGCAAGGAAGTCCGCGTCATCGTCTTCGCGCAAGGCGATGCGGCAAAAGCGGCGCAGGCCGCCGGAGCCGACGAGGTGGGCTACGAAGAACTGATCAAGAAGGTGCAGGACGGCTTCCTCGATTTCGATGTGGCCATCGCCACGCCGGATGCCATGGCCGAGGTGCGCAAGATCGCCCGGGTTCTCGGACCCCGCGGCTTGATGCCGAACCCCAAGACCGGAACGGTCACGGACGACACGGCCAAGGCCATCCAGGAGGTGAAAGCCGGCCGGGTGGACTACAAGCTCGACAAGAGCGGCAATGTTTCCGCGGCGATCGGGAAGGCTTCCTTTACGGAGGTCCAGCTGATCGAGAACGCCACCGCAATGGTGGAGAGTGTGGTGAAGGCGAAGCCGGCCACCGCCAAGGGCAACTACGTCCGGAACGTCACGCTGGCGGCATCGATGTGCCCGGGCCTGCCTCTTGATGCGAGCCTCTACACCGCCAAATCCAAATAAAGAAGACCATGAATCCTGATAAGAAAATCATCGTCGATCAGCTTCTTGAGCGGGTCAACAGTTCTCCTTTCGTGCTGGTTGTGGATTACAACGGCATGACCGTTCCCCAGTTCAGTGAGCTTCGCAATCGTCTTTCGGGCGGTGGTGCCGAGTGTCATGTGGCGAAGAACACGCACATGAAGCGGGTCCTCGCCGAGGCGGGGCTGCCCGACCTGAGTGACGCCCTTGTTGGTCAAACCGCCTTCATCACCGGACAGGAAGATGTGTGTGGGGCGGCCAAGACGGTCGCCAACTTCACCAAGGAATTCAAGTTGCCCGTCGTGAAGGGTGGAGTTCTGGATGGAGCGGTGGTTGACGCGGATCAGATCAAGGCCTTGGCCGATCTGCCTCCCCGCGACGTCCTCCTGGCCACGTTGCTCGGCACGATCAACGCGCCTGCCGAGAAGCTTCTCCGGACCCTCAACGAGCCCGGGGCATCGCTGCTGCGCCTCCTCAACGCAAAATACCAAGGATAACGAATTTGAACGGACGGCCGGAGTCACCTCGGTGTCGACGGTCAGCAAACACAAATGGTTCCTCGTCGGTTCACCGGCTGGTGATCTCAAACAATCCGGAGCTCCGGGTTACGACGATACCGCACAACTAAAACAATGGCTGATATTGAAAAACTAAAAGAAGAGCTCGGCAAGCTTACCGTCCTGGAAGCTGCCGATTTGGTGAAACAACTCGAAGAAGAGTGGGGCGTCAGCGCCGCCGCTCCCGCGGCGATGATGATGGCAGGTCCTGCGGACGCTGCCCCCGCCGAGGAGAAGACGAACTTTGATGTCGTCCTCACCGAAGCAGGCGGAAACAAGATCGCGGTCATCAAGGCCGTGCGTGAAGTCGCCAGCGGCCTCGGTCTTGCCGATGCCAAGAAGCTGGTGGAGAGCGCTCCTGTCAACGTCCTGGAAGGGGCGAACAAGGATGACGCTGACAAGGCCAAGGCAAAGCTTGAAGAAGCCGGAGCCAAGGTCGAACTCAAGTAGACGGCTTTTTTCCAGCCGGTTCCGCGTCTGCGGGACCGGCTGGGAACGCCCTGCTTCGATCTCAGGCGCCGCTGATGGACTCATCGGCACTTGAGATCGGAACAGTCCGGTTCCGAACAACAGAGGGGTCACCCCCGCCCGATCCTTCAACCCAACGTCCGCCGCGAGGCGGGCCGCCAATCCAAAACCGACTGATATATCATGGCCGAACGCCGCTACTTTGGAACGATCAAAGAAGTCATTGAACCTCCCAACCTCATCGAGGTTCAGAGCAAATCATACGAGGATTTCCTTCAGAAGGATGTGACCGCCGCGCAACGCACCGATTCGGGCTTGCAGGCTGTCTTCCGTGAAGTCTTTCCGATTAAGAGTTATGACGAGTCGATCGAGTTGGATTTCATCTCCTACGACATCGAGGACTCCAAGATGACCGCCCTTGATTCGCTTCGTTCCGGCGAGACGTTCAGTGCGGCCCTTTACGTGAATTTCAAGCTCAAGGATGAGACCGGCACCAAGAAGGAGCGGGTTTACATGGGTGAGTTGCCGATGATGACGCGGCGGGGAACTTTCGTGATCAACGGTGCGGAGCGGGTCATCGTTTCCCAGCTGCACCGTTCTCCCGGCATCTGCTTTGAGAAATCCATTCACCTGAACGGCAAGGTTCTCCATTCCTTCCGGATCATCCCCGACCGTGGTTCGTGGTTGGAGGTGCAGTTCGACACGAACGATCTGCTTTACGTTTATCTGGACCGCCGCCGTCGCCGCCGGAAGTTTTTGGCGACGACCTTCCTTCGTGCCCTTGGCTTTCCCAGCGAGCGCGAGTTGGTCGAGCAGTTCTACAACATCAAGAAGCTGAAGCTCAGCGAGAAGCTCAAGGAAGAGGAGCTCAACTCCCTGGTGCTCTTTGCCGACGTGCGCGACGGTGAGCTCTCCGTGGCGCGGGCCTACGATCCGCTGACGATCGGTGTTGTCCGTCAGTTGATTGCACTGGGCCACAAGACGGTGGAGGTGATCGATTCCGCCGAGGACGAGATTCTCCTGAAGTCGCTCCGGAAGGATCCGGCCGAGGATGAGGAGTCCGCGCTGAAGGACATCTACAAGAAGCTGCGCCCCGGCGATCCGCCGACCGCAGCCAACGCCCGGGCCCTGTTGAAGCGTCTCTTTTTCGATCCGAAGAAGTATGACCTCACCCGGGTGGGTCGCTACAAGATCAACCAGAAGCTGCAGGTGAGTGTCGACCCGGATGAGCGGATCATGACCGCTCCGGATTTCCTGGCTGCCGTCAAGTATCTGCTCCGCCTGAAGAAGGGGGACGGGGTCATCGATGACATCGACCACCTTGGAAGCCGTCGCGTTCGCGCGGTGGGCGAGCTTCTCGCCAACCAGTGCCGGGTCGGATTGGCCCGGACCGAGCGTCTCGTGAAGGAGCGCATGACCCTGTTTGATGTGAACATCGAGGGCATGACGCCGCAGAAACTGATCAACCCGAAGGCCTTGAGCGCCGTGGTTCGCGACTTTTTTGGTCGGAGCCAGTTGAGCCAGTTCATGGACCAGACCAACCCGCTCGCCGAGCTCACGCACAAGCGCCGCTTGTCCGCTCTCGGACCGGGAGGTTTGAACCGGGATCGTGCCGGCTTCGAGGTGCGGGACGTGCACCCCTCGCACTACGGACGGATCTGTCCGATTGAGACTCCGGAAGGACCGAACATCGGTCTGATCAACTCGATGTGCACCTATGCACGGATCAACGAGTTTGGTTTCATCGAGACGCCCTACCGCCGTGTGGTGAAGGGGAAGGTGACCAACCAGATCGAGTATCTGACCGCGGATCAGGAGGAGAACTACCTGATCGCCCAGGCGAACGACCCGATCGACAAGACCGGCAAGTTTCTCAACGACCGGGTCACGGCCCGGGAGCGGGGTGAGTTCCTGGAGATGTCCCCGGACAAGGTGGACTACATGGATGTTTCGCCGAAGCAGTTGGTGTCCGTGGCGGCGGGGATGATTCCCTTCCTTGAGCACGACGACGCCAACCGCGCCCTGATGGGATCGAACATGCAGCGTCAGGGAGTGCCCCTGCTTTGCTCCGAGGCCCCCCTTGTCGGGACGGGTCTTGAGGAGAAGGCCGCGCGGGACTCGCGTGCCGTTATTGTCTCTGAATCGGACGGCATTTGCGCCGCCGCCACGGCGGAGGTGATCATCACCTCGCCGGACGGGAAGCTGCCCGTTTCCGACGAGCGGTTCCTCAGTGATCTGGAGTCGGTGAAGTCGAATCCGAGCAAGGGGATCTATGTTTATCCCCTGCGGAAGTTCATGCGCTCCAACGCGGGCACCTGCATCAACCAGAAGCCTCTGGTCAATTCCGGCCAGAAGATCAAGATCGGCCAGATCATTGCGGACGGCCCGAACACCGATCAGGGTGAGTTGGCGCTCGGACGGAACGTCCTGGTGGCCTTCATGCCCTGGAACGGCTACAACTTCGAGGATGCCATCGTGATTTCGGAGCGAATGGTGAAGGACGACGTCTTCACCTCCATCCACATCAGCGAGTTCGACGTGGCGGCCCGGGATACCAAGCTTGGGCCCGAGGAGATCACCCGGGACATTCCGAACGTGGGAGAAGAGGCCCTCAAGAACCTCGACCACGACGGGATCGTCCGGATTGGTGCGGAGGTGAAGCCAGGCGACATTCTGGTCGGCAAGATCACGCCGAAGAGCGAGACCGAGCTTGCTCCGGAGGAGCGCCTGCTCCGCGCGATCTTCGGTGAGAAGGCCGCGGACGTGAAGGACACCTCCCTGCGCGTTCCCTCCGGTTGCACCGGAATCGTGCAGGATATCCGCATTTCCACCCACGGCCTGGCCCGTCGGAAGGACAATGATGTGAATCCGACGGAGATGAAGAAGCAGCTCAAGAAGATCAACGACGAGCACAAGAAGAAGAAGGACCAGCTCACCGATCAGTTGACCGAGAAGCTCTCGGACATCCTCCTTGGCGAGAAGATCCCGCTCGACGTGGTCAATGCCCAGACCGGCGAGATCATCATTCCTGCGAACCGCAAGATCACCAAGACCCTCCTGCGCAAGCTGGCTGCGGTTTACGATCACATCGAAATCGATCCGAGCCCGATTCGGAACAAGATCCTCGAGATCATTTCCGGATTTGAGAGCCGCTTCGGCGAGCTTGATTCGGACCGTGAGCGTCGCCTCGACCAGATCGAGAGCGGTGACGAGGTGGATCCCGGAGTGATCAAGGAAGTGAAGGTCTTTGTAGCCGCGAAGCGGAAGCTGTCGGTGGGCGACAAGATGGCCGGACGTCACGGAAACAAGGGGGTTGTCGCGGTGATCGTGCCGGAAGAGGACATGCCCTTCCTGGACGACGGAACGCCGGTTGACATCTGTCTCAACCCGCTCGGCGTGCCTTCCCGGATGAACGTCGGCCAGGTTCTCGAGACCCACCTCGGCGTCGCGGCGAAAGCGCTCGGCTTCACGGTGGCCACTCCGATTTTCGACGGTATTCCCGAGGCGAAGATCTGGGAATACATGAGCGAGGCCAAGAAGGTCGATGGGGTGAAGATGGTTGGCGGCGGGGAGAAAGCCCGCGAGCGCCGTCCGGACGAACCCGAGAGTCGGGGCTACACCTGGATCGGTGACGGCAAGGACGGCACGACGGGGGGCAAGAGCACTCTCTATGACGGCCGCAACGGCGACATGATCCACCAACCGGTTGTGGTGGGCTACATTTACATGCTGAAACTCGGTCACCTTGTCGCGGACAAGATCCACGCCCGGGCCGTTGGTCCCTACAGTCTCGTCACGCAGCAGCCGCTGGGTGGCAAGGCCCAGTATGGTGGTCAGCGCTTCGGGGAGATGGAGGTCTGGGCTCTCGAGGCATACGGCGCCGCCTACACCCTGCAGGAACTCCTGACGGTGAAGTCGGACGACGTGCAGGGCAGGACCCGGATCTATGAGGCGATCGTGAAAGGGGACAACAGCCTCGAAGCGGGCACGCCTGAATCCTTCAACGTTCTCATCAAGGAGATGCAATCGCTCGGACTCGATGTCCGGCCGGGTCGCCGAGGCGCTGTGGCAGGCGGCGACGGCGAGTTCTCCCTCGATGACCTTACTGTCTAATAGCCAACACCAAGAACCCAGCCCTGAAAACCAGCAGTTTACTACGAAATCATGAGTGTTGAAACCAATTTGCGCGAACTCTACGGAGTTGACGACAAGCCGGAAGCCTTTGATCACGTTTCCATCACGGTGGCCTCCCCGGAAATCATCCGTTCTTGGAGCAGGGGCGAGGTGAAGAATCCGGAGACCATCAACTACCGGACGTTCAAGCCCGAAAAGGGCGGTCTCTTCTGTGAGCGGATTTTCGGTCCCACCCGGGACTGGGAGTGCGCCTGCGGAAAGTACAAGCGGATCAAGCACAAGGGTGTGGTCTGCGACCGTTGTGGTGTGGAGGTGACTCTTTCCCGTGTGCGTCGGGAGCGGATGGGTCACATCGAGCTGGCCGTTTCGGTCAGCCACATCTGGTTCTACAAGTGCATGCCCAGCCGGATCGGTCTCATGCTCGACATGAGTGCCCGTCACCTGGAGCGCGTGATTTACTACGAGGACTACATCGTCACCGATCCCGGCAAGACTCCGCTTGAGCGGGGCCAGTTGCTGACGGAGACGGAGCTTCGCGACGCCGAAGATGATTACGGCGAGGAGACCTTCCGGGCGGGCATGGGTGCGGAGGCCATTCGCGACCTGCTTTCGCAGTGCAATCTCGAGACGACCATCGTTGAGCTTGCCGAGGCGATGGAGAACACGCGCTCCAAGCAAACCCGCAAGAAGCTCGCCAAGCGACTCAAGCTGGCACAGGGCTTCCTGGGTTCGAATTCCCGTCCGGAGTGGATGATCCAGACCGTGCTTCCCGTCATACCGCCGGACCTGCGTCCGCTGGTGCCGTTGGAAGGCGGACGTTTCGCGACATCCGACCTGAACGATCTCTATCGCCGGGTCATCAACCGGAACAACCGACTCAAGAACCTCCTGCAGTTGAAGACCCCCGAGGTCATCATCCGCAACGAGAAGCGGATGTTGCAGGAAGCGGTGGACGCGCTCTTCGACAACGGTCGCCACGGCCGTGCCGTGACGGGTGCCGGAAACCGGCCGTTGAAGTCGCTCTCCGACATGCTGAAGGGCAAGGGCGGTCGTTTCCGTCAGAACCTTCTGGGCAAGCGGGTCGATTACTCGGGTCGTTCCGTGATCGTGATCGGGCCGGAGCTGCGCCTCAACCAGTGCGGCCTTCCGAAGAAGATGGCGCTCGCCCTCTTCGAACCGTTCATCATCCGCCGCCTGAAGGAACTGGGCTATTGCCATACCGTTCGTTCGGCGAAGAAGATGATCGACCGGAAGACGACCGAGGTTTGGGACATCCTGGAAGAAGTGACCAAGGGACACCCGGTGATGCTGAACCGCGCGCCGACCCTGCACCGTCTTTCCATCCAGGCCTTTGAGCCGAAATTGATCGAGGGATCCGCCATTCGGGTGCACCCGCTCGTCTGTACCGCCTACAACGCGGACTTCGACGGTGACCAGATGGCGGTGCACGTGCCGCTTTCGGTGGAGGCGCAGATGGAGTGTCGGCAGTTGCTGCTGGCGCCCAACAACATCTTCTCGCCCGCCAGTGGTCGTCCCATCACGACGCCCTCGCAGGACATCATTCTGGGCACCTACTACCTCACCTACGCCCGGGCTGGGACCGTCCCCGAGGACACCGCGACCCTGCCGTTGTTCGAGAACACCACCGAGGTGGAGTTCGCCATCGCGAGCCGCAAGATCCACTACCACGACTGGATTCGTGTCCGCAACCCGGACCGTGGAACCAAGACGGTGTTTGGTGATGCGGAGCTCAAGATCCTGGTGACCACACCCGGCCGGGTTCGTTTCAACGAGATTTGGCCGAAAGGACTTGGTTTCAACAACTCCACGGTCTCCAAGAAGGAGATCGGAGACATCATCTGGCGCTGCTATCAGGTCTCCGGACAAGCGGAAACGGTCCGCACCCTGGATGCGCTGAAGACCCTTGGTTTCCAGGAAGCCACGCGTTCCGGTTGTTCAATCGGTATTGTCGACATGGTGATTCCGGAGGAGAAGGGGCCCGAAATCGCGAAGGCTTACGCCGAGATCGAGAAGGTTTCGAAGCACTACCGGAATGGGATCATCACCGATGGTGAGCGTTATCAGAAGGTGGTCGATATCTGGACCCGTGCGACGGACAACATCGCGAACGTGCTGTTCCGGAAACTGGAGCACAACAAGGGGGAGAAGAGTGCCAACCCGCTCTACATGATGGTGGACTCCGGTGCCCGGGGCAACAAGAACCAGATCAAGCAGCTTTCCGGGATGCGGGGCCTCATGGCCAAGCCGTCCGGTGAGATCATCGAACGTCCGATCACCTCCAACTTCCGTGAGGGATTGTCCGTGCTGGAGTATTTCATCTCTACCCACGGAGCCCGGAAGGGACTGGCGGACACCGCCCTGAAGACGGCCGACTCGGGATACATGACCCGGAAGCTGGTGGACGTGTCCCAGGATGTGATCGTGACGGAGAAGGATTGCGGAACGGTGAACGGCATCACGGTGCACGCCATCTACAGCGGCGACGAGGAGTCCGCCTCCCTGGCCACCCGCATTTACGGACGGGTCTCCTGCGAGAAGGTGAAGGATCCGGTATCCGGTGCAGTCATCGTCGATGTGGACGACCTGATCACGGAAGAAAGCGCCAAGCGCACCGAGGACATTGGTCACGAGCGGCTCAAGATTCGTTCGGCCCTGACCTGTGAGTCCGAGCGTGGATGTTGCCAGTTGTGCTACGGCCTGAACCTGGCCACCGGAGTGGTGGCGAAGATCGGCGAGGCGGTTGGAATCGTTGCGGCCCAATCGATTGGTGAGCCGGGCACGCAGTTGACGATGCGGACCTTCCACTCCGGTGGTGTGGCCTTCGGTGTATCCAAGCAGCCCTTCATCGAGTCCCGTCACAAGGGCAAGGTGATCTACCAGGACCTTCGGGTGGTGGAAGATGCCGGCGGCAATTGGGTGGTGCTCAACAAGAACGGCTCTGTTTCGATCCGGGACAAGTCCGGTCTGGAAGTGGAAGCGCACAAGATTGTGATTGGCGCGATCATCGCCGTGGCGGACGGAGCGGAGGTCGCCAAGGGGACGCAGATCATCACCTGGGATCCGCACAGTGTGCCGATCATCACCGAGAAGGGCGGTGTCGTGGAATTCCGCGACATGATCCCGGGCATCACCGTTCAGACGGAGACCGACAAGGAAACCGGCAAGAAGGGCATGCGCGTGACGGAGCACAAGGAGGACCTGCACCCGCAGGTCGTGATCGTGCATCCGGACTCCAAGGAAGTGCTCGCGAGCTATTCGATTCCCGTTGGCGCCCACCTTTCCGTGAAGGAAAAGGGCAAGGTGGCCGGTGGAACGCAGCTGGCACGGACGCCGCGGAAAGTGGCCAAAACGAAGGACATCACCGGTGGTCTGCCACGGGTGGCGGAGCTCTTCGAGGCCCGCCGGCCGAAGGACGCCTGCGTCATCGCCAAGATCGACGGGGAAATTTCCTTCGGGGCGAATGTCCGCGGCAAGAAGAAGGTCATCGTGACGGATCCCGACAGCGGAGAGTCCGTGGATCACCTCGTGCCGATGGGCCGCCACATCATTGTGACGGAAGGCGACGCGATGAAGCGTGGCGACCAGATCACGGAAGGCCCGGTGGCCCCGGAAGATCTTCTGGAAGCCTGCGGCATGCAGGAGCTTCAGGAGCACCTCGTGAACGAAGTGCAGTCGGTTTACCGCGCCCAGGGTGTGGAGATCAACGACAAGCACATCGAGATCATCATCCGGCAGATGCTGCGCAAGGTGAAGATTTCCGATCCGGGAGACACCGACTTCCTCTGGGGCGACCAGATCGAGCGGACCACCTTCAAGGCGGCCAACGAGCTGATCATTGAGCAGGGTGGCAAGCCCGCGGAAGGCGAGCCGGTGCTGCTTGGCATCACGAAGGCCTCCCTGGAGACCGAATCCTTCATCTCCGCCGCCTCCTTCCAGGACACGACCCGCGTTCTCACGGATGCGGCGACCCTGGGCAAGGTGGACAACCTGAAGGGCTTCAAGGAGAACGTCATCATGGGTCACCTGATTCCGACCGGAACGGGCTTTGATTGTCACCGCGACACCGAGATTGAGTTCACGGTGGATGAGCCGGAGCCCGTGGTGGCCGAGGAGCCGGAGCAGGAGGCCGAGACGGCCTGAACCGCGATTCGTGCAAACTTTCACCGCCGGGTTGGTTCGCCAGCCCGGCGGTTTTTTTGTGGGGTGGAGCGGGTTGGCTTTGCGGTGGGGGTTGGTTTTAAGTTAAGAGGGGGCAGCCATGCCACCGCAGCGTCCGAAGAGAGAAGCCAGACCGAATCGTCATGCGGCGAAAGCGGGGAGGAGCAGGCATGTGCCGGTGCCGGATTTGTCGGAGATCCTGGCGGGAAAAAAGGCACCGTTGTTGCTGGTGCTCGACGGAGTGCAGGATCCGCACAATTTGGGGGCGATCCTGCGGACGGCGGATGGGGCGGGGGTGGATGCGGTGATCGCGCCGAAGGACCGGGCGGTGGGGGTGACCGAAACAGTGCGGCGGATATCGGTGGGGGCGGCGGATCGGGTGCCCTTTTTGGCGGTGACGAATCTGGCGCGAACGTTGGAGGAGTTGAAGGAGGCGGGGGTGTGGTTGGTGGGGACTTCCGATCGGGCCACGAAGGATTTGTATGAGGTGGACATGGGTGGGCCGGTGGCGATCGTGATGGGTTCGGAGGAGAGCGGGATGCGGCGGTTGACGGAGGAGGCCTGCGACTTTCTGGTGCGCATTCCGATGCGGGGCAAAGTGGAGTGCCTGAACGTGAGTGTGGCGACGGGGGTGTGTTTGTTTGAAGCAGTCCGACAGCGGAGTGGTGTGGGGAGTGCGTCGTGAATGGGGCGGGCGGGGTGGTGCGGATTCTTTCGGACCTGCATCTGGGGCATCCCGCGACGCAGGTGCGCGAGGTTGCTTGGTTGGCGCCCTTGTTGGAGGGGGCGGCGGAGGTTTGGTTCAACGGGGACACCTTCGAGGAGCATGGGGCGGCGAGTGCCGAGCGGGGGCGGATGCAGTATCAGGAACTGCTGGCGCTCTGCGATGCGCATGGGGTGAGGCCCCGGTTTTTGACGGGCAACCATGATCCCGGGATTGCGGCCGAAGGATGGGTGGAGCTGCGGAGCGGACGGATCTTTGTTTCACATGGGGACATGATCCTGGCTGAAGTGGCTCCATGGAAGCCGGAGTTTCTTGAAAGGAGGGGTGCCGTCTGGCGGTTGATCCGGGAGGTTGGGGAGGTGGAGAGTCTGGAGCGGCTGTGGGGGCGTGCCCGGTTGGTGGAGGCGGCAACGCTGCCGGACGTTGAGCCGAAGATGGGTGTGGGAGGGAGGGGATATCTTTGGTCGGCGTTCTGGCCGCCCTTGAGGCCGTTCCACATTCTTCACGGCTGGGCGACGATGTTCAGGGAAGCGGAGCGGTTTGTGGAACGGTATCGGCCGGGTTGTGAGGTGTTCCTGTTCGGGCATTTCCACCGGGCGGGAGTGCGGGAACGGGGCGGCCGGATCTACTGCAACACGGGGGCCTTCATGCGGAGTGCGACACCCTTGATGGTGGAGTTGGAGGGGGAATGGATGCGGGTGCGCGGTGTCCACCGGGATCGCAATGGGAACTTCTGCCCCACACATGCGGTGGAGTCCTTTCGAATCCCTTCTTAAAGGCCCCGGGATTATTTGGCCGGGAAGTGATCTTGTGGGGCGATCGAAACCCGGCCGCTACGAACCGAGCAGCTTGGTGATCGCCTTGGCGAAGTCCTTGCCCATGTTGATCAGGCCCGGGCCGCTGTAGTGGCCGGCGTTCATCATGGAGTAGTCGTCGGTGTCGAACCAGTCGACTCCATCGGTCGCCTCGGCGACCTTCTGCTGGGCAGTGCGCACCAGGGCGGCCTGACCGCTCTTGCCTCCATAGTGGTTTCTCACCCGCGCCATGACGAACGGCATGTCCGGGGTTTTGAACTGTTCCCGCATGTGGGCGATGAAGGCACGGATGTTTTTATCATACTCGTCGCCCTTGTTCTCCTCGGCATCGCTTTCGCCCTGCATCCAGAGCATTCCCGAGATCTCGTACTTGATGCCGGCTGCATCGAGGTTGGCGAGGGCGGCTTTCGCGGTCTGCATGAATTTCTGGTACTGTTTGCCGCCGGATTGGGGAGACCAGTCATTGTAGAGGGCAGTCCCGCTGACGGCATACTTGACGAGGTAGATCTCGTCGCCCGGCAGGGCGTCCTTGATGGCGCGGCCGAAGCTGATTTCCGGGCCGAAGGCCTCGGGCCGTCCGTCGCAGGCAGGCCCGAGTGGCAGCCAGCCGTTGTTGCCCCAGAACTTCACGTCCGGTTGATCAGCGTCGTAAGGGGTCTTTAATTCGCTCTTCTTGCCGGTTCCCACCATGTTGGATTGTCCGCCCAGGAGGAAGACACGGGTGGTGGCGTGGGCGGTGGTGGCCAAGCTCAGGGCCAGGAGGAGGGAGGATAGGATCAGGGAAGTTGTATGCATGGTTTTGATTCGGTTCACTGTTGTTTCTCTGTTGCCGGCTTCTTCGGCCAGGGATTCAGGCCTTCGCTTTCGCGGATATTCTCTTTCGCCGCAGCGAAGTGGTCGTGGAGAGGGGGATCGACCTCGATTTTCCAGACGGTCAGGGCGACCTTGAACTATACGGATTGGCGGGGCTTGGCTTTCAGTTGGTTGCTTTGATCCGCCGGATCTCCGCTTGCCGGAGCGCAATCCCACCCTGTCCCGGTATCCCTGACGTCATCGGCTTCGGATGCTCACGGGGCTCCACTCCACCGGACGGCGCGGAGCGACCGTCCCGTACCTGCAGGGGCTGTCGCCGGGCGGGGCGTCCGGCGTCGCCTGGAAGGCTATGCCGGGACAGGGGTGGGCCGGAACGGACCTCCAGGAGCCATTCGCTGGGTGGAAGCCAGCGCTACGTTGGGGAGCAGGCTGGGAAGCCTGCGGAAACTATTGCAGGCTGGAAGCCCGCACCACGTTGGGGAGGCCGACGACCGGGACGGTCACGCCACGGTGGGGGGGAGTCGGCTGGGCGGTTCGTGGGGATCGGGGAGATGGGGCTCGAAGTGTTTTGCTTCGGGGGCTCAGCTGTCGCGGAGCATGTAGTGGATGTGGGGGGCGTAGAGTTCGGGTTCCAGGAGGAAGGAATCGTGGCCTTTGTCGGAGTGGACGGTGACGTGGAGGTTGTCGACCTTGGCGGCTTCGAGGTGGCTGACGAGTTCGGCTTGTTCCTCGGGGTAGATGCAGAAGTCGGAGTCGATGGAGAAGACGAGGTATTGGTGACCGGCTTCGCGGGAGCGGGCCAGGAGTTGTCCGGGGGTCTCGGCATTGCCTTCGCGGACGGCGTCGTAGCGGGACCACATGTCGATGATGCGGAGGTAGGTGTTGGCGTCGAAGCGCTGCACGAATTTCTTTCCCTGATGGAGCATGTAGCTCTGGAATTGGTCGCGGACCTTGTACCAGGAGAGGACATCGTCGGCCTGGACGATGTCGCGGCGTGCCCGGCGTTCGAAGGCGTCGAGGTGGACGAAGGTTTTGTGGGAGATCATGCGGGCCAGGGCGAGGCCGAGATCGGGGCGGCCGCTGTCGTAGTAGTCGCCGCCGTTGAAGTAGGGATCGTTCTCGATGGCGAGGATCTGTTCGAAGAGGATGAGGCGGTTGAGGACGGTGGTCTTGAAGCCGCTGGCGATGGCGATGACGTTGCGGACGCGGTTCGGGAAGAGGTTGGCAAAGGTGAGGGTGCAGAGTCCACCGACGGAGGCGCCCACCACGGCTTGAATGGCGGGAATGGCGAGGTGGTCGAGGAGGCGGGCGGCCATTTCGGCCTGGTCGGAGACGGAGACGTGGGGGAATTTCGAGCCGTAGGGTTTGCCGGTTTCAGGATCGAGGGAGTTGGGGCCGGTGGTGCCGTAGCAGCCGCCGAGGTAGTTGGGGCAGATGACGAAGGCGCGGTTGGTGTCGATGCCCTTGCCGGGGCCGACGAGGGAGTTCCACCAGCCGTCGTGGGTTTCGGGTTGCCAGAGGCCGTTGTCCCCGGGGTCGGTGGGGTTGTAGCCGCTGACGTGCTGGCTGCCGGAGAGGGCGTGGAAGATCAGGATGACGTTGGACTTGTCCGCGTTGAGGGTGCCCCAGGTCTCGTAGGCGACGCGGATCTGCGGGAGGGAGCCGCCCTCGCGGAGGAGGATGGGGCCATCGGCTGCGGAGGTCTCGAAATACCGGGATTCCGTCTGTTCGTTGCTGCTCGCCACGGCTTTTGGATACGACTTCCGGGGCGGATTGAAAACGGATTAATTGACATCATTGGGATCTTGGGAAGAAAGGGGGCGTGAGCGCGATGATCGGATACAAGGAATGGGAGGTGGTCGGTGAGGCCCTGGGGACGGGGCGGCAGGCCCTGTTGCTGCGGAAGGGCGGCATTCACGAGGGGCGGGCGGGGTTCTCCTTCAAGCATGAGAAGTTTGTCCTCTTTCCGACGCGGTTTCACGCGCAGGGGGATCAGGTGCGGGTGCCGTGCGAGCCGTCGGGTGGGGAGTGGGAGGTGGGTGAGGTGGTGCCGTTGCAGTATTCGTGCGAGGCGGTTTGGGCGCGGACCTTGACGGATTGGGAGGTGGTGAAACGTTTGGAGGAGTTTCACATCTGGTCGGAGGAGTTGGTGCGGGAGCGGTTCGCGTGGGGGGAAGAGGGGAGCATCCACTGTGCGCTGGTGCGGGTTTCGCGATTGGCGCGACCGTGGGAGTTGCCGTATGAGAAGCGTTATGGCGGCTGCCGGACCTGGGTGGAGCTGCCGGATCAGGAAGTGGGTTCCCTCACACCGGTGATCGGGGAAGAGGAATTTGCGGGGTTGAAGCGGCGGGTGGAGGAGCTGGTGGGAGTCTAAACAAGTCCGGCTTCCTCGAGGGCGATGCGGGCCGAGCCGAGCATGCCGGCTTCGTTGCCGAAGCGGGCGGGGACGACGCGGAGGTGTTTGTTGAAGACATCGCCGAGTTGATCGCGGAGGTGGGATTCGAGTGGGCCGAAGAGGACCGCGCCCGCCTTGGCGACGCCGCCACCGATGACGATGATTTCGGGGTTGAGGAGGTAGCAGCAGTTCAGGAGGGCGCAGCTGAGTTTTTCGGCGAAGCCCCGCCAGATGGAGAGGGCGACGGGATCGCCGTTGGCGGCGGCCTTGGAGAGCATGGCGGGCTGGCAGTCTTCGATGGAGCGATGTTCTCCCGATTTCGCGTAGGCCTGTTGTGCCTCGGCGGCGATTTCGTTGTTGCCGATGTAGTCATCAAGGGCGCCGAGGTTTCCGTAGGCTCCTTTGCGGCCACGGTAGTCGATGGAGGTCTGGCCGAGTTCGCCGGCGGCGGAGCGGGCCCCGCGGACGAGGCGGTCGTTGGCGATGAGGCCACCGCCGACGCCGGTGCCGAGAGTGAGGGCGACGATGTGATGGCATCCCGCCGCCGCGCCGAATTTCCACTCCGCGTAGGCCATGGCGTTGGCGTCGTTCTCGACCTGAGCGGGCAGGTTGCAGCGTTGTTGGAGTTCGTCGCGCAGGGCGATGCCTTCCCAGCCGGGGACGTTGGTGAGGCCGTGGACGAGGCCGTGTTCGAAATCGACGAAGCCGGGCATGCCCGCCCCGATGGCGGCGATGGCGGGATGTTTTTCCCGGAGACAGGAGATGGTCCCGGCGATGGCGTCAATGAGGGGCGGGGCACCGTCGAATTCCGGGGTGGCGAGGGGCGGGGCCTGCGCGATGACCTGATAGCCATCGACCACGCCGACCTTGACGGAGGTGCCACCAAAATCGATGCCGATGCCGAGTGGGTTGCTGCTCATTTTGCGGAGAACGTGTTGTATCGGCGCTGCTCCATGGAGGGGTCAGCTGTTCGGAGGGGTCAGCTGTTGGCGGTGGCGATGCGCCAGACTCCTTCCATGGTCAAGTCGGGCTCCAAGTGGGTGATCTCGGGCAGGCCTCGTGCGATGAGGGTGGCATCGCCTCCGGTGGCGACCACGGTGGGATCGGCGGGCAGTTCCTGCCTGATGCCCTTGAGGATTTCGCGGATCATGCCGCGGTAGCCGAGGACGGCGCCGACCTGCATGGCGTGGATGGTGGATTTGCCGATGGCGCCCTCGGGTTCCTGCAGATCGATCTGGGGGAGGAGGGCGGTGCGTTGGGCGAGGATGTCGGTCATGGTGGCCAAGCCGGGGGCGATGACCCCGCCGAGATAGGCGCCCGGGGCACCGATGACATCGAAGGTGACGGCGGTGCCGAAATCGATGACCACGGAGGGCGCGCCGAAGCGGGCGTGGGCGGCGACGGCATTGGCGAGTCGGTCGGCACCGATTTGTTCGGGGAAGGGGTAGTCGATGCCGATGGAGAGTTTGCTGTGGCAGGAAATCTGGTGAAGCGGGGATCGAGGGGTGATGTAGTCGCGCAGGATGGCGGCCTTCGCGGGGACGACGGAGCAGAGAATGGCGTGGTCGAACTCCAGGTCGCCGAGCGTGGTGGCGAGGACTTCGGGAGAGATGTCCCGGGTGAGGATGGTTTGCTTCCACTCCTGCAGGCCGCTGGCGTCGGCGAAGCGGAATTTGGTGCGGGTGTTGGAGTTGTCGATGAGGAGGAAGAGCATCCGCCGACAGGCTGGCAATCCGGGCTCGTGGTGCAAACAAAAACGGCTGCGGGAGAACCCGCAGCCGGTTACTTTGTTTGATTTTGTTCCGGATCAGTCGGCGTAGGCCGGGGACCCGTGTTCGGCCACGTCGAGGCCTTCGTGCTCTTCCTCTTCGCTGACGCGGACGCCCATAATGAGCTTGAGGATGAAGAACAGGGCGAAGGAAGTGGCGAAGGCGAAGGCGGAGATGGAGACTGTGCCGATCAGCTGCGGCATGAATCCGATTTTCTCCCCTGCGAGGACCTCGTTTCCGAAGAAAGCGACGGACAAGGTGCCCCAGATACCGCAGACACCGTGCACCGAGATGGCGCCAACCGGATCGTCGATCTTGATCTTGTCGAAGAAGAGGACGGCGAGGACCACGATGACACCGGCGATGAGGCCGACGACCAGGGCGGACCAGGGCGGGATGGCTCCGGCGCCGGCGGTGATTCCAACCAGACCGGCGAGGATGCCGTTGAGTCCCATGGAGAGGTCAGGCTTCTTGAGGACGATCCAAGAGCAGAAGATGGCACCGATGCCTCCTGCAAAACCGGCCATGGCGGTGGTCACGAAGACGCGGGAGACGCTTTGAGGATCGGCACTGAGGACGGAGCCGCCGTTGAATCCGAACCAACCGAGGAAGAGCATGAACACTCCGATGTTGGCGAGGGGAAGGTTGTGGCCGGGGATGGGCTTGATGCCGTCCTTGGTGTATTTGCCCTTGCGGGGGCCGAGGACGAGCACACAACCGAGAGCGGCGAAGCCGCCGAAGGCGTGCACCAGGGAGGAGCCGGCGAAGTCGATGAACTGCGCGGAGTTCTCGGCGTCGTCGCCACCGAAGCCGTTCAACCAGCCGCCGCCCCATTCCCAGGAACCGGTGATGGGGTAGAGGAAGGTGACCAGCAGTGCGGCGAAGATCATGAAGGTCGGGAGCTTGACGCGCTCGGCGACGGCTCCGGAAACGATCGTTGCGGCGGTGGCGGCGAACATGGCCTGAAAGATGAAGTCGGACCAGTAGGTGTAGTCGGCGTATTCGCTGGTCATGTTGGCGACGATGTCAGCCTCTGCGAAGGAATTGGCGAGAGGTTTGCCCATGGCGAAGAAGTGACCGGCGGCCTCCTCCCATCCGGGGTACATCGCATTGAAGCCCCAGGCCATGTAACCGATCGCCCCGATACAGACGATGAAGAGGTTTTTGAAGAGGATGTTGACGGTGTTCTTCTTTTGGCAGAGTCCGGATTCCACCGAGGCGAATCCCAAGTGCATGATGAACACGAGGGCGGCGGAGAGGAGGATCCAGAGGTTGCTGACCGCGAAGTAGCCGAATCCGGGTTCTTCGGTGAAGGCTTCATAGGACTCAGGGGCAGCCATGGCGACGCCGGCTGTTCCGAGGAGGGCTAGGATTGGCAGTGTGAATTGCTTTCGCATGTTGTGTTGGATGGGTTGATTGTGATCGCGGGCCGGAAAGCATTGGCCGTGCCAAGTTTGGGGAGGGGAGGGAAAATAGGAGCGAATCGGCCTCCAGGGAGGAGGGAGCAAAATATGCAGAGGGAGAGGAATGCTGGTGTTTTGTGCTTTGCAGCAGGGGGTTTAGGGCCTGAGATGCCGCGCATGGTCCGGCCCATGAAAAAGATTCATTCAGCGTTTTCGGTGTTCTTCATTTTCTTCGCGATGGCGGGGCCGCTGGGTGCTCAGGAGGAGGCGGTGGAGCTTTCGACGGGAGACACGGCCTGGATGCTGACGGCGACGGTGTTGGTGCTGTTCATGACCCTTCCTGGCCTGGCGCTCTTCTATGGGGGGCTGGTGCGGGGGCGGAACGTGTTGAGCGTGCTGATGCATTGTTTTGCCCTGGCCTGCCTGATGTCTTTGGTTTGGGTGGCGGTGGGCTACAGTCTGGCCTTCAAAGGGGACGGGG